>CAYYAP010000016.1:0-24512 GCA_964469575.1 uncultured Thiohalobacter sp.
GTTATATGCCAAGGGAACGGGCGCTGACGACCCGCGTGTGCCAGGACGTCAATGTGCAGATTGCCAACTATGTGCGTGGCAAGGTCTGGGAAATTCTGATCGTCGGCGGTGCCACCTACATCACCTTTATCACCATGGGTATGCAATATGCCGTATTGTTGTCCACGTTGGTGGGGCTGTCGGTCATTATCCCCTATATTGGCGCGGCGGTCGTGACCTTGCCGATTGCCGCGATTGCTTATTTCCAGTGGGGCTGGAGCAGTGAATTCGGGTACATCCTGCTGGCCTACGGCATTATCCAGACACTCGACGGCAATGTGCTGGTGCCCTTGCTGTTTTCCGAAGTGGTTAACCTTCACCCGGTCGCTATTATTATTGCCGTGCTGGTGTTTGGTGGGGTATGGGGTTTCTGGGGCGTGTTCTTTGCGATTCCGCTGGCGACGCTGGTGCAGGCCGTGCTAAAAGCCTGGCCGAAAAAGCCGTTGCCGGAGATTGATGCGGTTACAGGTCCAGCCTAGCTGTCATTCCGAACCCGTAGGTTGGCGCTGAGCGCAGCGAAGCCCAACGTTGCGGAGTCGTTGGGCTTCCTTCGTCAGCCCAACCTACCGGCAATTAGAGCGCTTCGGACGCGTAATCCGCCAGCCGTGAGCGTTCGCCGCGGGTGAGGATAATGTGCCCGCTGTGCGCCCAGCCCTTGAAACGATCCACCACATAGGTGAGGCCGGAGCTGGTTTCAGTGATGTAGGGTGTATCGATCTGCGCCACGTTGCCGAGGCAGATCACCTTGGTGCCGGGTCCGGCGCGTGTCACCAGTGTTTTCATCTGTTTGGGCGTCAGGTTCTGTGCCTCATCGAGAATCAGGTACTTATTCAGGAAGGTGCGCCCGCGCATGAAGTTCATGGAGCGGATCTTGATGCGATTGCTGAGCAGATCATTGGTCGCCGCACGTCCCCAGTCACCACCGACATCGGAACGTGTCAGCACTTCCAGGTTGTCCATCAGCGCGCCCATCCACGGCGTCATTTTTTCTTCTTCCGTGCCGGGTAGAAAACCGATGTCCTCGCCGACCGGCACGGTGACGCGGGTCATGATGATTTCCTTGTAGCGATTTTCTTCCAGCGTCTGCGCAAGGCCCGCCGCCAGCGCGAGCAGCGTCTTGCCCGTGCCGGCGCTACCCACCAGGCTGACAAAATCCACGTCAGGGTCCATCAGCAGGTTGAGCGCGAAGTTCTGCTCCCGGTTGCGCGCGCAGATACCCCATATCGTATGCCGTGAGCCACGGTGGTCGACGGCCGTTTCCAGCACAGCGTTGTTATCACCGACTTCACGCACCAGTGCCTCAAAGCCCTGTTCGCCGGGAATATAGACACATTCATTGATATGCCAGGATTCCACCAGCGGGCCGTGTACGCGGTAGTAGTTGCGACCGTCTTTCTGCCAGGACTCCAGGGTATCGCTATGTGCCTGCCAGAAGTCCTCGGGCAGTTCGGTGATCCCGGGGAACAGCAGGTTAACGTCTTCGAGTACCTGGTCGTTGAAGTAGTCTTCGGCATTGATGCCCAGTACAGCGGCCTTGATACGCAGGTTGATGTCCTTGGACACCAGTATCACGGTCACGTCCGGGTGTTCATTCTGCAGCGCCAGCGCGGTGGCAAGAATGCTGTTGTCCGGTCGGTTGCCGGGCAGCACATCCGGCAGGGCGGCATTCAGCGTGTGGGTCTGGAAGAACAAGCGGCCGCTTTGTTCCTGGTCCAGATCCTCCACCTGCCCGCGCAGTTCAAGCGGGATGCCCTGTTCGATCTGTTCGGATGAAATATCCTGCATCAGGCTGTCGAGGAAGCGGCTGACCTGGCGGACATTACGTGCGACTTCGGACACGCCCTTCTTGCCGGCGTCCATTTCCTCCAACACGACCATCGGCAGATAGACATCGTGTTCCTTGAAACGGAACAGGGCCGTGGGATCGTGCATCAGCACGTTGGTGTCGAGGATAAACAGGCGCCTGGCGTCGAAATCGGCCTGTGTCATGTCATTTCGCGTACGGCATCGAGGACTTCATCGACGTGGCCGTCGACCTTGACCTTGCGCCACTCACGACGCAATTTGCCTTCGGCGTCAATCAGGAAGGTGCTGCGTTCTATGCCCATCACTTTTTTCCCGTACATATTCTTTTCCTTGATGACATCGAACAGTTTGCACAGGGTTTCGTCCTTGTCTGACAGGAGTTCGAAGGGGAATGCCTGTTTCGCCCTGAATTTTTCGTGCGAGGCGATGCTGTCGCGCGACACGCCGACAACAACGGTTTTGTTGCGGCGGAATTTTGCGATGTTGTCACGGAAGTCCTGACCCTCGCGGGTGCAGCCCGGTGTATTGTCTCTGGGGTAGAAATAAATAACGACCTTCCTGCCACTGCAGTCAGAGAGGCGGAACTCGCCGCCGGTGGATACGGCGCTGAAATCGGGGGCTTTTTTGTTGAGCGTGATAGCGGGCATAAGGTTCAGCCTTTAACCGGTTCTATGACCGCGTCCAGGTTCAGGCGGTCGCAGAAATCCAGAAATTCCTCACGCAGGCTGGCAATGTGCGTATCGGCCGGTACGTCCAGTGTCATGTGTACGGCAAACATTTGTGTGCCGGTATGTGCAGCGGCGTAGCTGGACGTGGACAGGTCCTGGATGTTGATACTGCGTTGGGAAAAGAAGTTGGCGAGGTTGTGTACGATGCCGGGGTGGTCGAGCGCAACCACATCCACGCCATAGGGCAGAAAGTCGCCCTCGGCGGGTTTGGGTTCGGTGCGCTTGATATTCAGCGTCATGCCGAGCTGGTCCTGCATGGCGTCACACTGGCTTTCCAGTTTGGCCAGGCTGTTCCAGTTACCGGCGACCAGCAGTAGCACGGCAAATTCGCCGCCCAGCACGGTCATCCTGCTGTCGGCAATACTACAGCCGCTTTCCAGTACCCAGCCTGACAGGCGATCGACCAGACCCGGCTGATCCTCGCCCAGTGCGGCTATCACCAACTGGTTATCCATGCGCGCAGCCTACCACTAATCCAGCACGACAGCACGTAGCTGTTCGGCGGCTTCCTCGGGACTGATGGTGCTGACAAACAGGCCGGACCCCAGTTCGAAACCGGTCGGGATACTGGTGCGTGGGCAGATCTCTATGTGCCAGTGATAGCTCTCTTCACAATGGGCAAAATCATTATTGTGTGGCAGGGAATGCAGGAAGAAGTTGTACTGCGCGCCGCCGATCACGGCATCCAGCCGCGCCATGGCGTGTTTCAGAACACGTGCCAGGTCCTCGCGTTGTGCATCGTTAATGTCGATGAAATCACTGGCATGCTGTAACGGCAGGATGTGCATTTCCCATTCGTAACGGCTGGCGAAAGGTTTGATGGCGACGAAATGTTCGCCGCGTTCGATAACATACTGCCCGACATCGATCTTGCGCCGTACCGAACCGGATTCACGGTCGTAGATTTTGGCCTCGAAGGTCAGTGCCTCATCGATCAGCGAACAGAAAATGCACTGGCGGCTCTTTTCGAAATATTGACGACTGTGAATCACTTCGTTGTAGACGTTTTCCGGCACCACCGGCATGGCGATAACCTGGCTGTGGGTATGCGCAATACTGGCGCCGGCGGCCGGACCGAAATTCTTGAAAATCAGCACATACTGGATACGTCCATCGGCGTCATACAGGGCGCGGGTGCGGTCCCGGTATACCCCGATCAGGCGAAACAGGTGGTCCTCGGACATTTCGTGGATGGCGATACCGTGTTCGGGGTGATCAATGATGACTTCGTGACGGCCATAGCCGTCGATTGCCTGCTGTAACCCGAAAACCAGGTTGCCGGAGGTGCTTTCGTCACCCAGTACCGGGTAGAGATTTTCCACCACACGCACCTGCCAGTCGCCGGTTTCCGGGGAGGCCGTCACCGTGGGCGGGGTCATTTCCTCGTTGCCGCGGCAGAACGGGCAGCGCTCGACGTGTTTACGGGTGTCGCGCGGGGCGGGGGCCTCGTCCTTGCGCGGACGCATGCCGCGGGCGGTGGACACCAGCACGGATTCACTGGGCACGATGGGGTTGATACGGATTTCGCGGATGGTTTCGGGCTGGTCAGTCATGGGAGTCTGCCGGTTTGTCTGGACGGGGCAATTATCGCCTTCCGGCGCTGGATGAACACAAAGGGTTCCTGAATCCGGTATTAAATAGACTAATCGGAGCGATGAAGCGACCCGTACTCGCTTGTCAGCAGCGGGTCGGAAACGTACCATGCACGTGATTTTTGCTCAGCGGAGAGTTCCATGTTTCACGGCAGTATGGTTGCACTGGTGACACCCATGCGGGAAGACGGTGCAATCGATGAAAGTAGCCTGGAAGCGCTTGTCGAGTTCCATATTTCCGCCGGTACGGACGCCATTGTCGCCGTGGGCACCACGGGTGAATCGGCAACCCTCAACGAAAAAGAGCATTGCGCCCTGCTGCGCCGTATTGTCGCCATGGTCGCCGGGCGCGTTCCTGTGATTGCCGGCACCGGGGCTAATTCCACCCGGGAAGCGATTGATCTGACCCGCTGCGGGCTGGAAGCCGGCGCCGATGCCTGTTTGCTGGTGGTGCCGTACTACAACAAACCCACACAGGAGGGTTTGTATCGGCACTACAAGGCGATTGCCGAAGCCGTGCCGATCCCACAGATTCTGTACAATGTGCCGGGTAGAACCGTGTGCGACATGTTGCCGGAGACCGTTGAACGGCTGGCGTCGATCTCCAACATCGTCGGCATCAAGGAAGCAACCGGTGACCTTCAGCGCGGCAGGGAAATCCTCGAACGCTGCGGTGATCGGCTGGACCTCTATAGTGGTGATGATGGTACTGCCATGGAATTGATCCTGATGGGGGCGAAAGGGGATATTTCCGTCACCGCCAATGTCGCCCCCAAAGCCATGCACGACATGTGTACCGCCGCACTCGCCGGTGACCGCGATACCGCGGAAAAAATCGATGCTACCCTGCGTGCGCTGCATCGTGACCTGTTTATTGAACCCAGCCCGATCCCCGTCAAGTGGGCCTTGTATGACATGGGTATGATCCCGCCGGGCCTGCGCCTGCCGCTGACGCCACTGTCACCCGAATGCTACCCGCCGGTGCGTGATGCGTTGCGTCAGGCCGGCGTGCTGGAAACTTCCCATGTTTGAACCGAAGACTAACGGACCCTTATCTATGCCAGAAAATCTAACCTCCGGGCGACTCCTGCTGTTTGCGCTGACGCTGTCCTTCCTGTCCGGGTGCAGTATGCTGGACCGGATCTTCCCGGACCGCAGCAAGGAATACAGCAAGGCGGAAACGACTGCCCCCCTCGATGTGCCACCGGACCTCACCCGGACGCCGTCAAATGATGCGCTGGTGGTACACGATGGATCGGCGACGCTGTCGGGTTACAAAACGGCGACCCAGGTGCGCAAAAGCAAAGCGAAAACAGGTGCATTGTCCACGTTGAAGGGTATACGCATTGAGCGTGACAAGGATCGCGCGTGGCTGGTTGTCAATGGTGATGTGCCCGCCGTATGGAGAAAGACCCGCGAGTTCTGGCTGGACGGTGGATTCCTGATCCAGCGAGAAAACCCGGCGCTTGGTGTGCTGGAAACAGACTGGGTGGACAGTAAGCTCGATGTCCCCAAAGACATCATCACCAGCACCATCAGCCGGGTGTTCCCGAACGCCTATTCTTCTTCATTACGCGACCGCTATCGTATGCGTCTTGAAGTGGGCGAGAAGCCCGGTACCACCGAGATCTACATTACCCACCAGGGTCTGCAGGAGAAACTGGAAGGACGACCTGACGAGACCCAGACCACAAGCTGGGAGCCGCGTCCCGAAGATCCGGGGCTGGAATCGGAGATGCTCAAGAAAATGATGATTTATCTCGGTACCACGCCACAGCGCGCCGAGGCGATGTTGGCGCCACAGAAGCCTGCGCCGGATAAAGCCGAGTTGACCCAGCAGAACAATGGACAGCCGGTGCTGGTGGTGCATGAAGAGTTCCCGCGCGCCTGGCGCAATGTCGGTATCACGCTGGATCGCATCGACTTTGCCGTCGAAGACCGTGACCGCTCGAAAGGGACCTACTATGTGCGCTACAACGATCCCTTGCAGCACCAGAAAAAAGGCTTCCTGTCGAAACTGGCGTTCTGGTCGGATAAAGATACCGAGCAGGTTAAGACCTACCAGATCAAATTGACCGACGACGGTGCCGATACCCGGGTGGTGGTGCTGAACAATCAGGGTAAAGCCGACGAATCCTCTGTCACACCGGTGCATATTCTGAAGCTGCTCTACGAGGAGCTGAGATAGGCGGCATGCGTTTTGCCTCACTGGGAAGTGGCAGTCACGGCAACGCAACCCTGGTTGAGGTCGGTACGACCCGGCTGATGATCGATTGCGGGTTTTCCTGCAAGGAAACCGAAAAGCGTCTGGGGCGTCTCGATGTCGCCCCGGACAGTATCGACGCCATTCTGGTGACCCATGAACACAGTGACCATATCGCCGGTGTGGCAAGGTATTCGCGGCGCTTTGCTACGCCGGTGTGGATGACGCCCGGTACCGAAGCCATGCATCAGGGCGGCGAAGTGGCCGAATTAAACGTCTTCAGCAGCCACCAGTCCTTTCGTATCGGCGACATTGATATTCAGCCGTTTCCGGTCCCCCACGACGCCCGTGAACCCTGCCAGTTCGTTTTCTCCGAGGGCCGGCGCCGGCTTGGCCTGTTGACCGACGTGGGCAGCATCACGCGCCACATCATTGATGCGCTGAACGGCCTTGACGCCTTCATTCTGGAGTTTAACCATGACCCCGATATGCTCGCGGCTGGCCCCTATCCTCCCGGCCTGAAAGCCCGCGTGGGTGGGGATTTTGGTCACCTGAGCAACCACCAGGCGGAGGAGTTGTTGGGCAGCATCGATCTGTGTCAGCTGAAAGTGCTGGTGGCGGCGCACCTGAGCGAAAAGAACAACCACCCCGAGCTGGCCCGTGGTCACGTTGAGGATGGCCTCAACGGTTGCGGAGCCGAGTTTCATCTGGCAGACCAGTCGGTCGGTATCCCCTGGAAAACGCTGACCTAAGCTACTCCCCCGGTGGTCGATGTACCTCAAGATACACAGCCGCTTGCCAATAACCTGCATAGAGTCCCTTCACCCGACAGTGGTGCTGCTGTTGCCCGCGGGTTCGTCACAGCTCATGGAGCAAGAGAGTGGACATAGTGAATATGCGGTTTATTTCCAACTTGTCGATCCGCAGCAAGGTCTGGGGTGGATTCGGTATATTACTGGCGTTAATCCTCGCCGTCTCTACCGTTTCCTGGCGTAGCCTGTTCCAGACTGAGAGCCAATTCAGTTGGGTGGTGAAAGAAGTGCAGCCGCTTATGCTGGCTTCCCAGTCGCTTTCTCGCGCACTGGCGCAGGCTTCGGCCGCCCTGGGTTTCTACCTGCTGGAGCAGCAAGACGCCAGCCGGGTGACATACGGGAAGTCGCTGGAGCGGGTCGATGCCGCCATGTCAGACCTTTCCGAACTGGCCGCTGAACAGGAGGATGCCGACCTGGTGGATCAGGTGGCCCAGCTCGGTACACGGGTTAAGCATTTTACGGCTTACCGTGAACGCATGATCGCGTTGTCAGAAGACCGCATGAGCAACATGGCGGGCCTGCATTACGCCGCAGAGCACCTGAACCCGGTCAGTCAGGAAATGTTGCAGATCTCCAGCGAAATGCTCAGCAGCGAATTCGATGAAGAGGCCAATGTCGATCGGCGCGCGTTGTTCAATAACATCCATGAATTACGCTATGCCTGGGCCAATATCATGAACGGCATACGCGCCTATATTGCTTTCCGCGGTAAACGCTCATTGCAGGAAATCAAGCTGTACAACGACCTGGCTGACCTGAAGATCAAGGCGCTGGGCGCCTACGGAGATGAGCTGACCTTTGAGCAGGATGACGGCTTGGGGCGTTTTATCGATCTCAAGAAAAAGTTCTTCAAGAATTTTGAAGGCCTGAAGAAACTGGATGCAGAAGGCCGCTGGAGGACCGACATCAGTCTGGTCCGGGCAGAAATCTCACCGCTGCTGGATGAAATCAATCACGATCTCGATGGGCTGGTCGAAAGCCAGCGACAGCTTGCCGTGGCGGCCAGTCACGATGTGCTGGATGACCTGAAGCGCAGCGTGTCGTCTATCGGCATCCTGCTGGTGGTGGCCCTGGTGATGGGTGTCGGTGTATCAATGCTGGTCGGTCAGCAGGTTGTCACCCCGATCCTGCGTTTGCGCGATATTCTCGAAGATATGGCGCGTGGAGAAGGCGACCTCACCCAGCGTGCGAAACTGGCTTCGAAAGACGAACTGGGGGAGACGTCCGGCTATTTCAACCAGATGATGGCCTTTTTGCAGGAGATGGTGCTGGAGATTGCCTCGGTATCCGAACAGGTACTGGACAGTGCCCGGTTGTCCAGCGAGCACGTTAGCACCGTACACGCCAATGTGACCCATGCGGCTGAGCGGACACGCGGCACGGCCGCCGCCACCGAGGAAATGTCGGCCACCAGCGCCGATATCGCGCGCAACGCGGAAACGGCGGCTAGTGAAGCCGAAAAGGCGCGCGAGCAGGCCGAAGCCGGTGACACGGCGATGCGCGACCTGGCTGGCAAGGCGGGGGTGATGGAGTCAGAAGTCCAGCGTTTGCAACAAAGTGTCGTCACCATCGAGGAAAAGGGCCGCGCCATGGAAGCGATGGTGGGGGTCATTAATGAAATTGCCGGGCAAACCAACCTGCTGGCGCTGAATGCGGCCATCGAGGCGGCGCGCGCCGGCGAGGCCGGGCGCGGTTTTGCCGTGGTCGCTGACGAGGTGCGCCAGCTTGCCTCCAAGACCCAGCAGTCTACGTCCAGCATCCATGAGTTGCTGGATAGCAACCGCAAGTCCAGCCAGGCGCTGGTTTCCACCATGCAGCAAGTGTCCGAGGCCGGCGGCTCCATGTCACAGACCGTTGGCGATGCCGAGGCTGTGATCGGCCACATGACGGAGAGCGTCAACCTGATGAACGACAGGGTCATGGAAATTGCCCAGGCTGCGCGTGAGCAGTCCCAGGCCAGCCAGGAAGTCGCCCGTAACGTGGAGCTGATGTCAGCCAAAGAGACGGAGAATGCTGACCTGATGTCAGCCAGCCGCCAGGAACTGTCCGAACTGACCGGGACAGCCATGAGTTTGAAAGCCGTGGTGGGCCGCTTCAAGGTCTGACTGTACCACCTCCCGGGCATCCCGTATCATAGCGGACTCTCTGTTTGACCGGGAAAATCCATGTTGCAGCTTGCTGGCGCACCTGCCTTCTCACCTTTTCGACAGCGTAAACTACTCGAACGCATACAGCAGCTTGCTGCTGAAGTAAGTTCGCTGGACGCCCGCTATGTTCATTTCGTCGAGCTTGAGCAGGATCTGACTGCCGCGCAGCAGCAGGTGCTTGAACAGTTGCTGGGTGGCGAGAGCGCCAGCGACCACCAGGCAACCCATACATTCTGGGTCGTTCCACGCATTGGCACGATTTCACCCTGGTCGAGCAAGGCCACCGACATTGCCCGCAATTGCGGGCTGGTGAATGTGCGGCGTATCGAGCGTGGTATGCGTTTCGACCTCGAAGGGAGTCGTGCGCTGGATGAGGCCATACTGGAATCCCTGCTGCCACTGCTGCACGACCGCATGACCGAGTCTGTGCTGACCCGGGCGGAAGATGCCGAGTCGTTGTTTAACCACGCCAACCCGGCGCCACTGGCGTGCGTGGATATCCTGCAGGGCGGGCGTGATGCGCTGCTGGCGGCCGACAATGCGCTGGGCCTGGCCCTGTCTGACGACGAAATCGATTACCTGGTGGATTGTTTTATCACGCTGGGCCGGAATCCCACCGATGTCGAATTAATGATGTTCGCACAGGCCAACTCCGAACACTGTCGGCACAAGATCTTCAACGCCAGCTGGGTCATTGACGGCAAACCGCAGGAGACTTCCCTGTTTAACATGATCCGCGCCACCCACCGGGCCAGTCCCGAGGGTGTGCTGTCGGCCTACCATGACAATTCCGCCGTCATCCAGGGAAGCCCGGCGCAGCGTTTTTTCGTCGATGCCGACACCGGCAGTTACCGCGAACACAAGGAAATGGCGCACATCCAGATCAAGGTGGAGACGCATAACCACCCGACGGCCATTTCACCCTTCCCGGGTGCGGCGACCGGTTCCGGCGGTGAAATTCGCGATGAAGGCGCTACCGGCCGCGGCGCCAAACCCAAGGCCGGCCTGTGCGGGTTCTCGGTGTCCAACCTGCGTATTCCCGATTTTGTGCAACCCTGGGAAACCGACCACGGCAAGCCGGAACGTATCGTTTCCGCGCTGGACATCATGATCGAGGCGCCACTCGGTGCCGCCGCATTCAATAACGAATTCGGCCGCCCCAACCTGTGCGGGTATTTCCGTACCTTCGAGGAACGCGTACCCGGTCCGGCGGGCGAGGAGGTACGCGGCTATCACAAGCCCATCATGATCGCCGGCGGCTACGGGAATATTCGTGAACCGCACATCGATAAACAGGCTATCCCGCCCGGTGCGCAGATTGTGGTGATCGGTGGCCCGGCCATGCTCATAGGCCTGGGCGGCGGCGCGGCCTCGTCCGTGTCCAGCGGCGAAAGTGCCGAACACCTCGACTTCGCCTCGGTACAGCGCGGCAACCCGGAAATGGAGCGCCGCTGCCAGGAAGTCATCGACCGTTGCTGGGAAATGGGGGACAGTAACCCTATTCTTTCCATCCACGACGTTGGCGCCGGTGGCCTGTCCAATGCCGTGCCCGAGCTGGTCAACGATGCCGGGCGTGGCGGCCGTTTTGAATTGCGCGCCATACCCAATGATGAACCCGGCATGTCGCCTATGCAGATCTGGTGTAACGAGTCGCAGGAACGCTATATGCTGGCCGTGTCCAGCGAACGGATCGAAGCGTTCCAGGCCCTGTGCGAGCGTGAGCGGTGTCCCATGGAAGTGCTGGGCGAGGCCACCGAGGAACCGCAACTGGTGCTGGGCGACGGCTATTTCGACAACACTCCCATTGACCTGCCCATGTCGCTACTGCTCGGTAAACCCCCGAAAATGCTGCGCGATGTGCATCACCGCACGTTCAGTAAACCGGACCTCGATGTGCCGGATGATCTCACGGAAATTGCCTACCGGGTACTGCGCCTGCCTGCGGTGGGCAGCAAGCAATTCCTGATTACCATTGGCGACCGTTCGGTCACCGGGCAGGTGACTCGTGACCAGATGGTCGGTCCCTGGCAGGTCCCGGTCGCGGATGTTGCCGTGACTTGCGCCGACTACCAGGGCTACCGTGGCGAAGCCATGGCGATGGGCGAACGTCCACCTGTGGCGCTGGTTGATCCGCCTGCCTCCGGGCGTATGGCCGTGGGTGAGACGCTTACCAATATGGCGGCTGCGTGCATTGAATCCCTGTCAGATATTCGCCTGTCGGCCAACTGGATGGCGCCTGCGGGCCATCCCGGCGAAGATGCTGGTCTGTTCGATACGGTGCGCGCTGTGGGTGAAGAACTGTGTCCACGCCTCGGTCTGTGCATCCCGGTGGGCAAGGATTCACTGTCGATGAAGAGCGTGTGGCAGGACAACGGCGAGGCACGTTCGGTCACCGGACCCCTGTCACTGATTGTGACCGGCTTTGCCCCGGTGGCCGACGTGAGTCGTACCCTGACGCCACAGCTGCGCAGTAATTGTGGTGACACCGATCTGGTGTTTATCGACCTCGGCAAGGGGCGCAACCGGCTGGCCGGTTCTGCGCTGGCGCAGGTCTACAAACAGGTGGGTCATTACGCACCGGATCTCGACGACCCGGATGCGCTGAAGCATTTCTTTGCCGCGATTCAGGATCTTAACCGCAATGAGCTGTTGCTGGCCTACCACGACCGGTCCGATGGCGGTCTGTTCACCACCCTGTGTGAAATGGCCTTTGCCGGGCATTACGGTGTTGACATCAAACTGGATGATCTCGGTGATGACAGTCGTTCTGCCCTGTTCAATGAGGAACTTGGCGCGGTATTGCAGGTGCGGCATTGCGATACCGATACGGTACTGGAAACCCTGCGCGAAGCCGACCTTGGCCGTCACTGCCACGTGATTGGCAGTTTGCGTGACGATGACCGCATCGTATTCACGCAGGCGCGTAAACCGGTTTTTAACGAAAAACGCATCGACCTGCATCGTGCCTGGGCCGAGACCAGTTACCAGATGCAGTCTCTGCGCGATAACCCCGCGTGCGCGGAACAGGAGTTTGCGGCCTTACTCGATGTGAGTGACCCCGGCCTGCAGCCACGCGTCAGTTTCGACCCGGAGGACAACACCGCTGCGCCGATGATTGCCGTTGGCGTGGCGCCCAAAGTCGCCATCCTCCGTGAGCAGGGTGTCAACGGGCAGCTGGAAATGGCTGCTGCTTTCACCGCCGCCGGTTTCGATTGCCGCGACGTGCATATGAGCGACATCATCGCCGGGCGTACCGATCTGGCCGGCTTCAGCGGGCTGGTGGCCTGCGGCGGGTTCTCGTATGGCGACGTGCTGGGCGCGGGGCAGGGCTGGGCGAGGTCCATCCTGTTCAACCCCGGTGCGCGTGATGCCTTCAGCGCCTTTTTCGAACGTGAAGATAGCTGGGGCCTGGGGGTTTGTAACGGCTGCCAGATGATGTCCAGCTTGCGCGACATGATTCCCGGTGCGGCACACTGGCCGCGTTTTGAGCGCAACCTGTCGGAACAGTTCGAAGCGCGCTTCTCGCTGGTGGAGATTCTCGATACCCCGTCTATCCTGCTCAGGGGTATGGCGGGTTCCCGGTTGCCGATTGCTGTCGCACACGGTGAAGGGCGGGCCGAATTCGAGTCGCGTGAGCAGGCGCAGTTGGTGCTGGACAGTGGCCATGTGGCCCTGCGTTATATCGACCACTATGGTGAAGCGACTGAACATTATCCACTCAACCCCAATGGTTCGGCATTCGGCGTCACCGGCCTGACCACGGATGATGGGCGTTTTACCATCATGATGCCGCACCCGGAACGTGTGTTCCGTACTGTGCAACACTCCTGGCACCCGGACGCATGGGGCGAGGATGGCCCCTGGATGCGCATGTTCCGCAACGCCCGCCAGTGGGTCGGTTAGCCAGCGTCACCCGTCACTCGTCATGCCGGCATCCAGACCTTCCGCCATTGTGACGGTTCTGTGAGGACTTCAGCCAGCAGGCCGCTACACTGTGTTACAGGCTAGGAACTCACCCCCCTGAGCGACAGTCACAACGTGGAACCTGGAGGGAAATACCGTGTTAATCAAGATGTCTGGTGATCTCGGTGAGTCTGATGTTACCCCGTACGAAATCTACCGGCAGCGGCGTAAATTTCTTCAATCCGGTATCGCCGTGGTGGGTGCGGCGCTGACAGGTTCATTATGGGCGCCTGCCGCCTCGGCGGCAATTTCACTGGGTGACGTAAAGCCCGGCCCCTTCAGTACCGATGAAGAAAAAACCGATCGCAAGGACATACTGACCTACAACAACTATTACGAGTTCGGCGTTTCCAAGTCCGATCCGGCAAAACATGCGCACCGCATGAAAACCGATCCCTGGTCGGTTGACGTGGTCGGTGAATGCGCAAAGACCGGCACCTATACACTGGAAGATATCCTTGCCCCACACGCGATGGAAGAACGCATCTACCGGTTGCGTTGCGTGGAAGGCTGGTCGATGGTGATCCCCTGGATCGGCTTTCCGCTGGCCGATCTTATCAAGCGCTTTGAGCCAGGTTCGAAAGCAAAATATGTTGAGTTCGAAACCCTGTACGACAAGAAACAGATGCCCGGTCAGCGCCGACGTACACTGGACTGGCCATACCGTGAGGGTCTGCGCATGGATGAAGCCATGAATCCGCTGACGCTGATGGCCATCGGCCTGTACGGTAAAGTGCTGCCCAACCAGAATGGCGCACCGCTACGCCTGGTGGTGCCCTGGAAGTACGGGTTTAAAAGCATCAAGTCCATTGTCAAAATCCGTTTCCGCGAAACGCAGCCAACCAGTTCCTGGATGGAAGCCGGTCCGCGTGAATACGGGTTTTATTCCAATGTAAATCCGAACGTGCCACATCCGCGCTGGAGCCAGAAGCGTGAACGCCGTATCGGTGAGTTCCGCAAGCGCAAGACGCTTATGTTCAATGGTTACAGTGAACAGGTCGCCGCCATGTATGCCGACATGGACCTGAAGAAGTTCTTCTAGGCCGCATGCAAAAACGCTTCCTCAAACCCCTGGTATTTATTTCAGGCCTGCTGCCGGCAGTCATACTGGCCTGGCAGTTTTATGCCGACCAGCTTGGCGCCAACCCCATTGACGAGATTACCGATGGAACCGGTACCTGGACACTACGCTTCCTGCTGATCACATTAATGGCGACACCGCTCAAGCGCCTGTTCGGCTGGGGCTGGACCCTGCGTGTGCGTCGCATGCTGGGTCTGTTCGCATTTTTCTACGCCACCCTGCACCTTTTTACCTACCTGTGGCTCGACCAGTTCTTTGACTGGGGCGAGATCGGGACGGATATCCTCAAAAGACCATTTATCACCGTGGGTATGCTGGCCTTTGTGTTGCTTTTGCCGCTGGCGATTACATCCACTCATTCCATGATGCGTCGACTCGGGCGTAGCTGGAAGGCATTACATCAACTTGCCTATGTCGTTCCCATGCTGGGCGTGTTGCACTTCTGGTGGCTGGTGAAGGCCGACGTTCGGGAGCCGCTGGTGTATGGCGTGGCGCTTGTTGTGTTGCTGGCTTTCAGGGTTCGCCGGGGCAGGACGCTTGTGCGCACTGCAGCCAGAGACAGCTACGCCTCATAAGCAGAGTATGGCCAGGTTGCAGTTAAACAGTTACCCATACCGCACGGCAGGCGGGCTAGCCACTGGAGCCGTTGTGCTGCTGTGCTCGCTTTTATTCATGTTGGGTGGATGTAGCACGCTCCCGGAAACCGTTTTAAACAACAGGGAACGATTGCTGTTAACCGCCCACTGTGAAAACTGCGATCTACAACAGGCCGGCTTCAAGAACCTGGATCTCAAACAGGTTCATCTTCATGGCGCCAACCTGAGGAAGACTGATTTTAGCGGCGCGCACCTGGAAGGCGCTGACCTGTCCGGTACCGACCTTCGCAATGCCCGCTTTGACAATGCCATTCTGTTGGGCGCAAACCTTCGCGGCGCTGATCTACGAGGCGTCAATCTTATCGGTGTCCGTTTAACCGGCGCAGACCTTCGTGATACCAATATGACCGATATCAGTTCTGATGATGAACTTGACCTCATGGACCTTATCGGGGTTCGGCTGGATGGCGCCCGCTTCAAGGGTGGCGTGACCTGTGGAAGTTTCCCGAAAAAAGGCGGCTGGGGTTGTCAGCCGGAATAATTTTCTTTCCAACAAGCCGTGTTTTTGCTGTAGACAAAGCGAGTATTACAGCTTTGGGCTTGTAGGAGCGGGCTTGCCCGCGAACAGTGGCAGATTCGCGGGCAAGCCCGCTCCTACGCTTGTTAGCGATTCGGAACCGGTTCGGCGAGCAGCAGCTCAATTTCCTGTTCAACCAGCTTCGCCCTAGCTGTACGCATATGCATCTCGCCGACAAAGCTGAAACGCATCATGCCTTGCCGGTCTACCAGGTAGTAGCCTGGCCAGTACTGATTGTTCAGGGCTCGCCAGTAGCTGAAGTTATTGTCGATCATGATCGGGTGCTTCAGGCCGAACTCGCGAACCTTATCGATAACGTTCTGACGGACTTTTTCACGGTCGAACTCGGGTGTATGAATGCCAACGACCTGTAAGCCCTGGCTGGCGTATCGCGTTTCCAGGTCTTTCAGCCAGGAGAATGAGCGGTAGCAGTTCCAGCAGGCAAAGGTCCATACGTCGATCAGTACGACTTTGCCCTTCAGGTCGTTGACGGAAAGCGGTGGGCTGTTTATCCACGTTTCCGGTTGTTGATGGGTGAATTCAGGCAGCGGGTAGTCTGCGGCTTCCACAGGTGTTGCTGTGCCAGAGTAGCTTTTCAGCAAGGGCAGGGCGGCCAGTCCGATCAGGCCGTAGACGATGGTTCGTTTTATCCAGCGCGGCATGGTGGATAGCCCTGTTGTTACCCATGAGGTCAGGGTCAACTATCCACCTGCGTGGCGCAAAAGTCTTCACAAAAGTGTCAATCGTTCTAGTTCAGACGTTTGTACTTGATCCGGTGTGGTTGGTTGGCGTCATCGCCGAGCCGGCGTTTACGGTCCGCCTCGTAGTCCGCGTAGTTGCCTTCAAACCAGGTGACCTGGCTGTCGCCCTCGAAGGCGAGGATGTGTGTGGCGATGCGGTCGAGGAACCAGCGGTCATGCGAGATGACCACCGCGCAGCCGGGGAAGTCGAGCAGGGCTTCTTCCAGAGCGCGCAGGGTTTCCACGTCGAGGTCGTTGGTAGGTTCGTCGAGCAGTAACAGGTTGCCGCCGCTACGCAGCAGTTTGGCGAGGTGGACGCGATTGCGCTCGCCGCCGGACAGCTTGCCGACGTGTTTTTGTTGTTCGGTGCCGGCAAAGTTGAAGCGTGATACGTAGGCGCGCGAGTTCACTTCATACTTGCCGATGGTGATGATGTCCTGGCCATCGGAGATTTCTTCCCACACGGTCTTGCTGTCGTCGAGCGCATCGCGGCTCTGGTCGACGCAGGCCAGTTGCACGGTTTCGCCAATGCGCAGTTCGCCGCTATCGACTGGTTCCTGTCCGGTCAGCATGCGGAACAGGGTGGTCTTGCCCGCGCCGTTGGGGCCGATGATGCCAACGATGCCGCCCTGTGGCAGACGGAAGCTCAGGTCGTCGATCAGCAGCCTGTCACCGAAGCCTTTACGAATGTGACTGGCTTCGACCACCAGTTCGCCCAGCCTTGGACCCGGTGGAATATAGAGTTCCTTGGTCTCGTTACGCTTCTGCGCTTCCTGTGAGGACAGTTCCTCGAAGCGGGCAAGACGCGCCTTGCTCTTGGCGTGGCGTCCTTTGGGGTTGCTGCGTACCCACTCCAGCTCGGCCTTCATGGCCTTCTGGCGGGCGCTTTCGGTTTTTTCTTCCCGTTCCAGTCGGTCTTCTTTCTGTTCCAGCCAGGAGGAATAGTTGCCTTCCCAGGGGATACCGTGGCCACGGTCCAGTTCCAGGATCCAGCCGGCGACGTTGTCGAGGAAGTAACGGTCATGGGTCACAGCGACCACGGTGCCGGGGTATTCGTGGAGGAAACGTTCCAGCCAGGCGACGCTTTCGGCGTCGAGGTGGTTGGTCGGTTCGTCGAGCAACAGCATGTCCGGTTTGGAGAGCAGTAACTTGCACAGCGCCACGCGGCGTTTCTCACCGCCGGAGAGTTTACTGACATCGGCGTCCCATGCGGGCAGACGTAGTGCATCGGCGGCGATTTCCAGGGTGCGTTCCAGGTTGTGTCCGTCGCTGGCCTGCAGGATGTTTTCCAGCTTTGCCTGTTCGGCGGCCAGCGCGTCAAAGTCAGCGTCGGGTTCGGCATAGGCGGCGTAGACTTCGTCGAGGCGTTGCTGTGCGTCGGTAATATCCGATAGCGCTTCCTCGACATTGGCGCGCACGTCCTTGCTCTCGTCGAGCTGCGGTTCCTGCGCCAGGTAACCCACCTTGATGCCGGCCTGGGGACGCGCCTCGCCGTTTATCTCGGTGTCGATACCGGCCATGATGCGCAGCAGGGTGGACTTGCCGGAGCCATTCAGGCCCAGCACGCCGATCTTGGCGCCGGGGAAAAATGACAGGGAAATGTCGCGCAGGATCTCGCGCTTGGGCGGCACCACCTTGCCGACCTGGTTCATTGTGTAGACGTACTGGGCCATGTGTTTTCACCGCTGGAGCTGAATTTCACGCATTATAACGAAAATGCAATACGGGTATTCCCGGGCAACGGCCAGTCGATCAGGCTGGCCGCCGAAGCATGCCCGGTAATCCGGGCAGGATAAGCAGGGTGATGAGGTGGTGGAGGTGCTTTATGGCATGTTGTCCCTGTCGTTGGTGCGCTGTGCCTGGAACCAGTAGCAGCCGAAACGAATACGGTGAATCGCATCGGCTTTGCCTTCGTCGGATTTTTGTAACGTCAGCGCCTGTTCGTTGATGGTCTGCAAAAGTTTGCCGGCATGATTTTCAGCAAGGGTACGCAGTTGTTGTACAGAATCCTTGCTGAGATGCGAGAAATAGACACTGCGTTCCAGCATGGGCTTGTCATCTGACAGCAGGTTATGAGTGCATGCCGCCAGGTGATCGTGCACGTTGCGTCCCATGAAGAAGGCCTGTTCGTCAAAGTTTGCTCTGGGGGCAAAGGCGGATTTCTGCAGGCAGATATTCGCGGCGTCGTTGAGCGATACCACCCCCTGACGTTGCAGTTCATCGAGGATGGCGCGTGGTCGAACATCCTTGCTGACGGCGGTTACCAGCGCCTCGAAAGAGGGTGTGTCATCAGCGGCGGTACGCGGCAAACAGCGTGGCTGGCCGTTTTTGTCCTGGTATTCCGGTAAATCCACCCAGCGTGAAACGATGGCAGCGCTCAGCGTGGAGGTGTGGGCGGCGGTATTGTCCTTCTCTTGCTCAGGGGTGCGCAGTCGACGTATATCCTTGCGGTGAATGCCAGTGAGGATGTGAATGCGGCTGTCGGTGGACGGTTTGTCGTCCAGCCCGAACGTTCCTTCTGCGACCTCGACATACAGTTTCTTCAGCAGTTCGCGCAGTTGTGGATAACCGATGCCTTTCTCGATCAGGATGTGCACCACTGGCCGCAGTAACCATCTGACGGCCGATGTCAGCATTGTGGCCGTTTCGTTTTGTGTCGTGGTATGCACGTTTTTCCGGGCGTCCGGTGATTGTGGCAGTGATTCTAGCTTTGCGTGGGAATGTTTACCACATGCAATTTCACTCAGTGGGAATAAATCCCACGCATCGAAATGATTTCAGGAGATCGGTGTCTGCTGGTTCGACAACTGAGTTTTCCGTGGGTTATGACTATGTTTACGGATAGGGGTCCGGACCAGGGTGCGGGTGCCAGGCTGACAAGCCGCTTCTGATTACAACGCACTGCGGGATCAACTAGGATAGTGGTTATCCAGGTGTTGATGGCTGCGTAATGAAATTCTCCTGTGTGGCTGTATTTGTCGGTGAGGCACTGGCCACCTATGGCTTCGGTGACAATCACCCGTTCGGGCCGGATCGCATGGCGGCATTCTGGTCACGGATGTGCGGAGAAGGTCTGGATCAGCACGTCAAGGTGCGCGCACCCACCCGGGCCAGCGACGAAGACATTCTGTTGTTCCATACACCGGAATATCTCGCACGGGTCAAGCGCCTGTCGGTTACCGGCCGGGGTTACCTTGACTGTGGCGACACACCGGCCTTCCAGGGAATGTACGAAGCAGCATCAACGGTTGTGGGAACCACGCTGGCGGCGCTCGATGAGGTCATGCGCGGTGAATGCCGGCAGGCTTTCGTCCCCATCGCCGGACTGCATCATGCCAGCCGCGACAGTGCGGCGGGATTTTGTGTATTGAATGACTGCGGGGTAGCGATAGAGGCATTGCGCCGACGCTACGCGATACAGCGCCTGGCTTATGTCGATATCGATGCGCACCACGGCGATGGCGTATTCTACGCCTTCGAGGATGATCCCGACCTGATCGATGTCGATTTCCACGAGGACGGGCTTTACCTGTATCCCGGTACTGGTGCCGTGGGCGAAACGGGGCGCGGTGCGGCAGTCGGGCGCAAGCTGAATATCCCGCTGTCACCAGGTGCCGGGGATGAAACCTTCTTCAGATTATGGGAATCCGCCGAGGCCTTTCTCGACCGGCTTGCGCCGGAGGTCATTGTGCTGCAATGCGGCGCCGACAGCCTGGCGAATGACCCGATTACCCACCTCGAACTGTCCGAAGCCGCACACGCTCACGTGGCAAAGCGCCTGAAACAACTGGCCGAACGGCATGCTGGCGGGCGGTTGCTGGTGCTGGGCGGGGGCGGCTATAACCGCGACAATCTGGCCCGTGCCTGGACCGCCGTTATCACCGCGCTACTGGGCGAAACGCGCTGATTCCAGTATGATTCGCCTCTTTTCAGCCGTGCCGGGGAAACCGAATGTTCAGCAAGGAAATGACCATCAAGGGGTTCGATGACGAACTCGCCGCCGCCATTGCCGCCGAAGAGGTGCGCCAGGAACAACACATCGAGTTGATTGCGTCGGAAAACTACGCCAGCCCGCGGGTGATGGAGGCACAGGGCAGTGTGCTGACCAACAAGTACGCCGAGGGTTATCCGGGCAAGCGTTACTACGGCGGTTGTGAGCATGTCGATGTCGCCGAGCAGTTGGCCATTGACCGCGCCAAACAGCTGTTCGACGCTGACTACGCCAACGTGCAGCCGCACTCCGGCTCGCAGGCCAATACCGCTGTATACCTTGCGCTGTGCGCGCCCGGCGACACCATTCTCGGCATGAGTCTCGCTGATGGCGGGCACCTGACCCACGGTTCCAAAGTGAATTTCTCCGGCAAGGTGTTCCATGCGATTCAGTACGGCCTGAACGCGGATACCGGCGAGATCGACTATGACCATATGGAAGCCCTGGCGCAGGAGCATAAGCCGAAAGTGGTCGTGGCCGGGTTCTCCGCCTATTCGCGCGTGGTGGACTGGAAACGCTGCCGCAGGATTGCCGATGCCGTTGGTGCCTTTCTGTTTGTCGACATGGCGCACGTCGCCGGCCTGGTGGCTACCGGGCATTACCCCAGCCCGGTACAGATTGCCGATGTCACCACGACCACCACGCATAAAACCCTGCGCGGTCCGCGCGGTGGCCTGATTCTCGCCAAATCCAACCCGGAGATTGAAAAGAAACTCAATTCTCTGGTGTTCCCTGGTATCCAGGGCGGCCCGTTGATGCACGTGATCGCGGCAAAGGCGGTGGCCTTCAAGGAAGCCTTGCAGCCGGATTTCAGGGATTACCAGGGCAAGGTACTGGCCAATGCCCGCGCCATGGCGCAGGTGTTCCTGGAGCGTGGCTATAACGTGGTGTCCGGCGGCACCGACGACCACCTGTTCCTGGTCGATTTGATTGCCAAAGGTATTACCGGCAAGCAGGCCGATGCCGCACTGGGCTCAGCCAACATCACGGTCAACAAGAATGCCGTGCCCAATGATCCCCAGTCGCCGTTTGTGACCAGTGGCATTCGCGTCGGCACGCCGGCGGTGACGACGCGCGGCTTCGGTGAAGCCGAGGTGCGCGAACTGGCCGGCTGGATGTGCGATATTATGGACGACGTGGAAAACACCGGCACTATCGAGCAGGTCAAGGCGAAGGTGCTGGATATTTGCAAACGCTTCCCGGTCTACGGCTGATGCCGTTCCCGCTCGGAGACTGAACGCCTATGCGCTGTCCGTTCTGTGCAAACATGGACACCCGGGTAATCGACTCGCGTCTTGCCAGCGAGGGTATGCAGGTGCGTCGTCGTCGGGAATGTGTAGCCTGCGGTGACCGTTTCACGACCTACGAGGCCGCCGAACTGGTGATGCCGCGTATCGTCAAGAGTGACGGCACGCGTGAACCGTTCAACGAAGACAAGTTGCTGACCGGCGTATTGCGCGCGCTGGAAAAACGCCCGGTTGATACCGACAGCGTGGACGCGGCCATTAGCCATGTCCAGCACCGCTTGCAGTCCTGCGGTGAACGTGAGATCGAGTCGCGCCAGCTGGGCGAGTGGGTGATGGATGAATTACGCAGCCTCGACCAGGTGGCCTATGTACGCTTTGCCTCGGTGTACCGCAGCTTCCAGGATGTGAGTGAATTCCGTGACGAAATCGAGCGCCTTGAACAGGAGCCGACACCAGAAGAAAAGCGCGACCAGATGCCGTTGTTGCCGGACGAAGAGGGCGGCGCGTCGGATGCCTGAAGTGTTTGCGCATGAGGTGGCGCAGTTCGATTCGGCTGACCATGCCTGTATGGCGGAAGCCGTGCAGCTGGCGCAGCGCGGGATTTACAGCACGCACCCGAATCCCAATGTGGGCTGCGTGATTGTTGCTGAAGGCGAAGTGGCAGGACGTGGTTGGCACCAGCGTGCGGGTGAGCCGCATGCAGAAGTCTATGCCTTGCGTGAAGCGGGTGAGCGTGCGCGTGGTGCCACCGCCTATGTCACGCTGGAGCCGTGCAGTCACACCGGGCGAACACCGCCCTGTGCCGATGCGTTGGTTGAAGCCGGGCTGGCCCGCGTGGTGATTGCTATGCAGGATCCCAACCCGCAGGTTGCCGGTCGCGGCGTGGCGCGCTTGCGCGAGGCGGGGATACAGGTTGAGGCCGGCTTGATGGAAAGGCAGGCGCGCGACCTGAACCCGGGTTTTATCTCGCGCATGGAACGCGGCCGCCCCTGGGTACGGGTAAAACTGGCCGCCAGCCTCGATGGGCGTACCGCCATGGCGTCCGGCGAGAGCCAGTGGATCAGTGGCCCGGAGGCCCGGCAGGATGTACAACGTTTGCGGGCGCGCAGTTCGGCGGTGATGACCGGCATTGGCACCGTACTGTCGGATGATCCCTCGCTGAATGTGCGACTGGAACCGTCAATGCTGTACGGTGTTGAACCGCTGCGCCAGCCGCTGCGGGTGATACTGGACAGCCGCCTGCGTTTGTCGCCGCAGGCAAGGTTGCTGTCCCTGCCCGGTGACGTGCTGGTCATGACAGTGAGCGATGATGTCGCCGCGCACGCCCGACTGGAAACGGCCGGGGCAAACGTGAGCCGGGTCGAGGCGATAGACGGGCAACCCTCACCACACGCCGTGTTGCGGGAACTTGCCGCGCGTGAGATGAACGAAGTCCTGCTGGAATGCGGCCCGACACTGGCGGGCGCGTTCATGGCTACCGGTCTGGTCGATGAACTGGTGTTATATGTCGCGCCGCACCTCATGGGTGATAATGCGCGCGGTTTGTTTCACCTGCCCGGTATTGAACACATGAAGGCGCGTATTCCGTTAAGCTGGCAGGATATTCGCCAGGTCGGCGATACCCTGCGTCTGACCTTGCGGCCAGCGCAGGGTGTAACAGGATAAACCCGAGACAAACATGTTTACCGGTATCATACAGTCAGTCGGAGAAGTCGCTGCCCTGCAGCCAAAAGGTGACGATTTGCGCCTGCGTATTCGCACCGGCAAGCTGGACCTCGCGGAAGTGGCGATTGGCGATAGTATCGCCACCAGCGGTGTGTGCCTGACAGTAGTGGAATTACCCGGTGACGGTTTCTGGGCGGATGTGTCCGGTGAAACCCTGGCCTGTACCCGCACCGGTGAACTGAAGGTCGGCGACCGGGTAAACCTGGAAAAGGCGCTGACACTGTCCACCCCGCTTGGCGGGCACCTGGTCAGCGGTCACGTGGATGGCCTCGGTAAAGTCGTATCGCGCCACGAAGACGGGCGTTCGGTACGCTTTCGCCTGCGTGCGCCGGACAATCTGGCACACTACATCGCCGCCAAGGGTTCGGTGTGTGTCGATGGCATCAGCCTGACGGTCAATGCGGTTGATGGTGCTGAATTTGAATTGAATATTGTGCCACATACACAGGTTGAAACCACCATGGGCGAGTTCCAGCCCGGTCGCACCTTCAATCTTGAAGTGGATATTATCGCCCGCTACCTGGAACGCCTGCTACTCGGTCAGGGTGCGGCGCAGCCGGGTGGCGAGGGAATAACGGAAGCACTTTTACAACGTTGCGGTTTTATGGGCGCAGCAGACAGGTAATCCGGTTTATGAAACTGAACAGCATCGAAGAGATCATCAAAGACATCCGCGCAGGCAAGATGGTGGTCATCATGGATGACGAGGATCGCGAGAACGAGGGTGACCTGTTGATGGCGGCCAGTTGTGTCAAGCCGGAAGACATTAACTTTATGGCGACCTACGGGCGTGGTCTGATCTGCCTGACCCTGAGTCGCGAACGATGCCGGCAATTGTCATTGCCATTGATGGTGGCTGACAATCAGGCGCAGCTGGCGACCAACTTCACCCTGTCCATCGAGGCGGCCGAGGGTGTCACCACCGGTATCTCGGCCTATGATCGGGCGCGTACCGTTGAAGCGGCGGTCAAGCCGGACGCCAAACCGCAGGACATCGTACAGCCGGGCCATATTTTCCCCTTGATGGCGCAGCCCGGTGGCGTGCTGACCCGCGCCGGGCATACGGAAGCCGGCTGTGACCTGGCGCGCCTGGCCGGACAGGAACCGGCGGCAGTGATTGTCGAGATACTCAATGAAGACGGCACCATGGCGCGCCGTCCGGACCTGGAAAAATTTGCCGAGGCGCACGGGCTGAAGGTCGGCACTATTGCCGATCTGATCCACTACCGTATCGCTAACGAAAAAAGTGTGGAGCGGGTGGCGGA
>CAYYAP010000016.1:24612-28928 GCA_964469575.1 uncultured Thiohalobacter sp.
CAGCACGAAACGCCACGTGACCTGGTGCGGCGTATCCACAACTACAACGCGCACGAGAAGACCGGTGAAACGCTGAAGCATGAAGAGCAGCACGAGTTGCGCACGCACGGTATCGGCGCACAGATTCTTGCCGACCTCGGGGTGCAGAAAATGCGCGTCCTGAGCGCGCCCAAGGTAGAGCACGGCCTGTCCGGTTTCGGGCTGGAGATCGTCGAATATGTCGATGACCGGCAATAAATTCAAACATTACACTCGGAGCGACTGTCATGAGCGGCATCCCGGAAATTGAAGGAAAACTGAATATCCACAACGCGCGTATCGTCCTGCTGGTGGCGCGTTTCAACAGCTTCGTGGTGGAGAGCCTGCTGAGCGGCGCCATCGACACCCTGAAGCGCCACGGCGCTGAGGACAAGGATCTTACGATCGTGCGTGTGCCGGGCGCTTTTGAAATGCCACTGGCTGCCAGCCGCCTGGCCGCCAGCAAACGCTACGATGCCATCGTTGCGCTGGGCGCAGTGATTCGTGGCGGCACGCCACACTTCGAGTACGTGGCGGGCGAATGCACCAAGGGTCTGTCCAGTGTGTCAATGAAGCATGATATCCCGGTCACCTTCGGCGTACTTACCGTGGACAGCATCGAGCAGGCGATTGAACGCGCCGGTACCAAGGCGGGCAACAAGGGTGACGAGGCCGCCATGTCAGCGATCGAAATGATTAACCTGTTGCGCGAGATCGGTCAGTAAGGCGCATGGGACAGCCCGCCAAACCCCAGGCCGCACAGCGCACGCGTGCGCGACGTCTTGCCATGCAGGCGCTTTATCAATGGGATATGTCCGGCAATACGTTGTCGGATATCGAAGCGCAGTTTGTCGAGGAAGACGGCTTTGATAAAGCCGATGCCGAGTACTTTAATGAGCTGCTGCACAAGGTGCCTGCCAGGCTCGACGAGGTCGAGGAAGCTTTTGCCCCCTACCTCGATCGCCCGGTCAAAGAGATCGATCCGGTCGAACGTGCGGTGCTGCGCATGGCGAGTTACGAGCTGTTGACCCGCATCGACGTGCCTTACAAGGTCATTATCAATGAAGCCGTCAACCTGACAAAAAAATTCGGCGCTGAGCAGGCGCATAAATACATTAACGGTGTACTGGATCAGACCGCCCGCAAGGTGCGTGCAGTCGAGCATCCGCAAGGCGCAGGTGGCAGCGGGTTGCTGAAAAAGTAATGCCTGTGTGGGCCAATCAGGGCGGGTGCACATGAATAAAGCTGAAGTTGCGATACGTGGCCTTGTTGAACTCGCCGATGTCGAGATCAACGGCAATGCGCCACACGATATACAGGTCAATGATCCACGCTTTTACCAGCAGTTGCTGAACGGTGGCGCGCTGGGTCTGGGTGAGACCTACATGCAGGGCCTGTGGGATTGTGAGGCGCTGGATGCGCTGATTTACCGCTTACTGCGCGCCGATCTTGAGCACCGCATTTCTCCGCTGAAACTGCTGTGGCCGGTCATCTGGTCCAAACTGGTTAATATGCAAAGCCATAACCGGGCCTTCCGCATTGGTGAGCGCCACTACGACATTGGCAATGCGCTCTACCAGCGTATGCTCGACCCGCGTATGACCTACACCTGCGGCTACTGGAAAGATGCCGACAATCTGAATGATGCGCAGGAAGCCAAGCTTGACCTGGTGTGCCGCAAGATCGGCCTGGAACCCGGTATGCGGGTACTGGATATAGGTTGTGGCTGGGGCAGCTTTGCCGGCTTTGCCGCCGAGCGTTACGGCGTCAAGGTCGTTGGCGTGACCGTTTCCCGGGAACAGATTGCGCTGGGGCAGGAACGCTACAAGGACCTCGACGTGGACCTGCGTTTCCAGGATTACCGCGACGTGAAGGAACGCTTCGACCGTATTGTATCCATTGGTATGTTCGAGCACGTTGGCCCGAAAAACTATCGAACCTACATGAAGGTGGTGGAGGGTTGCCTTGAAGACGATGGCCTGTTCCTGTTGCACACCATCGGCACCAACACCCGGGCCACCGATGTGGATCCCTGGACCAACAAGTACATCTTCCCCGGTGGCGTGCTGCCCATCCCGGAGCAGATTGATATGGCCTCGCGCGGGATCTTTATCATGGAAGACCTGCACAACATCGGCACCCACTACGATCCCACGCTGATGGCCTGGATGGCCAATATCGACCAGTACCGCGAGGAACTGGAAACACTGGGCTACGACCAGCGTTTTTATCGTATGTGGCGTTATTTCCTGCTGTCGTCCGCCGGTTCGGCGCGGGCGCGCCGTAACCAGCTATGGCAGATTGTCTACAGCAAGAAAGGGCTGGATGGCGGTTACGACTCGATCCGTTAACCCACCGTCTTAGGCTCGGCCGGAACGCGCCTGCCGCGCCTGGTGGTTGCCGGACTTGCGCCGCCCGGCCCCTGGCCGTTTGGCCGATGTATTACCCCGATTATGATCATTATTACCCTGCTTGCGTGGTTGGGAACGGCCTTTGCCATTGCGCCCGTTCTGAATCGGTTCCGCTTTGATGCTTGGGTCCGGCTCATAGCCTTGCAGTGTCTCTTTGGGGATCTCGCGCTTTAACAGCCGCTCGATATCCTTCAGCAACTTGTGTTCGTCCACACACACCAGGGAAATCGCTTCACCTTCGTTGCCGGCGCGACCGGTACGACCAATCCGGTGTACGTAGTCTTCCGGTACGTTGGGCAGTTCGTAGTTCACAACGTGTGGCAGTTGATCGATATCCAGGCCGCGGGCGGCAATATCGGTAGCGACCAGCACACGCACATCACCGTTTTTGAAGCCGGCCAGCGCCCGGGTGCGTGCGCCCTGACTCTTGTTGCCGTGGATGGCGGAGGCTGTCAGGCCATCCTTCTCCAGTTGCTGGGATAAACGGTTGGCGCCGTGCTTGGTGCGGGTGAATACCAGTACCTGGCGCCAGTTGCGTGAACCGATCATGAAGCTTAACAGCTCGCGTTTGCGCAGTTTATCGACCGGGTAGACCTTTTGTTCAATGTGCTCAGCCGTGATATTACGGCGTGCGACTTCGATCAGTTCGGGCTGATTGAGCAGACGGTTGGCAAGTTGTTTGATCTCGTTGGAAAAGGTGGCTGAGAACAACAGCGTCTGACGCGCATGCTTGTCAGGCAGCAGCGCCATGATCTTGCGGATATCGTGAATGAAACCCATGTCCAGCATCCGGTCGGCTTCGTCCAGCACCAGGATTTCAACTTGCGACAGATCAACCGTCTTCTGGCTGACGTGGTCCAGCAGGCGACCGGGTGTTGCCACCAGGATATCGACACCGCGTCGCAGTTTTTCAATTTGCGGATTGATTTTGACGCCGCCAAAGATCACCGTCGATTTCAGTGGCAGGTGGCGACCATAGGTCTGCACGCTCTCGCCGACCTGGGCGGCCAGTTCACGGGTCGGGGTGAGTACCAGCGCCCGGACCGGACGACGGCCTTTACCGGCAGGGGTTTTGCTCAACCGCTGCAGCATGGGCAGAGTAAAGCCGGCCGTCTTGCCGGTGCCGGTCTGGGCGCCGGCCAGCACATCCTTGCCATCGAGAACGACGGGGATGGCATTACGCTGGACGGGGGTGGGTTCGTTGTAGCCCTGCTCGCTGATCGCACGCAGGAGTTCGGCCGAAAGGCCGAGGGTATCAAATGACATCGGGGTAATGACTCCAGTCTTGCCCTCCCACTGGCAGCAACTGCTGGCGGAAGCCGGTCCGGGCTGGATAAGGGGATTCAGGAAGGGTGCTAACCGGTCAAGCACCTTGAAAACGCGCATTGTACCAGAAAACAGGCAATAATGTTTTACAACGACTTTACCGGAAAGAAAATGAGCCTGAAGCAGATCTGGGTCGATGCCGACGCCTGCCCGAAAGTGATCAAGGAAATCCTCTTCCGTGCTGCGCAGCGGACAGGCGTGTCACTGGTTCTGGTGGCCAACCAGCCTTTACAGGTTCCCAAATCATGCCATATCCGCGCCGTGCAGGTTGCCGCCGGCTTTGATGTCGCGGACAACTACATTGTGCAGTATGCCGAGGCCGGTGAACTGGTGATTACGGCGGATATTCCTCTGGCCGCCGAGATCGTCGCCAAAGACTGCCTTGCATTGAACCCCCGCGGTGAGTTGTATACGGAAGAGAATATTCGTCAGCGGCTCAATATGCGCGATTTCATGGATACCCTGCGCAGCAGCGGGATCGATACCGGCGGGCATGCCGCGTTCAGCCAGGCAGATCGTCAGGCTTTTGCTAACCAGCTGGACCGGTTACTGGCGCGGTAA
>CAYYAP010000017.1:0-28470 GCA_964469575.1 uncultured Thiohalobacter sp.
TCTGGCCGGCGCAATATGAATCGCGCGCCCATGCACGGCAAGCGCTGCCTCGTGGAAAGCTTCTGATAATGCCGGGTGGGCAAACGTGGTCAGGGCAATATCCTCTGCACTACCCCCCAGTTGCATGGCGGTAACGGCTTCGGCAATCAATTCCGAACATTGTGGGCCGATCATGTGTACGCCCAGGATGCGGTCGGTCTTTTCATCCGCCAGCACTTTAATAAACCCTTCGGTGTTCTCCATCGCGCGCGCCCGTCCGCTGGCGGTGAAGGGAAACACGCCGCTGCGATACGCCACGCCGTTTGCATGCAATGCCTGACTGGTCTGACCAACCCAGGCGATCTCGGGTAGTGTATAGACCACTGAAGGGATAGTCCCGTAGTCCATGTGGGCCACTTTGCCAGCGATTAATTCAGCTACCATCAGGCCTTCTTCCGAACCCTTGTGCGCCAGCATCGGGCCACGCACCGCGTCCCCGATTGCCCATACGCCCGGCAGGTTGGTGCAACACTGCTCGTCCACGTGGATAACGCCCCATTCGTCGAGCAACAGGCCGGCTTCATCGGTGGCGAGGTCATCGGTATTAGGGCGACGTCCCACGGCAACAATCAGGCGATCAAATTGCATGTCGTGTTCGCCGTCATTATCCTGGTAGCGCAAGGCGACCTGGTCATTTTTTATTTCACAGGCTGTCACCCGGCTACCCAGACGAATATCCAGCCCCTGTCCGGTAAAACTGCGCAGCGCCACTTTTGCCACCTGTTCGTCGGCAATCGGTAGAAAACTGTCCTGCGCCTCAAGCAGCACGACCTGCTCTGCGCCGAGGCGACGCCACACGCTGCCCAGTTCCAGCCCGATAACACCGGCACCGATAATACCCAGCCGTGAGGGGACTTCGTCAAACGACAGCGCACCCGATGAATCGACAATATACGTCCCGTCCTGCGCAATACCGGCTAATTGTACCGGCGACGATCCCGGCGCAAGAATAATATGTTCGGCGTTCAAGGTAGTTTGCTTGCCATCCTGACTGACCACGACATGCCGGTCCGCATCCAGCTTTGCCTGCCCCGGCATGTGGGTTACGCCATTGGCCCTGAATAACTGCGCAATACCCTGGGTCAATTCCTTTACCACACGCTGCTTGCGCTGCATCATAGTATCAAGATCGAGACTGACCTCGCCCACGTCGATACCGTGCGCCGCCAGTCCCTGCCGGGTGTGCGTATACTGTTCCGAGGATTCAAGCAGCGCCTTGGAAGGGATACAGCCTACATTCAGACAGGTTCCGCCCAGTGCAGGTTTTCCCGCCTCATCGAGCCATGCATCGATACAGACGGTCTTCAGCCCAAGCTGGGCGCAGCGAATCGCGGCGACATAACCTGCCGGTCCGGCGCCAATTACGATAACCTGATAGTTGTCTGTCATGCTGTTCACACTCCCAGCGTCAGTCGCGCCGGGTCCTCAAGAATTTCCTTGACTGTCACCAGGAACTGCACCGCTTCACGACCATCGACAAGACGATGATCATAAGACAGCGCAAGATTCATCATTGGTCGTATCACTACTTCGCCATCCTCGGCAACCGGGCGTGGCTGGATCTTGTGCATGCCAAGTATGCCGCTTTGCGGCGGGTTCAGAATGGGGGTCGATAACAGCGAGCCAAACACGCCACCGTTGGTAATCGTGAACGTACCCCCGGTGATATCTTCCAGCGACAGTGAACCTTCGCGCGCCTTGCCGGCATAATCACCGAGCTGAATTTCAACATCCGCCATCGCCATACGATCCGCATCGCGCAGCACAGGCACCACCAGTCCGCGTGGCGATGACACGGCAATACCGATATCAAAGAAGCCATGGTAGACGATATCTGTTCCGTCAATAGAGGCATTGAGCTGGGGAAAACGTCGTAACGCCTCGATCGAGGCCTTGACGAAAAAGGACATAAACCCCAGCCGCACGCCATAACGCTTTTCGAAGGCATCCCGATAGCGGGCGCGCAAGTCCATCACCGGCTGCATATTGACCTCGTTGAACGTGGTCAATATCGCCGCGCTCCGCTGCGCTTCCAGCAATCGCTCGGCAATACGCGCGCGCAGGCGGGTCATGGGGACGCGCTGTTCAGGGCGTTCACCCTCCTGCGCAACAACGGCTGCGGTACTGCGTTCCACCTCGCGTTCTGCTGTTTCAGAATGCGTTGACAAGGTATCTGTCGCCTGACTCACTTTTCCGGAAGCTTGCTTGAGTGCGGCCAGCACATCTTCCTTGAGAATACGGTTTCCACTGCCACTGCCCTGGATGGAATGGATATCCAGTGCGTTTTCCTCGATTAATTTTTGTGCAGACGGGGTCGCAAAAGGCGTTTCCACCTGCGTATCGGCTGCGCCGGCCGCCACCGTTTCCATGACACCGGGCGATTCACCAGCCGCCGTCTCGCGCATGCGCCCGATCAGTTGACCGGAGGTTACCACCGCACCGGCGTCTTCGAGGATCTCTTCCAGCACACCATCTTTTGGCGCCGGCACCTCGAAGACCACTTTATCGGTTTCAATATCCACCAGCGACTCATCGCGCTTGACCACATCACCGGGTTTCCTGTTCCAGGACAGGATCGTGCCATCCGATACGGATTCAGGGAAAACCGGAACCTTGAGTTCAATCGACATCTTGCATCCCTTTCATTTATCGTTCTGTGAAGTTTCGGGTTCGAGTCCAAGCGCCTCGGCAACCAGTTGGTGTTGTTGTTGCAAGTGCAGCCACGCATAACCCACAGCCGGCGCAGCCGAGAACGGCCGCCCGACATAGCGCAGTTGAGAAGGGTCGGACAGAGTCGCGTGCAGGTGATGCTGAATGGAAAACCATGCGCCCTGGTTCTGTGGTTCTTCCTGGCACCAGATAATTTCACCAGCATTCGGGTAATGCCCCAACTGTTTGCATAGCTGTGCTTCGGGGAAGGGGTACAGGCGCTCGATACGGATAATGGCAATATCATCAACCTGCTGCTCACGACGCTTTTCCAGCAATTCGTAGTACACTTTGCCACTGCAAAGCACAACGCGCCGGACGCTGTCTTCCTGCGGGCTGTCAACGTCGGCAATGACCGGCTGGAATTCACCGCTACTGAGATCTTCCAGTGTACTGACCGCCAGCCGGTGACGCAGCAGACTTTTCGGGGACATCACCACCAGTGGTTTGCGGCATTCCAGCATGATCTGGCGACGCAGCAGGTGAAAAATCTGCGCGGGTGTCGTCGGCACACAGACCTGCATATTATGTTCGGCGCACAGCTGGAGATAACGTTCCAGCCGGCCAGAGGAATGCTCCGGCCCCTGCCCTTCCATACCGTGTGGCAGCAACATCACCAGGCCGCACAGGCGGTTCCATTTCTGTTCACCGGCGCTGATAAACTGGTCAATCACCACCTGCGCATTGTTGGCGAAATCACCGAACTGGGCCTCCCAGATCACCAGCGTATTGGGATCTGTCGTGGCATAACCATATTCAAAGGCCAGCACGGCCTCTTCCGACAGGAGTGAGTTGATCACCAGAAAGTTGGCCTGCTCGTCGCTGATGTTGCGCAGCGGCACATAGACCGAGCCATCCTTCTGGCAGTGCAGCACGGCGTGGCGATGGAAAAATGTACCCCGACCGCAGTCCTGCCCGGACAGACGCACGGGATAGCCTTCATCCACCAGCGAGGCATAGGCCAGGGTTTCTGCAAAACCCCAGTCAATCGGCATGGCGCCGGCGGCCATCTTGCGCCGGTTGCCGATGATTCTGGCGACATTTGAATTCAACTCAAATCCCTCCGGCAGACGGTCCAGTTGGTGCCACAATGTGCGCAACCGTTCGATGGGGACGGAGGTGTCCAGGAATGCGGTACAGGCCTGTGCAAGATACGGCGCCCAGTCAACCGCCCAGGGGTAGTTGGCTTCCTCTTCCGACACCAGTTCATCAACAACTGTCTCGCCGTGATCCAGCTTGTCGCGATAAGCCTCCATCATATGTGTTGCCGACTCGCTATCGTACACATCCTGCGCCGCCAGCCGTTCTGCATACAGGGCGCGCGGCGTCGGATGATTGTGTATCGCCGCGTACATGACCGGCTGGGTTGCCGTCGGTTCGTCGGCCTCGCTGTGACCGTGACGGCGGTAGCAGACAAGGTCGATCACCACGTCCTTGTGGAAATTCATACGATAATCCAGTGCCAGTTGCGTGACGGTGATCACCGCCTCCGGGTCATCGCCATTGACGTGGAATATCGGCGCATTGACCATCTTGGCAATGTCCGTGCAATACAGCGTGGAACGTGCGTCGCGCTGGCTGCTGGTAGTAAAACCGATCTGGTTATTAATGACAATATGCACTGTGCCCTTGGTCGAAAAGCCGCGCGACTGCGACATATTGATGGTTTCCATCACCACGCCCTGACCAGCAAATGCCGCATCACCGTGGATCAGCACCGGCACCACCCGTTTCCCGGCATCGTCGCCGCTACGCTGCTGACGCGCACGCACCGAACCTTCGACCACGGGGCCGACGATTTCCAGGTGGGACGGGTTAAAGGCCAGGTTGATATGCACCATGGCCTTGCCGATTTTCAGGTCGGAAGAGAAACCCTGGTGGTATTTCACATCACCGGAACCGTTGAAATCTTTTCCGGCCTTGCCCTCGAATTCTTCAAACAGCTCGGCAGCCGTCTTGCCGACAATATTAATCAGCACATTGAGTCGGCCACGGTGCGCCATGCCAATGGTCACTTCTTTTACGCCATGTGTTGCGCCGCGCCGGATCAGCTCATCAAGCAGGGGAATCAGCGCATCGCCACCCTCCAGCGAGAAGCGTTTCTGCCCGACGTAACGCGTGTGCAGGTAACGCTCCAGCCCTTCCGCCGCCGTCAGGCGTTGCAGGATGTGGCGGCGCATGTTGGCATCGAACGCCGTTTGACCACCGGCTCGCTCGATACGCTCCTGGATCCAGCGCTTCTCCTGCGTTTCGGTAATGTGCATATACTCGGCGCCGACACTGCCACAATAGATCGCTTGCAGCCGCGTGATAATTTCGCGCAACGTGGCATGCTCGCCAATGGCCAGCGACCCCGTATCAAATACGCTATCGAGATCATTGTCACCCAGGCCATGCGCCTCCAGCGTCAGCTCCACCAGCTCCGGGTTGTCGCGCAAACCCAGCGGGTCGATATCCGCCACCTGGTGCGCACGAAAACGAAACGCATTGATCAGCTGTAAGACCCGAACCTGCTTTTCTTCGTGGACGGTCGCGCCTGGTGGACAAGGCGCCGGCCGATAGCGGGCATAGGGCTGCCGGGTCATGGCACGGAAACTTTCACGGATTGCGGCATGCGAGGGTTCTGCACCCTGCCCGTTGACCCTGGGCAGGGTCTGGAAAAAGGTACGCCACTGCGCCGACACGCTGGCCGGATCGCTCAGAAAGCTTTCGTAGAGATCTTCAAGGTAAGCCGCATTATGACCCGCAAGTTGCGAGTCTTCCCAAAAATCCAGCAAGCCCTTGGGCCGCGTGACATCATCCATTCGTTGTTATCCCTGCCAGTTAAGCGACGGCTTTTCGACACTTATTAATATAGGCAATAGTTGCGCCAACTCGGGGATTTACAGGCACATCCTCAGTTGAGGTTTAGACCCGAATCGAGATTGTTGCAAGCGGAACCAACCTACCACCCAGCCCAACCTACCACTCAGATCCGCTGCGTTGGGCTTCGCAGGCTCAGCCCAACCTACGCATCCCGGGATAACGAGAATCTAGCCTGGGTACAATCCAAGCGGATCATCGGGATCAACACCGTCCATGAAGGGAATGCGGCGGTCGCTGTGCGTCACCTGGTACACCAGCCCCATCCAGTTACCCACCACGGCCTCGGCGGTGTCGTGCCAGGTATTATCGAGGCTGGCAAGCAACGGCGCCTCGGGGAAAGGTGGCGGCTCGGTGCCGGCCTTGCGCGCCGTATCGAATCGCAGGCGATACTCGTTCAACAACGCCTGTGCGCGCCGTCCAAAATAATGATGCGGGAACGGGGGGTAATCCTCGCGCTGGCCATCCGCCCATGACAACACCTCGCGCTTGTATTCTTTCAGCAGCGAAACCGTGTCGTATTCCGGGTGGCCCTGAAAGAACACCACGCGCAAACCATCGGCACTGGTCGCCAGGTGGACGCCCTCGCCGCTTTCCACCAGTACGTGCAAACCGGCGTCGCAGAACTGTTCCGGCGTTACCGCATTCCAGCGTGAGTGCGGGACATCGAAACGCGTGTTCACATCGTTGACCAGCGGATGCCGCTTGTCCACCACCCGGTGCGGAAATACCCCCCACACCTTGTGACCCTGGGGTACGCGGATCTTGCCATGGCGGAACTGCAAGACCGCGTGGGTGGCCAGACAGGAGCACAAGGTCGATGTGACATTTTCCAGTGCCCAGTCAGCCACAGCTTTCAGGGGTTCCCAGAAAGGCTGGTTGTCCAGTTGCGGGCCAACGACATTGGCGCCGGTGATAATCAATGCGTCCAGCCCTTCCTCACGCACCTTGTCGAAAGGTTCGTAATAGCTGTCGATGTAAGCCTGTGCCTGCTGGCTGCGTTTCAGTTCCGGCAAGGTAAAGGGGTGTACGTAAAACTGGGCAATCGGGTTGCTTTCACCGATCAGACGGAAGAACTGCCGCTCTGTCGCCGCCAGCGCGGCATCGGGCATCATGTTCAGCAACCCCACATGTAATTCACGGATATCCTGTTGTGAGGCGCGATTGGGCGCGAGTACCCGCGTCCCCTCCTGCCGGAGGCGATCGAAGGTCGGCAGTGCATTGTGGGCAACCAGTGGCATGAATCAGTCCGTCCGCGCGATTACGGTTTCCAGCAGATTGAGGAAATCTGCCTCGTCACGCACCTGCGCCACTTCCTGCGAAGTCACGGTATAGCCGTACGGCCCGGCAATCGCTTCGTAACGCGGGATACGCGAATGGAACAGGCGCGGGAATACCCAGCGGGTAAAGTCGTCCGGATCCATTTCAGCCGCATATTCCAGGCCCTGTTCTGCCAGGTAAACCGCCAGCTGTTCAGTCAGGAAACCCGGGCGATAATAGAGCGGCTTGGGATCGCTTTGCGCGCGCTCGATGAGTTTATGCTCTTCCGCCTTGTCTGTGACCTGGATATAGAGGATCAGCGTATGCTCAACCAGCAGATCAATCACCGAGGGTTCATCCAGTTCGCACAGACTCCCCCCCACATCGTTGACAAAATGTGGATAGCCGTAAATCTTCTGCGCCTTGTGGATAAATGCCGGAACATCCTGCATGGCGGCAATCTCCGCCTCGCGGTACTCGGCCTGGCGTTGCACAAACGCGTCCAGCGGCACGCCACCGCGTTCCGGGTCGCCCAGCTTGCCGACAAAACTCAGCACCGGGCCGAGGTCATCGACCTTGATATTATTGCGGATGTAGATCCAGTCGCGGCGTAGCAAGTCTTTCAGGAACGGCACCTGCATGGCCTGTCCCTTGATCAGATCGAGGATCGCCTCGTCGAGATAACGAGTGCCGATACGGTAGTCGCCGGAGTAGTGAAACCAGTCGTGTCCGCACAGCAGCGACGACAGATAGGTCTTGCCGACCCCCGACATCCCCAGCAGGGTTACATTTTTATGTTTCCAGGCCCGAAACCCGTCAATGTCGAATTTCACCGTTACCACTCCGAAACATTGGAAAGCGTTTGATTATGCGATATTTAACCAGGTCCTGCACTAAAACGCTCAACCCGCTTTATCGGGCGCAACGTCACCGGCCAGTTGGCGCAATCCCAGCAACGCCTGCGCCAGTACCGGGTTGTCGCTTTCGCGCGGGTAAACCATGTAGGCCGGATGCACATATTCCGGTGTCCCTGCAACACGGTACAAACTACCGGCAGCAATGAACGGTTCGGCCATACGTGCCGGCAGAAAGCAGCTGCCACCATTACTGAGAATCAGCTGTATGCCCAGCCAGCCGATGTTCACCACTTGCGGCGGACGTTCCAGGTCGGGGTAACTCTGTGCATGCTGGGCATAAAAACCCGGCCCCCATTCAACATAGATGTAATCATTGCCCGGTTTCACATCATCCGGTCGACTGCTCACCAGCACCAGTGTTTCATCAAAGAGGTGCTCCACGATCAGACCGGGACTGTGACTGGGCGTATACATCAAACAAACGTCCAGCGTGCCTTCGACCAGTTGTCGCATCAGGTCTTCCTCGAAACCGATCTCACTGCGGATGGCCACATCCGTTGCCGCCTGGCGCATCCAGCCGACCCAGGCCGGCAGAAAACCCTCCCACAACGCGATCCGGCCACCGATGCGAATGGTGGCGCGATATCGGCCTGGCAGACCAATTTCGTGACGCGCCTGTTCTGCGGTCAGCACCAGGCGCTTGGCATATTGCAGAAAGCGCTGTCCGGCCGGCGTTAATGTGGCGCCGGAGCGGTTGCGCACGAACAGGCGCGCACCCAGTTCCTCTTCCAGACGCTGGATACGCGCACTGACGGTCGATTGCGTCAGGTGCAATTGTCGGGAGGCTTCAAGGAAACTGCCATGAGCGGTAATCGCCAGAAAAGTCCGTGATTGCTCAATGTCCATACTGCCACGCCTTTATCGACCTGTTTTGGCTCTATATATCGATATAATCGATAGTATCTATTGATTAATATTGCTTTACAAGCATTTAATGCAGCCGATAAAGTGACTGCACACAGACAAATCAGGAGAACAAACATGAACACGGAGACACAAATTGCGGTAGATATCGAGGGTTATCTGGTTGACCCGGATGACTGGGACGAACACCTGGCCGATGAACTGGCCGCCGTCGAAAGCCTGGAACTCACGGAGGAATACTGGTCCATTCTCAACTTCATGCGGGCCTACTGGCGGGAAAACAAGGTCGCGCCGGATGTGCGCCATGTTGTCGGGTTTCTGGTTAATGAAACCGGTTGCGACAAGAAATCTGCCAAGCAGCACTTGTTCAGACTGTTTCCCTACGGTTATGTGAAACAGGCCTGCAAAATTGCCGGGATGCAACGCCCGCGGGCCTGGAGTACCGGTTGAGTCCCGGTCTGTCAGCCAGGGTCAGCGTTTGTCTGAACGCGGGGGTTTTTCGGTTTCAAATAATCTGAGTACATAACGACCGGTGGCCGTTGCCCTGAATTCGTCGATGACAGGCCTGGCTGCAGGCGGCATTTCATCTGGCCGGGGCAGACGAATGCCGTAGTTTGCGGGCAACACAAGCGGCGCCAGCATGCACGCCAGTGACAAATCTGCGGCGGTGAATTGATCGCCCAATAAATACGCGTGGCTCTCAGCCAACAGACTATCGGTCACTTTGACGATATCACGCACCTTGTTCAGCCCTTTTTCAACGGCACGTTCTGACGGGTTAATCATTTTTCTGACTAAAAGTGTAAATAGTGGAAATATAACGGGCATGAACAGCCTTTCCGCCAACGGTGTTCCCTGCCCTGCTGTTCGAAGCGCCTGTATGGGTCGACCGCTGAAGTGGTGATAGACCCAACGACGGCTTTCCACGCCCACCACTTCGTCAAATAAATCTTCCAGTTCATTAACCCGGGCAACCCGCGCATTGTCCCGTGGGTACAGGCGCTGGTCATCATCTGCGTAACGGTCCAGATACTGGAGTATCGCGGTGGAATCCTGTACGACCTCCCCCCTGTCAATCAACACGGGAACGTTTGGTCCGCCACTGAACCAGTAGGTTCGGGGATAATGAAAGACTTGTAGATGTCGTTCCTCAACATACTCAATACCCAGTCTTTCCAAACCCCAGCGTGCTTTTTCACAATAGTGGCTCATCGGGATACTGATTAATCTGACGTGAGGTTTATGAGCCATGCTCTGTCACTACGGTTGTAAACAGGTCGTGAACTTCAGGTGATGGACTTCCGTGTCGATGTTCTCCCAGCCGGTGGTCCTGTAGCCTACATTACCAAACTGACCTGGCTGGTTTTCGGGAGGATCTGCGATATCAATCCGGTCATTCAGATACAGCCATGGCTGAATAGCGAAATCTTCGGGTATATCCAGTTTCAGGTGAACAGCACCATATGCGCTGACTACAGATAAACGGGTATCCTTCAGGGTGTTGAATTGAGATTCTTCTTCCGACATTTTCCCGTCTACGACAAGACGGGCGTTTGTGCCCGGTGAGCGGATCGTCAATGCTGACAGCGCCGGATCCTTACGCCAGTCTACGGTTGTCAGGGTTTCAAGGTCACTGAAGAACAGACCGAGTTTAAACGGAATGTCGACAATCGTATCCATGATAAAGCTGTCGGGCATCATCACATAGTCGATATATAGCGCCGGGGTTTTAAGTTTCCACAGTATGCGCACACGGTTTTCTGTACGCCGTATGACGCGTAACGGGCCTTCTTTCACCCGCGTCAATCGGGAACTGTAGTCGTTCGAGGTGCGACTGAACGGGATGAAACCGAACATCTTGCCGCGATGGCGGATTTTCATGGTATCGAGTACGTTCGGACTCCACTGATTCGCCGCAAGCTTCCACTGGAATGCGTCAATCAGGAACGGATGGCGGTGGGAAAATCCGACCTTGTAGATTTTTGTTTCGATACGGTCCTGCGCTGTTTGGTAGTCCACCTCTTTGTCGGCCGGTGCACTGGCTGCGGTATCAGACAGTTCGGCATACACCCAGCCGGTTTGTCCACTGTTCGGATCATTCACCTCGATTTCAACCAGCGGGGTTTCTTGTACATTCCCGGGTACAAACCGTGGCCCACGATCAGCCAACCTGAAAACAATTTCATCCTTCGGCCCCAGTAAACGCGACGGGGGATCAGATACGCTTGCGTCGTCCAGCAAAAAACGTCCCTCGTCATCGCGCGAGTCGATTTGAATCGTTATCGGGGATAACTGCTGGTCGTGGTAACTGAATAGACTGATCTGATGGATTGGCTTACGCAGCAATGCCGGCAGTTTTTCTGCGGGTACGACGGCCAGGGCATCGGGCGATCCGCAATTTGACACAGACCACGCCGTTGATTGCGTCCTGGCTGTCGCCCCGGCGGTAATACCCAAGCCCACCAGATAACCACCCAGGATGGCTGTGATGTAACGCCTCATACGCTCCCCCCATTTTCCGCGCCACGATAGCTTATTGATAAATGTAGACAGTTACTACTTACTTGCAGTTTAGTGGCAAATGTAGAAAATGTCTACTTTATGAATAAAACCTACCACCACGGCAATCTTCGTCAGGCGCTGATCACGGCGGCGATCCCGGTATTAAAGAAAAAAGGCGTTGTTGGTCTGAGTTTACGCGAGCTGGCAAAGGAACTCGGTGTCAGTCACGGCGCACCCTACCGCCATTTCAGCAACAAGGCGGCTTTACTTGAGGCCATTGCCGTAACCGGTTTCGTGGCGCTGAAGGATATCTGTCAAAAAGCCATCGACGAGTTCCCCGATGACCCACGAAAACAGCTCTACCAAGCGGGTATAGGCTATATCCTCTACGTCACACAGAACCCCGAAGTCGCTGACCTCATGTTCAGGCCAGGTGTGTTTTCGGGGGAAAATGCGCAGGAACTTCGGCAGGCTAGCGAGGCGGCTGTTAGCCGCCTCGCTGCTATCATCGAGAACGGCAAACGCAAAAAGCTCTATCGCCAGCACGAGACCATGGATCTGGTGTTGACCAGCCTTTCGGCCGTCCACGGGCTGGCGATATTCATCACCGGCGGTATGCTGCTTGACCCGGCAGCGCCTGAAGATATGATCGAGGCATTGGGGAAAAAAGTCTTTGATATTCTGATGCATGGAATGGAAAGTGCGGGTCCGCCCGAGGACTTGTAGTCCTGGCTTAAGCACATCCTGCAGAAGCGGGACATCGTCAGGCTCAAGCCTTTAACGTGAAAGGGGCCGGAAATTTCTTTCCGGCGGACTTTGCTGTATCTTATGCCGCTGTTTTTTCCACTTGCAGGCTCACCGGGCCGAGGATCATTTCATGCAGATTGAGCAAAACAAGGTCGTCACCTTGAACTACACCCTGAAAGACAAAGATGGCAACGTCATCGACCAGTCAACCGATGGCAGTTTTGCCTACCTGCACGGTGCCAACAACATCATCCCCGGGCTGGAAAATGCCCTGACCGGCAAAGCCGCCGGTGAAAAGATGGATGTTGCTGTCGAGCCAGCCGATGGCTACGGTGAACGCGATGCCGAAAAGACCCAGTCTGTGCCACGTAACATGTTCCCGGAAGACGCCGAAATTGAAACCGATATGCAATTTCACGCTCAGGGACCTGATGGTGAAACACTGGTAGTCACTGTGGTCAAGATTGAAGATGACACCGTCACCGTCGATGGCAACCACCCGCTGGCCGGCGTGGCGCTGAATTTTGATGTTGAAATCATGGACGTGCGTGATGCTTCTGAAGAGGAACTCCAGCACGGTCACGTACACGGCGCCGGCGGGCACGACCACTAGGCGCTATTGCCGCAATTCTCTATCTCGAACTCCAGTGTCGAGTGGGTAATGTCAAAGGCTTCATCCAGCCGCTCTTTCAGAGCGGCCTTGATGCCGGCGGTATCCTCAAAGCAATCGATGACTACGTGGGCCTCCAGTGCGCGGCGCCGCTCATCGATTTGCCACAGGTGGATATGGTGTACATTCCTGACACCTTTCACCACTTCCATGGCTGCCTTGACCTCGACGACCGACAAGCCTTCCGGCGTACCCTCCATCAGTAGATGAATCGTTTGCGGTAACAGGGTGGCCGCCTGGTAAAGCACGTAGGCCGAGATGATCAGGGTCAGCGCCGTATCCGTCCAGTACCAGCCATAGAGCAGGATAAGACTGCCGGCGAGCACCACGCCGACCGACGCCAGCGCATCGGAGACGTTATGCAGGAAAGCGGCGCGGATATTCATGCTGTGTTTTGACATTGTCCAGGTCAACACCGCAGTCGCCACATCGATAATCAATGCGACCCCGGCAACGATAACGACAATCCAGCCTTCAATCGCCTGCGGCTGGAAAATACGCCATATACCCGCGTAGATCAGGTAAAGGCCGATAATGACCAGCGACACCAGGTTGACCAGCGCCGCGATCACCTCGGCGCGCTGGTAACCGAAGGTGCGTAAATCATCGGCGGGTTGTCGACCGATCCGTCGCGCCAGCCAGGCGATCAGCAATGTGCTGGCGTCGCTGAAGTTGTGCAGGGCATCCGCCACCAGCGACAGACTGCCGGACACGATGCCGCCTGCCACCTGCGCCACGGTCAGTAACATATTGGCAAGAATAGCGAGCAACAGGCGCCGGTCGCCCAGGCTTTCCGTATCGTGATGGTGCGTGTGATGGTGGCCCATGCCGGGATGATAGATGTCGGGGCGGTAAATTCCTATATCAGCGGCAATTCACTGTCACCCGACAGAAAAACGTCCACTGCCCGCGCACACTGTCTGCCTTCATGAATCGCCCACACGACCAGAGACTGGCCACGGCGCATATCGCCACAACTGAATACGCCTTCAAGACTGGTCTGGTAATCGCTGTCCACAGCTGCCACATTGCCACGCACATCCAGCGCCACCGCCAGATCTGTGAGTAGCGCATCATGCACAGGATGCGCGTAACCGGTAGCAATCAGCACCAGTTGCGCATCCCGGCGTTGTGGCGGCTCGTCGGCATAGCGCTTCTGCCAGCGGCCCTCCGCAGTCTTTTGCCAGAGCAGGCGTTGCAGCCACACGGCAGACACCTGACCGTCACACCCGTCAAATGCGACGGTATCGTAGCCCCAGATGCGCCGACAGCCTTCCTCCCCGGTATCGGTTGCTCGCAGTACCGGCGCGCGCTCCGGCCAGTATTCCAGGATATCTACCCGTTTCGGCGGGCAATCATGGTACTGCACCTGGGTCACGCTATGCGCGCCCTGACGGATCGCGGTACCGACACAATCCTGCCCGGTGTCACCACCGCCGATGACCATGACATCCTTGCCACTGGCGTTAATCCGTTGCCCCGGTTCGGTCACATCACCTGCAATATGCCGGTTCTGCTGCGTCAGATACGGTATGGCATAGTGGATGCCATCCAGCCCGCAACCTGGCACGCACAGCTCGCGCGGCTGTCCAGCGCCGCAGGCCAGCACCACGGCATCGAACTGTTGATACAGCTGTTGCGCTGTCAGGTCATCACCACCCACCCGCACCCCCGTGCTGAATGCCACGCCTTCCGCCTCAAGCTGGGCCAGGCGTCTGTCCAGCACGGCTTTTTGCAGGCGGAAATCCGGAATACCGTATCGCAACAGTCCGCCCACCCTGTCGGCCTTTTCAAATACCGTAACGCGATAACCCACGCGCGCCAGCAGCTGTGCACACGCCAGACCCGCCGGCCCGGAACCCGTTACTGCCACATGTTCCACGCGTTTTCGACATGCGGGTTTTGGCTGCACCCAGCCTTCCCGCCAGGCACGCTCGGCGATCGCAAGTTCGATCGACTTGATCGTGACCGGACGGTCGGCAAGTGTTAGCGTACAGGCGTCCTCACAGGGCGCCGGACACACGCGGCCGGTAAACTCGGGAAAATTATTGGTGGAGTCGAGTTGTTGCCAGGCGCGATACCAGTCAGCATTGAACACCAGCGAATTCCAGTCCGGAATCAGGTTGTGGACAGGACAGAATTCATGACAATACGGCGTACCACAGTCCATGCAACGATTGGCCTGACGCACAAGCAAACCGTTGCGCATGGGCTGTACATATTCGTGCCAGTGACGCACCCGCCTGAAAGCCGGCTCCTTGCGCGGCTCCTGGCGTGGATAGCGTAGAAAACCATAGGGATCGTCCATTGCCGCACACCCTGACTGACCTGCTGTAAAGTCTAGTCAGCCAGCGTTTAACAGGGACAGATATTCCACAAATTCAGGGGTTATTGTGCCGTATAGAAAACCTGCCTACTGAATGGAAAAAGTACTAATTTCATTGTGTTCTGACGATATCAGGCCTTCCTTGTCAGGACGTTTCAATTGCTTGATGGCCGCCTCCCGACGGCTGGCGCTACTGCGGTCATGCCCGCTTTCAAGGTAGACCAGCTGTAGCGGTTTACGACCGCGAAAATACCGTGCGCCACGTTGACTGGCATGTTGCTGGAAACGCCGATCCGCATCGGTGCTGATACCGGTATACAGCGAGTTGTCGCTGCAGAGAATCATGTACACCTGCCAGAGTTTCACAGGCAATCGGACACCAGCCGCTGGCCACAGCGGCGACAGTGATAGCGGGCTTCACCACGCTGCACTTTATTGTGGCGACAGGTCGTTAGCGCGTGGCTTCGGCACCCGCAGCGATAGGCAAAGCGCCGTTGCCGCCGCACCGGTAGACCGGTCAGGTCATAGCGCGCCGTCGCGCGCGGTTCAGCGCCCAGCGCACGCATCACCGACTGCCACTCGGCGCCATGCGCCCGCACCCGGCGCAAGCCCCACAGCTGATCGACGACGAAATGGGCTACCTCGTGTGGCACGGTTTCGTTGATGTTGTCTTCGAAGTAACGCGCAAAAATCCACGGGTTGTAGCGAATCGCGGCCTTGCCTCGCTGCACCCGGTACTGGCCGGCAGCTCGCCCGCTGAGATTAAACTGCACCGGGGGCGTGACGAATGCCCGACCGAACAGGTCGGCGGCCTGCGCCACGCAATTCTGTGTGGCCCGCTGCACCTGCGCCTGACGCGACATGTCGATGGGTTCGGCTGACATAGCCGGCATCATAACCAAAAACCACCGCGACGGGGTATCCGATATACTGGCGCCCATGGGCCGCTACCGACCACCACAACCCAAATCATCGCTGTATATTACCCGTGCAGGGTTTGACGCCCTGCAACAGGAACACAATGACCTCTGGAAACGTCGCGCTGAAGTTACCCGCGCACTGTCCGCCGCGGCCGCCGAGGGTGACCGTTCGGAAAATGCGGAATACATCTACCGGAAAAAGGAACTGCGTGAAATCGACCGGCGTATCCGCTACCTGCAAAAACGCCTGCCGGAACTGAAAGTCGTTTCCGACCCGCCGAGCGACCTGGAACGCATCTTCTTCGGCGCCTGGGTCACGCTGGAAAACGATGCCGGTAAAGAAGTTATCTACCGTATCGTCGGGCCGGACGAATTTCACCCCGGTAAGGGCTGGATCAGCATGGACTCACCGATGGCGCGGGCGCTGATGAAAAAAACGCTGGATGATGAAGTGACACTGCAGATCGGAGAGCAAACGATGCACTACGTGATACTGGATATCCGCTACTCACTGCCAGACTGATTCAGATACCCGGCAAGGTAAAGTAAAAGGTAGCACCCTGGCCAACCCTGCCCTCTGCCCGGATACGCCCGCCATGATGCTGGATAATGCGCGCGACAATCGCCAGCCCTATCCCCGTACCCTCGTATTCCGATGCAGCGTGCAAACGCTGGAACGGTTTGAACAGCTTTTCAGAATAGGCCATATCAAAGCCCGCACCGTTATCGCGGATAAAATAAACCTTTTCACCTTTCTCATACTGGCTTGCGAAGGTGATTTTTGTACTCTGCTGGTTGCTTGTGTACTTCCAGGCGTTACCCAGTAAATTCTCAAACGCCACCCGGAGCAGATGACTGTCACCCACCACCTTACTGTCAACATTCACCTCGAGTTCGAGGTTTCTGTCGGGTTCGCGTTCTTTCAGATCAGCCATAATATCCTGGGCGAGTGCATTCAGATCAACAGACTCCGGGCTTAACTCGGTACGTCCCACACGGGACAGGCTCAGCAGATCATCGATGAGCAGTGCCATGCGTTGCGCGTTGTGGCGGATGCGATTGAGATAATCAGCGCCTGCGGCATCCAGATCGGCCGCACAATCATCCAGCAGCGCCTGGCTGAAACCATCAATGGCACGCAGCGGCGACCTTAAGTCATGGGATACCGAATAACTGAACGACTCCAGTTCCTGGATACTGGTTTTCAGGTCCGCCGTGCGCTCACTCACACGGGCTTCCAGCTCGTCCCGGCTTTGCTGCAACTTCTGCAGCAACTCGCGGTAACCGTGGGCAAGCACCCCCAGTTCATCGGTAGACAGGGGTAACAAGCCGGAAGGATCGATAGCATCGACAGAGACTTCACCTTCGATCATGCGGTTCAGGGGCGTGATCGACTGCCCTACGCTGCGGACAAAAACCAGGCTACCCGCAATAGCCAGCAATTCAAGAACCAGCCAGACAAAAAAGGTTTCCGTGGTAAAAAACCCGGTGCGCGTCCAGTAGTACTGGACCAGCATGGTATCGATCAGCAACGGGACCAGTGCGCCGACCAGGAAGATTTTCGCCCTGATGGTCACCTGTGGCCGAACAAGATCGAGATGCCCCAGGGCACGCCCGAACAGATCGAGTATCAGGAAAAAGATCGGCAAGCCAACAATAATGGAGACAATCAGCGCAACCAGGTGGATACGAAACCAGTCAACGGGCGCGGCGACATAGTCCGTGTAGTACTCAGCGCTGAGTATCACCGAACTCGGCGCCAGCGCCAGATAGACCAGGAATATGCCCCAGAAGTATAACGGGAACCGTTGCATGCTTTGCAGTGCATGGCTGGCGGAAACTTCTGTGGGTAGCGCCAGCCAGTCACGCACCGGCTGTATGTAGCGGGGAAAATACCAGACAGCAAACAGCAACCAGCCAATAATGTAGACCGGCTCCGTCGGGGTAAGCAGAATACCCAGCATCTGTTGCGGTGTGAGTATTTTTATAAAGAGGATAAACCCCAGACCAATAACCGGCGGCAACAGCCATGTCACCAGAATCAGGCGCAGAAAGTCCCGTCGAAAAATCCCCGCTGTTATCATTATGGTCAGTGTTCCCTGCAACAGGCTGAATGCTGGTGGATTCGGCAGTGCGTGGAGACAAAATATAAGGACAGTGCCACAGAAAGTCCATTTTCACCCGCCAGACGGGTTAACGGATCGTCCTGCCGCGGCTTTTTCGCCCCGGCTTGCCCCGCTGCCCTGATCCCGGCGCATCCGGCAACCCGTTATGCTGAGTGCGAAACACCTTACCCCCGGCCACTTTTCCACGCCGGCCTTCCTGCACCTCACCGGTCCCCCGCGGCTGCCAGGTGGGGATAAGGTGTTTCTTGCCATTGCCAATCAGGTCGGCGCGGCCCATCCGCTTGAGGGCATCACGCAGCAACGGCCAGTTGTTGGCGTCATGATAGCGCAGGAAGGCCTTGTGCAATCGTCGTACGCGCAATCCCCGGGGGATTGGCACCGTTTCACTGTGTCGGCGTATACGACGCAGCGGGTTTTTGCCCGAGTGATACATCGCCGTAGCCGTCGCCATGGGTGAGGGCAAAAAGGTCTGTACCTGGTCGGCGCGAAAATCGTTGCGCTTCAACCACAGGGCGAGGTTCATCATATCCTCGTCCGTGGTACCGGGATGCGCTGCAATAAAATAGGGTATCAGGTACTGCTTCTTGCCCGCCTCCCGGTTGTATTTTTCGAACATCGTCTTGAACGCATCATAAGCGCCCATACCCGGTTTCATCATTTTTGACAGGGGCGCCTCTTCGGTGTGTTCCGGGGCAATCTTCAGGTAGCCCCCCACATGATGCGTCACCAGCTCCTTGACGTACTCCGGTGACCGGACCGCCAGGTCGTAACGCAGACCGGATGCGACCAGCACTTTCTTGATGCCCGGCAATTCACGCACGCGGCGGTACAAGCGCACCAGTGGCGCGTGATCGGTTTTGAGGTTGGAACATATCCCGGGGTAAACACAGGACGGCTTGCGGCAGGCAGCTTCGATCTTCGGACTCTTGCAGGCCAGTCGGTACATATTGGCTGTCGGGCCACCGACATCGGATATCACCCCGGTAAAACCGGGCACCGTGTCGCGGATGGTTTCGATCTCGCGCACGACGGAGTCTTCCGAGCGGTTCTGGATGATGCGCCCCTCGTGTTCGGTAATGGAACAGAAGGTACAGCCCCCGAAACAGCCCCGCATGATATTCACCGAAAAGCGGATCATCTCGTAGGCCGGGATGCGTGCATCGTGATACAGGGCGTGTGGCTGGCGCGTGTAGGGTAATTCGAACACCCGATCCAGTTCTTTGGTCGTCAGTGGAATCGGTGGGGGATTGAGCCACACGTCACGCTTGCCATGACGCTGCACGAGGACGCGCGCATTGCCCGGGTTGGTTTCCAGGTGCATGACACGCGAGGCATGCGCGTACAACACGGCATCCTGTTTAACAGCCTCATAGGACGGCATACGGATAAAACTGCATGCGCGGTCAATACGCGAGCGGCGCAGCACAGGGACAGCCACTTCGGCGTCAGCGGTTGTTGTCGATTCGCAGGGCCTGTTCGCTGCCTGTGCGGCATAGGGGTCGGGGTGCGATTCCACCCTGCCGGGCGCATCAATCTCCTGCGAATCAATCTCCACCCAGTCTTCAGGAATGTCCCTGGTCACAAACCCGGTACCGCGAATATCGCGCAAAGCATCAATGGACTCACCCGCCGCCAGCCGGTGCGCGATCTCCACCACCTGGCGCTCGCCATTGCCGTACACCAGCAGATCAGCCTTGGCATCCAGTAACACCGAGCGACGCACCTTGTCTGACCAGTAATCGTAGTGCGCAATGCGCCGCAGGCTCGCTTCAATACCGCCTATCACCAGCGGCACATCGGAAAATGCCTCGCGGCAACGCTGCGCGTAGACCAGCACCGAGCGGTCGGGGCGGCTGCCGCCCTGGCCGCCGGGCGTATAGGCATCATCGGAACGCACCTTGCGGTCCGAGGTGTAGCGGTTAACCATGGAATCCATGTTGCCGGCGGTCACGCCCCAGAAAAGATTGGGGCGCCCCAACCGGGCAAAATCATCCACACCGGTCCAGTCCGGCTGGGCAATAATACCGACACGGAACCCCTGCGCTTCCAGCACCCGGCCGATCACCGCCATACCAAAACTGGGGTGATCGACATAGGCATCCCCGGTCACCAGGATAATGTCGCAGGAATCCCAGCCGAGATCGTCCATCTCTTCGCGCGTACACGGCAGCACCGGCGCAACGCCAAAACGCTTTGCCCAGTAGGGCCGGTAGGAAAACAGGGATTTGGGCGGCTGCATACTGTGGAAACCCGGTCAGGCCGTTACGCCCGTGAAATAAACTCGCGTGTTTCGCTGTTGACCTTGATCACTTCACCCGGCGTCAGGTATTCGGGTACCTGCACAATCAACCCGGTCGTCAGCGTCGCCGGCTTGGTGCGCGCGGAAGACGATGCCGCTTTCATGCCCGGCGCGCAATCGGTAATTTCCAGCGCCACTGTCGCGGGCAATTCAATCGCCAGTACCGCACCGTCAGCAATAAGCGCCGTCACACCCTCCAGCCCGTCAGTCAGAAAATCCAGTTCCTCTTCCAGCATGTCATCCGACAGGGTGTACTGCTCGTAGCTGTCTTTATCCATAAAGGTACAACCGTCGCCGTCGCGGTACAGCATCTGCACGGCGCGCCGAACCATATCCACGGGTTCAACCGACTCATCGCCCTTGAAGCGACGTTCAAATTTTTGCTGTGATACCAGGTCCTGGCCACGCACTTTATACAGCGTGCTGCCGCTGCGTGACGACGGTGACTGCACCTGCACATGCTTCACCAGGATGTTTTTGCCATCCAGCTGGAACACCATACCTTTCTTTATTTCATTAGCTTTCATCGGGGATTAGCCTGTTGTTTCTTTCTGATGGGCGCATTCTAACCCGGATATTGAGGCGGGTGGTGGCAAAGTACACGCCAGGGGCTAGGCACGCCCCTGTGTCTGCGAGGATGTTGCAGGCCTACTGGCGGGAAAGATGCTGAACCGCGTATGCCACACGATCCAGCGCTGCCAGGGTACGCGCAATCACGCTGGCACTTCGTTCGCCGCGCCCGGCAGTGGCTTCAACAATGAGGCGTGCGCTGGCGCACAGGCGTAATGCGCTCGCGGGCTGGCCGTGTCGATGTCCGCAAGCAACCGGTTGTCCCAGCTGGCAGCCCTCGGACTGCAGTCGCCGATAGACACGCGTTGTTTCTTCACGTGTTAACGGGGTACCGCAGGGATGTGAAAGCGTAAAGGGGAACAGGGTCTGGATGTGATCCCAACCTGTCGTCGCGACCAGCGGGCGGCGATCCAGCCTTGGGACAGCCAGGGGATGGAAACCGGGATCATCCCTCAAACGCACCTGTACCGCTTGTGAGAAATCCTGCAGGAATGCACCGACCTTCGCCTCGGGTATGGCACGGAAGCGACGCAGTTCCTCCAGCGCCGCTTCCCAACGCAACAGCAAGCCATAATTGGCAACAGGGTCCAGTACCCTGCCCGCCACCCAGTTGTCAGGCCAGTCGGCCCGCGCGGAATAGGCCCGCAGGGTCCGCGGCAGGAGCCGTTGCCGGAACCGCGCTGCGACGGCAGGTGGCACAAGCAACACCGCAGAGAACGCCGGGCCGGTCACGAATTTGGACCCTGTCAGGGCAACCATGCAATCCTGTTCCAGGTAGGCATTCAAAGTTGCTGGCGCCAGGCGGAACTGACAGGCATCGACCAGCACGTCGAACGCCTGCGGCATGCGCCGGCGCAGGGCCAGCAGGCAGGCGGGACTAGGGGCGATCAATCCGCTCTTGGAGACATCGACCATGTTCAACAACACGCGTCGTCCCTGCGCCACCGCTTCGGTCACGAGGGATTCTACTTCGGCATCCAGCACAGCGACTGGTCGCGGCGTACCATCGATATGGCGAAGTGGCAGATTCACCACGCCGGTAATGTTCCGGCTGCCCATCGGCATGCCGGTATTCACCGTATGTCCCAATGCGCTTGTCGTATTAAAATGCCGACCACTCAATGCGTGCGGTACAGAACTCCCGGTCTCCGCTGCATCCATCATGATGACGCGGGTGGGTTTTGTGGCCGTACCGCCGACCAGTTGAGCGGCCATCAGGTGCAGGTCCGTCCCTGAAGCGCCGAAGATCAGCTCCAGTCCTTTATGATGCGGTAATCCACACAGCAGGATCAGCTCCCGGCGGATACGATTGAGTTCCCGTGCATAGGTGACCGGCCGTGGCGTGGTCTGCTCCCTGTCGGCCAACCTGTCGCGTAGCCGGTCGGTCGCGGCAAACGCCGCGTCGGAAATCACCGAGGCGGTCGCGGATCCAAACGCCAGCTGTGCCGGGGCCGGAACGGCCTGGCAACCGTATTGATTGGTTCCGCACTCCGGCAGTAGCGCAATACGGGTATCCCCGCCTTCCAGCAGTAACTGCTCAGTTGGTGGCAAGCCCGGCAGCCCAGGCCGCTCCACGAGCTTCGACGATGCGATACGCCTACCCTGCGGCATAGGCTTGCGATCAGCAGTTACCATACCCGCTCTCTTCTCAAGGCTGACTCTGGCTCATCCGCTGCACCAGCATGCGCTGAAACGCAGCGAATATTTTTTCCATCTGCGGCCGCTTGTACGGGTAGGTCTCTGTCGAATCCATGGCGTGTACCACCAGGGCGCTGTCCACCTCGAAGATCAGCAAGTCACCCTGCGGGGTCTCCGCACAGTCAATACCAAAGTAATCCAGACCCACCCGGTCGACCATAGCGCCCAGGGCCGGCGCATGCCGAGGTACAAAGTCTTCGTCAAACGTCGCCATGAAACGGGCTTCCTCTTCCCGCTTGGCATGGTCCTCGCCCATCCCGGCATTCAAATAGTGAATCATCCAGTGCTCTGAGACCGCCATATGCGCCACAAACGGCCGACCGTCGATAAAGACGATGCGATATTTTCGAAACAATCCATCCTGCCCCCGGTAGTCAACAAAACGGGCGACATAGAATTCAGCATCCGGCTGGGCGTTCAAATAGACGGCGATATCCGCCGGGCCATCAAGTTTTCTTAAACCGCGACCCGCCTGGGAATCGACGGGCCGAACAATGAGCGGGAAATCGCCATCACCAATGATACTGCTGATGGAGACATCTCCTTGCCCAACGGCCGTCAGCCTGCGCCGATCAATACGCGCCGTGTTGGGCAGGTCGATGCCGGGCAGTGTCCCGAGCAATGCGCATGCACCGTCGCGTGACAGCCTGGCAATATTTGCCGGCTGATTGAGTACCGGGCAACACCAGGGTGTAATGCCATTTGCGAGTTCAGTCAGCAATGGCTGCGTACGGTCTGATTCGCCCACGGCGATGAACAACAAATCATGCGCTGGCAGTGACGCCGGCGGCGGCGTGTCCGGCCCGACATAGAGCAAATCCAGTGAAACTGGAGATCCCTGTACCAGGAATTCCAGTGGCGTGTTCGCCATCAGTTCGCCCGTCGTCACAATCGCAAGCAAGCGCACAGTTGGCGGTTCAACACTCGTCGGGAGATGGTACACCTGCTGAATTTGCAAGGCCTCGGCCTGCATTGGCAACGCCACATCCAGCTGTCCACGAAGTTGCATGACGATAGAGAGATCCATCATGGCATTGGCATCGCTCGGGTTGGCCTGCAGGCGTTCCAGCAATTGCTGACCCATGGGCGCCAGGTCTTCACCGGATACTGCCAGCTGCATCAAGGTTGGCAGACCGATAAAAGTGTCTGCCTGCGGGTGGGTTGTGTTGTCTTTAAGCTGAATGTTTATCGTCATGCGGTTTTACTCCGGGGGATTGCCTGGCTCAGGTGATCGCCGAGCTCAATCACTGCCTTGAGCAGCGTATCGACATCGGTGAGTTCGGTGCGGTGATTGACAATGGCCGCGCGAATCGCGACCTGGTCATGGATGAGGGTGGAAGACGGCGCGCTGACACCCGACTCTTGCAGTGCAGAGATAATGCGGGTGTTGATGGCATCTGAGTTGTGACAGCAGTAGCGGAAACACACAATATTCAGCGATACCGGGGCAAGCAGTTCCAGCTGTGGTTTGGCCTCGATGCGGACCTGCATCTGTTGCGCCAGCGTGCAGGTATGGGTAATGATTTCACCAAGTTTTGTGGTGCCGTAGACCTTGAGGGTAAACCAGGCTTTCAACGCCCTGAAACTCCGGGAAAGATCGGGGCCGAAATCACAGGGCCAGGGCGAACCCGCCGCCAGCCCGCGCGAGTCCCTCTTGAGATAGCTTGCCGGTGAGGAAAAGGTCGCAAGGTGAAGCTCGCTGTCACGAATCAGCACGAAACCCGCGTCATAGGGGACCTGACCCCATTTGTGGAAATCGAACGCCAGGGAGTCTGCGCGTTCAATCCCCCCCAGTCGCGGCGCGATATCCGGGGACAGTATACCTAAAGCACCGTAAGCGCCGTCCACATGGAACCATAGCCCCTGCGCCTGTGCGATATCGGCCAACGCCTCCAGGTCGTCGATGGCGCCGGTATCCACGGTTCCAGCTGTGCCTGCGATAAAAAAGGGTGTCAGGCCCGCGCGCCGGTCAGCCTGAATGGCCGCTTCCAGCGCCTGCGGATCCATCGCGTAGTGTTCATCCACAGGGATGACGCGTAGCGCCTCAGTACCAAGGCCGGAAAGATCCATGGCCTGGGCAATGCAGCCATGTGCGCCGGCAGAGGTGTAGGCGACCAGCCGTTTATCACCTGCCACCAGACCTTCCCGTCGCACGCCAATACCCAGCGCATCGGTGCGGGCAACCAGGATGCTGATGAAATTCGCCATGGAGGTACCGGTCACGAACAGGCCGCTGGCGGACTCGGGGAAGCCGAACAGGTCACGCACCCAGCGCACGACCTCACGCTCTACCTCGATGGGCATTTGCTCGCGCCCGCCAAGGTTCGCGTTCAGCCCGGCCGCCAGCATCTCTGCCAGCATACCCACGGGTGTGCCACCACCATGCACCCACCCCATGAAGCCGGGATGGGTATTGCCTACCGCGTAGGGCAGTACGTCCTGCATGAATGATTGGTGCACAGCGGCAAGATCTGTCGGCGCCTCGGGAAGTGGTTCGCCGAAGGCGGCACGTAGCTGCCGGGGGATCGGCTGCCAGACCGGGCGCTCACGAATATGCTCCAGGTAGTCCAGCATGTCATCGAGCATTCGATGACCTTGATCCCGCAACTCGCGCCAATCGGCCGGATCCAGTGTATTTTCTGTCAACTCAGCTGTCCTCTTCCTCGAATTCAACACATCATCCCGGAAATTCTGTGGGCTTATCCCCAGGCAGTGGGCGGTGTACGTGAATGACGAACAGCCGGAACATCGACGCCTGAGCGGGTATCTCCAGATACAGCAATATCCATGCCGCGGCCTGGCCTGTTATTTCCTTTTGAGTCGTGGATACCGGCCTTCGATTATGAATTCCCCCTCACATCCTCTACCATAGCGCCGCTTGTTTATTCGAGGATCGTCCGTGCAGCAATTTATTCCCGGTCAACGCTGGATCAGCGTGGCCCAAACCCAAATGGGCCTGGGGACGGTCTTATCCGTCGAACACCGCACCGTCACTGTACTGTTCATGGCTACCGGCGAGACCCGCACCTACGCCCGCGAAACCGCGCCACTAACACGCGTGCAGTTTGTCAGCGGGGATACCGTACTCGATGCAGATGGTAACGCCCTGGCTGTGGAATCGGTCGAGGAACATGAGGGTCTGTTCACCTATATCGGCCATGACGAATCCGGGCAGCCTGCACAGCTGGCGGAATCGCAACTGAACAACTTCATGCAGCTCAACCGCCCTACCGAGCGGCTGTTCAACGGCCAGATCGACAAAAACAAATGGTTCGAGCTGCGCCATGAAACCTTGCAACACCTCAACCGGCTGACACGCTCGGACCTGCGCGGACTGACCGGTTGCCGCACCAGCCTGATCCCCCACCAGCTTTATATTGCCCACGAAGTGTCCAGCCGCTATGCACCACGGGTGCTGCTGGCTGATGAAGTGGGGCTGGGCAAAACCATCGAGGCCGGACTGATTCTGCACCGCCAGTTGTTGACCGAAGGTGCGCGGCGCGCGCTCATCATTGTGCCGGAAAGCCTGGTGCACCAATGGCTGGTGGAGATGTTGCGGCGTTTCAACCTGTTCTTCAGTGTCTTCGATGCGGAACGCTGCGAGGCCATCAGCGCCGACACGGGAAGCGAAAACCCGTTCCACAGCGAGCAATTGGTGCTGTGCAGCCTGGAATTCCTGCGCGACAATCCACACCATGCCGAACAGGCTATCGCCGGTGAATGGGAGCTGCTGATTGTCGACGAGGCCCACCACCTGCGCTGGTCGCCCGAAGGCGCCAGCCCGGAATACCAGCTGGTGGAGCAACTGGCGCACAACACGCGCGGTGTCCTGTTGCTGACGGCCACGCCGGAACAACTCGGCAAGGCCGGCCACTTTGCGCGCCTGCGCCTGCTCGACCCGGACCGCTTTGCCGACTACGCAACCTTTCTCGCCGAGGAAGCGGCCTATGAACCCGTCGCGCAGGCAGTGGAATGCCTGCTCGAAGGTTCAACGCTTGATGCATCGGCGCGCAACATCATTGAAGCCCAGCTTGACGACCCGGACAGCTGCGCCATGCTGGATCAACTCGATAGTCTGCCCGCCGACTCACCGGCCCAGGCAGACATTCGTGCGCAACTCACCGGGCAACTGCTCGACCGGCATGGCACCGGGCGCGTGCTGTTCCGAAATACCCGCGCCGCCGTCAAGGGCTTCCCGCAACGTGAATTGCTTTCACAGGCGCTGCCCCTGCCTGCGCCCTATGCCGCATGTCTGGCGCAGGCTGACCTGGTGGATCACGTGGAAACCCACCAGTTGCTTACGCCGGAACGCCTCTACCAGGCAGTCTCCACCGGCGATGCAACGCCCTGGACCGAATTTGACCCGCGTGTACCCTGGCTGCTTGAACAACTCGCTGCGATCCGGCCGGAAAAAGTGCTGGTGATTACGGCCAGCGCCGCCTCGGCACTGGAGCTGGCGGATCACCTGAAGCAACGCCGTGGACTTCACGCGGCGGTGTTCCACGAAGGCCTGTCGCTCATCGAGCGTGACCGCGCTGCTGCTTTCTTCGCCGATCCGGAACAGGGCACGCAGGTACTGGTCTGTTCCGAGATCGGCAGCGAGGGGCGCAACTTCCAGTTTGCCCATCACCTGGTACTGTTCGATCTTCCCTTGAACCCGGACCTGCTGGAACAGCGCATCGGCCGGCTCGACCGCATTGGTCAGCACGACACCATCCGTATCCATGTGCCGTACCTGCAACAGAGCGCACAGGCCATCCTGTTCCGGTGGATACACGAAGGGTTGGGAGCATTCGAACACACCTGCCCCGCCGGTCATGCCGTCTTCAGCCAGCTACAGGATAAACTGCTAAATCACCTGAGATATCCTGATGGCGAGTTTGATCAGCTGCTGGATGCCACCCGCGCACTGCACGAACAACTCAATACGGCACTCGCGCAAGGTCGTGACCGCCTGCTGGAATACAACTCCTGCCGACCGGATGTTGCCAACCACTTGCGTGAACGCGCGCTCGCCGAGGACCGCCAAAGCCGGCTCCCCGCCTACATGGAGCGCCTGTTCAACTGCCACGACGTCAACAGCGAACTGCACCGCGAAGGCTGCTACGGCCTGAGTCCCGGTGAACACATGCTCAATCGCTTCCCCGGCCTGCCTGACGATGGCATGACGGTTACCTATGAACGCGAGATCGCACTGGCCAACGAAGACGTGCAATTCCTGAGCTGGGATCACCCGCTGGTTATCGGCGCCATGGATATGGTGCAATCCAGCGAACTGGGCAACACCGCGCTGTCGGCCGTCGAATACCGCGGGACACAACCCGGCACGCTGATGCTGGAAGCACTGTTTGTGCTGGAACCCGCCGCCGTCGAATCGCTGCAAGCCGGCCGCTATCTCCCCCCCACCACCGTGCGCGTGGTACTGGATGAAAAAGGGGGGCGACACGATGAACAGCTCGGTATCGACGACGTCTACAACCAGCGCAAACCTGTCAATGCAGAGATCGCCAACAAGATCGTCCACGCCAAGGAAAGTGTGCTACGACGCCTGGTTGAACACTGCGAACAGCTTGCCCAACAGCAGGCGCCGGCTATCCTTGACGAGGCGCAGCAGCAGGCAATGCACACCCTGGGTGGGGAAATCGATCGACTGAAAGCCTTACAGCGTCAAAATCCCAACGTCCGCGATGAGGAAATTCACTACTTCGAACAGCAACTGCATGCGGTCAGTCGGCTCATCGAAACCGCCCACCTGCGGCTTGATGCGCTGCGTGTTATTGTTACGACCTGACCCGCCATTGTTTCGACGCGCCCCGTCATTATGCCGACCTGAGCCGTCATTCCGCCATACGCCGGAATGACGAAAGGTGTATTTTTGTGAAATTGGTGTATAGTTTACAGCGTAATACGTAAATTCGGCGAATGCTGATCTGACCCGGGTACGCATTACATTGAAAATCA
>CAYYAP010000018.1:0-7481 GCA_964469575.1 uncultured Thiohalobacter sp.
TGCCGCATCAAAGCCGGGCAACTCGAAGACTATGCCGACCTGTCCGGACTCGCCAGCTTTCACTGTAACGACATGCTGGTCGATAGCCAGGGACGCGCCTGGGTGGGCAACTTCGGCTACGACCTGCATGGCGGTGAAGCAGTCAAACCCGCCGAGATTATTCTGATTCCACCCGCTGGTTCGCCACGGGTTGCTGCGCGGGACCTGATCTTCCCGAATGGCATGGCCATCACACCTGACGGCAATACCCTGATCGTCGCCGAAACATTTGCAGCCCGCATCACGGCATTTGATATCAGCGCAGACGGTCAACTGGTGCATCGACGTGTCTGGGCCGACCTCAAAGGTGCTTACCCCGACGGCCTGTCCCTTACCACTGACAGAACCCTGTGGGTGGCCGCGCCCAATATCAACCAGGTACTGCACTTGCGCGAGGGGGGTGAGGTGCTTGGCCGGGTATTCACCCGGGGAACACCCTACGCTTGCACGCCTGATAGCCATAACGAATCGCATTTGTACATCACCAGCTCGGAAACGGATGACCCTGTCGATGCCAGAAGCCGCTGCAGTGGCCGCATTGAACTCGTCTGTATCCGTTGAATACACCAATGGCTAATCGAAATACGCGGCAGTGTGGCGCACGGGAACATTGATCGAAGTTGTGGTCATGTCCGAACCGGGCATTCACAAGGATAAGCGCCTCGCAGACCGCTACTGCCCCTGATTTCCGGAAGTATCAAAACCCTCAAAAGCATCCTGAACAATCTTTTCCAGGCTCTTGACCTCGTGGTCTGTCAGCGCGGAGAAATCCTTTTCACGCTTTCTCCTGGATAGCTTGCCATCGTTCTGACGAATAAACAGAATCAAATTCTGCGCCAGTCGATCCGGCATATCGATCATCTCCATGATTCTGGCCATGGCTTCATCATGTTGGCGGAGATAATCGATTTCCCTGGGCAAATTTGGCAAAGATATGATACCTCTCTTGATAGCTACCAATTATTGATATATACTCTGATACGTACCATATATCCGGAGCAGAATGATGACCCAGACCGCCAAACTCTTTACCACTGGCCGGAGCCAGGCCGTGCGATTACCCAAGGCCTTCCGCTTTGAAGGCAAGGAAGTTTTCATTCGCAAAGAAGGAAACCGCGTGATCCTGTCTGAAAAGCCGGAATCCTGGGACGATTTCTTTGCCTCGCCGGCACGCGTGACGGAAGACTTCATGGCCGAGCGTGTTGACTTGCCCCCGCAAAAGCGGGAGCTGTTTGGATGAAGCGCTACATGCTGGATACAGATATGTGTAGCTACATCATCAAGGAACATCCAGAGAGCGTACGTCAGCGCTTCCAGAAACTCGCTATGGAGCAGTTGTGCATTTCTGTCGTCACCTATGCCGAGCTGATATACGGTGTCGAACGTTCCAGTTCCAGGCGGGTCAACCGCCCTATCATCGAGGACTTTGTACGGCATTTAGATGTGATGGACTGGGATACCGATGCTGCGGACCAATACGGGGTGATTCGCGCCAAATTGGAGGCTGCCGGCACCCCGATCGGCGCGATGGATATGATGATTGCTGCGCATGCGAAAAGCATCAAGGCTGTGCTGGTCACCAACAACCAGAAACACTTTACGAAAGTAAACGGACTGAAAATCGACAATTGGTGTTAATGTTCCACGTCAATTGGCCGGTTTGGCCAGAGTTCTTCTCCCACCGTGCGAGCGTCGATCGCATAAACAAGCGCATTCGGATAACGTTTCAGCAGATCGCTCACTAGCAATGAGCACCAGCATCTCGCTAAGGCCTACATAAATTTCAACAATGTCAGGGTATAGAAGGAAGCCTTTTCAAGCTCCCAACCGGACTCCTCAACCATATGGCGAGCCACCGCTGGAGTTTCCGAGGCATTTGAACATACCTCAAAATGTGGCTGGGGGCGTGTCTACTGTTCTGGGGGAAGTCCATGGGGATACTCCTCCTGTTAATGCTATGGAAAAGGTGCCTCTGTGACTGCGTCAGATCAGGCGTCTAGCACCAGCTCATCACCTTTTGCCCGGGAAACACAGGGACACATCAGGCGCAGTTCGTCCCGCTCATGTTTCGAGAGCGCAGAATCGCGGTGTTCGGGTTCGCCATCGATGACCGGTACTGCACATGACTTGCAGTTGCCGGTCTTGCAACTCCAGGTAACCTCAATCCCTTCCGACAGCATCGCATCCAGAATCGTCTGTTCAGAGCTTACCTGCAGGACCACTTGTGAACGGACCAGTTCGACCTGCACGGGTTTCGCATCCCGCACGATACCTGCTTCGAAACGCTCGAAGTGTACGCGGTCGTCATCGATACCGGCTGCCTCAGCTGCACCGATCACAGCATCGATCAGGCGGGCCGGACCACAGACGTAGAACACCGCGTCGGCCGGTGCCGCACTCAGCATGGCCCCGATATCCATGCGCTCGCTGTCGGCCGAACTGTACACCGTCAGTTGATCACCGAATTCCCGTTGCAGCCGGTCGCGAAATGGCATGTCTGCAAGACTGCGGCCTGCATAGTGCATCTGCAGGACAGCGCCACGCGCCGCCAGCGCCTGGGCCATGGGCTTGATTGGCGTAATACCGATACCGCCGGCAATCAGAACTGCGGGGCGTTTATCCCCGTGGAGGGTGAAATAATTCTCCGGCAATACGGTTCGAATGGTCGTACCAAGCTGATAGGTCTCGTGAATCACACGGGATCCTCCGGATCCGTCCGCTTCGCGCAGCACGGCGATCTCGTAGATGTCCCGGCGCGATGGATTGGAGGCAATCGAGTAGTGTCGCGTCACCGTCTCACCGCTCTCCAACCTGACCGGCACCTTGAGGTGGGCACCTGCCTCAATCGGCGGTAATGCCCCGCCGGCGGGGTCCCGAAACTCGTAGGCGCGCACCCGTGGCGCCAATTGGCGCACACCGGTAATCACCAGTTCCAGTTCGCCTTCGCCCAGACTATCCGGTTGCGCCAGGTGGGCCGAGGCCATGGCCGCCTTCAGTTGCCGGTTTTCTTCGACAACCGAGGTGATCATCACATCGACATCGGCCTCGGTAAATCGTGGCGTGATGTACTGTGGACAGTTCCAGTCGAAGGCCTCCACGGTAATCACGAGGCCACGCTCAACTGGTGCGCGGTAATCATCGTCCTCCAGTTGCGCAAGGGTCTGCGCATCATCAAGTCCGACAAGCTGAACACGCCCCAGTACTTTCAGGCGCGTGCGATTCGGGTAGTCCATGAAAAACAGCGCTACACGGTCGTCCTTGGTGAAATTACCTGCACTGATGTACTGGCGGTTGCCGGAATAATCTGCAAAGCCGATGCGGCGGGCGTCCAGCACCTTCATGAACCCGGCAGGCCCGCCGCGATGCTGCACATACGGCCAGCCCGTCTCACTGACACTGGCCATGTAAAAGCTGTCGCGCGCACCGATGAAACCGGCCTCGTGCTCACTGAGCAGGTAGTTGCTGTCCTCACCCTCGTCCATGCGTGCATAGGCCGCACGGCTACTGGCAGCAGCCTGGACTGTACGAACGGCCGGGGTAAATGCGATCTCAGCGAATCGGTGACCCATGAGTTTTTCCTCCTGGCAACTGGTGCGGGAATATTGACAAAGGGCGCCGCGCGGCATGCAACCGCAGCGGCGCCACATCTGCTCAGGACGCCAGGCGAAGGTTGACCTTCGGGAAATCGATGTCCACGCGGCTTGCCTTGCCAACGATGTTGGTCAGGACATTCATACCGACATGGGTGATGATTTCGACGATGTCGGATTCGCTGTAACCGGCGTTGCGCACCTCCAGCAGCTCTGCCGTGGTGACCTCGCCGCTGTGCTCGACCAGCGCGCGGGCAAATTTCACCGCCGCGGCGGCCTTGGCATCCTGGCTGGTGCCGGCGCGATTGGCCTCGATCTCGGAGCGATTGAGGCCGGCCTTGCTGCCGATGGCCGTGTGGGCGGAGACGCAGTACTGGCAGCCATTTTGCTGCGCGACGGCCAGGGCGATGCGCTCGCGGGTCTGTGCATCGAGGCTGCCATCGCCCGCGATGCTGTGCAGACCCAGAAAGGCACGCAGTGCCGCCGGGGAGTTGGCGAACACTTTCAGGAAGTTGGGCACCATACCGAGCTGGCCCTGGATGGCATCCAGCAATTCGGCCTGCTCGGCATTGGCGGTTTCACGTTCGATGATGTTGATACGGCTCATAATAGTTTCCTCGTATAAGTGGATCGGTTCCCGAAACGGTTTCGTGCCGGGTGAGGAAACTATGGGTTATTTCTTTCAAATAAAGAATAGTCTATATTTGTAATTTATTATTTCGTATAGCGGAATTATCAATGGACCGATTTCATCAAATGCAGGTTTACCGAGCCGTCGCGGAGGAAGAAGGCTTCGCGGCGGCCGCTCGCCGGCAGAAACTGTCCCCGCCTGCCGTCACCCGCGCCATCTCGGCGCTGGAGGACCAGCTCGGCGTCAAGCTGCTGGACCGCACCACCCGCTACGTACGCGTCACCGACGCCGGCCAGCGCTATCTCGAAGACTGCCGCCGTATCCTTGCCGATGTGGAAGCCGCCGACGAGGCCGCCGCCGGCATCAATGCCGAGCCCAGGGGGCACCTCGCCATCACCGCGCCCGTGTTGTTTGGCCGTCTATACGTCATACCGGGAATCATCGATTACCTGCAGCGTTACCCGGGGATGGAGGTCAGTGCACTGCTCCTGGATCGTATCGTCAACCTCGTTGAAGAAGGCCTGGATGTGGGTGTGCGTATCGGCGAGCTGCCGGACTCCAGCCTGCGCGCCCTGCATGTCGGCACGGTGCGCACCGTGCTGGTCGCCGCACCGGTGTACCTGGAACAGCGCGGCCTGCCAAGTTCACCTCGTGAACTGGCGCAGCACACCCTCATTGCCTCCAGCGCTGCCAACCTGGCCCAGGGCTGGCGCTTTCGCCAGGGCAATAGCGAGCGCACGGTGCGCATTAAACCGCGCCTCACCGTAACCGCCAACGATGCCGCCATTGCTGCCGCCGCCAGCGGGTTTGGCATTACCCGGATACTTTCCTACCAGGTTGCAAGTCAACTGGCCGACGGGAGCTTGAAAATCCTGTTACCGGAATTCGAACCATCACCGTGGCCGGTGCATATTGTGCATCGCGAAGGACACCACGCTGCTGCGAGGATACGTGCATTTATCGACTTGCTCGCAGAGCGGTTGCGACAAGACAAGGTGCTAAACTGAGTCAGCCGATTATGGCCTTGATAAGTTATGTGTATCCACATTCAATCCAGACCAGAAATCAACCGCAGGCTGGTTTGAACCCGGCAATGCGTTGTTACTGTTCTCCTGATGTTGTTCTCAATGGCAGTGAATACTCTGGGCATGATCAATCGAGTATCCCGGGTCATACAATTGGGTGTTGGCCGCTGCAGCGACATTCTCGGCTGTGTACTCGATGCGTCTAATTCTCTCTCGCGTTGTTCGTCTGTTCAAAGACTTTTGTGTTGAGATTAAGCACCCGATAATTCAAATGTCGATGCTAATTCCCGTAATGCTTCCCAAATCGCATCACTGACGACACCAATGGGTTTATCTGTCCTGCGAATCAGGTAGAGCTGAGATATTTGTGGTTCGAGTCCTTCAACGTGGATGGGGACGAGTTCACCACTTGCCAGTTCCTCCGTGATCATGTGTTCCGGCATACCACCCCAGGCCATGCCGGAAAGAATAATTTCTTTATTGGCGGCGAAATCCGTCACGCGCCAGTGCCTGGCGCCCTGCAATACATCAAGCGATTGGGTCGTGCGATGCTGGCTACTGTCGGCAACAATCATTTGCACATAACTGCGCATGTCCGCCGCGGCATTGACTTTTCCATGCATGGCAGGTGCATAGTCACGGTGTGCCACCTGGAGAATACGTACCACCAAAAACGGTACAGCTTCCATATAAGTTGATTCCATGCCGGTTTGTGTCGTGATGGCGATATCGCTTTCGTCATCAATAAGTCGTTCCATCGCACCGCCCATTGATTCGGTTGAAACGTCCAGTTGGGTGGCGGGGTATTGCTCTTCAATGCGCTTGAGTGTGTTGAGCAATGCGTGCAACGGACAAACCGCGTTAACTGCGATACGTACCAGCGTTTCTTCCTTTTTGGCCACGCGTCTAGACAGTGCAGCCAACTGGTTCATTTGATTCAGCGCCAACAGGGCCTTCTCATAAAAGACCTCGCCCTCAGGGGTGAGCTCGGGCCGGTAGCGATCACGTGACAGGATGACGAAGCCACAATCCCGCTCCAGCTTCTTCATCATATTGCTGAGGGCGGGCTGGGATTTATACAGCTTCTCGGCTGCACCGCGAAAGGTGCCCTCGGTGACAATAGCTTGTAAAACGCGTAGTTGCTCATACGTCATAAGATAATGATAACTTATTATTATTGTTTTGTTAATATCTTAATATTATTATTCTATCTTGTGTCTGGATAACATTTCTCCTGCAGGTTGGGTAACGCCTGCATACCACAGTTTTTCAGTAACTTAGGAGAAGTGTCATGAAAGCAGCCGTCATTAATCAGTTCGGTAACCCCGATGTCCTGAAATACGAAGACATTGCCGTCCCCTCCCCCAAATCCGGACATATCCTGATCAAAGTATTAGCGGCCGGTACCAACCGGCTGGAGCACTACCTGCGCGAAGGCTCCGTGGTGCCGGAGTTCCCCTTCCCTCACATTCTGGGCGCTGACGCGGCCGGCGAAGTCGCCAAGCTGGGCAGTGACGTGGAGGGTTTCGACATCGGTGAACGCGTCATCCCCATGCCAGGTTTTCCCACGGATATAAAGGACTACGACATCTACCCCGCCAGCCTGGCGCCGAGCTTTACGTTACCGGGCTTAGGGGTATGGGGCACCTATGCTCAATACCTGGAAATCCCTGCACGGTATGTGTTGAAAGACAACACCGGTCTCTCGGCCGAAGAAGTCGCCACCTTACCGATGGTGTTGGCAACAGCGGTACGCGCGGTTAAGGAAATCGGGCAGGTCAAGGCCGGTGACAAGGTATTGGTCCAGGCAGGCGCCTCGGGTTCAGGCAGCATGCAAATCCAGGTTGCCAAAGCACTGGGCGCACAGGTGGCTACCACGGTACGTAGCCACGCTAAAGGTCAGGTGGCCAAATCCGTTGGGGCAGACCTGGTGATTCACACACGCAGCGAAGATCTTGTGGAACGCGTGCTGGAGTGGACCGATGGCCGTGGTGTGGATGTCGCTATCGATAATGTCGGTGGCGATGTATTGCCGAAAAGCATCGACGCGGTAAAAGCGACCGGCGTTGTGGTTGCCTTCGGATTTACTGCGGGCACGGAGGTGACGTTCGATATCCGCAACTTTTTCTTTGGCCAGAAACAACTGCGCGGTTCCATGGGCAGCGACCTGAAAGACCTCAAATGGGGCCTGGAACA
>CAYYAP010000018.1:7581-12213 GCA_964469575.1 uncultured Thiohalobacter sp.
GAAGACGCGAGACAGACCTTGTTTGTCCCTACGTCCAGCGCAGCGTAATCATACGGGAAGAAAAAGGGGTGCCGTACGAGATCGAGTATATCGACCTCGACAAAAAACCCGTGTGGTTCGTGCGACAGTCGCCACTGGGAAAGGTGCCAATCCTGATCGCCGGGGACACGGTGATTTTCGAATCGGCGGCGCTGATGCGCTCAAGATCGAGGACTTACCTCTGACAGAACCTGGAGAGGGCGAGATTCGCCTGAAGGTTGAGGCCATCGACCTCAACCGTGCCGAAGTCATGTTCCGCGAAGGACAATACCTGGAGGATCCTGAATGCCCATCAAGGCTCGGCTATGAAGCTGCCGGGATAATCGATGCCGTAGGGTCCGGCGTCAGTAATATCCAGGTTGGCGACCGCGTCAGCACCATACCGTCCTTTTCGATGGGGCAGTATGGCGTCTACAGCGAGAGTGCCATTGTGCCAGCCTATGCCGCGGCCTCTTACCCCGACAACCTGTCAGCAATCGAGGGGACTGCAATCTGGATGCAGTACCTTACCGCCTTCGGCGCGCTTGTTGAATTCGGACAATTAAAAAAAGATGGCTCGGTATTGATCACTGCGGCCAGCAGCAGCGTGGGACTGGCCGCAATCCAGATCACAAAGGTAGCTGGAGCATTGGCCATTGCCACGACCCGCGGAGCTGACAAGAAACAGTTCCTCTAAAGAGTGGTTCTCCACGTTATCGAGGATAAGGTCGTAACGCCGCCTGGCCTGAGTGAAATCATCATGGGTGTAATCAATCACATGTTCAGCCTGCACACGCCGGTCACTTCCGCCCCGAACGACCTGGCAAGTTGCACCGCGAATGATCCCACACCGCCCGATGCACCATTGATCAGGACTCTCTGCCCTGACCGGACCTTACCCACATCGCGAAGTGCGTGCAGGGCCGCAAGTGCGGATGTGGGTATGGCCGCCTCTTACGGTAAAACAATCGCCTGCGTGAAGGCCGGCCGCGTGAATGCGCACCAACACCTGATCATCATTAACAACCGGCGCTTCAATCTCGATGACCTGACGTGCCGAACCCCGCAGTGGCCAAAAGGCCGAACTTGGGGCCATATTCTTGAATACAAGTGCTATTGAAGCATGATTAGTAGCAAACATAATACTCCTCCTTTCTATTTACCTGGCATGTAGATCAGTGCTGCGTCACCAGGTATTCAAACGCACCCAGCGAAGCATTGGCGCCGGCACCGGCGGCAATCACGATCTGCTTATCATGTGAGTCCGTGACATCGCCGGCAGCGAATACGCCATTGATGCCTGTCATACCCCGACTGTCGACCTTGATCTCACCATGCTCGTTGGTATCCAGAAGATCCCTATCTCGATGAACACACCCTGCACATCAATTCTGCGCACCTTGTCCTGCAGGATCGGATCACCGTTCCATTCCAGCCGTGAAAGCAGGTAGACCTTGCGCGCAAGCCCGTTCATTTCAATGGCTGCTTCATGGCCCGAGTTGCCGCCGCCAATCGATTGTTCATCAATGAAGATGGGGTACCGTACGGCGTTTGGAACGGGAGACCATGCCCTGCTCGCCCTTGGCATTCGAGGTTATATCAATATCCTCGTAGTCGAGGTGCTTGCTGCGCAACAGTGCCTTGGCCTTGGTGCAATACGGACACCATTCCTTTGAATAGACTTCGATCTTTGCCATAGCTGCAACCTACATGGACTTGATATTGAATGGGCGACATACCTTGCATGTCGCTTAACCCTGTTTCGGTGTCGGATAAACAATACTGGGCGGAAGACGGTGAAACAGCCACGCAATCATGATCAGCGCCAGGCTGCCGAACGCGACAGGCAACCCCAGATACGCCCAGCCCGGGTTGTCGAAAAACACCACCAGCGGGTCTGCTCCAGCAGGCGGGTGCGTCACCCGCAGGGCCGCCATTGCCGCAATCGCCAGTCCCACTGCAAGACCCAGGCTCCACCATTCCACTGGCAACATTGTATGCAACAGGAGTCCAATGGCTGTCGACACCAGGTGCCCACCGATAACGTTTGCCGGTTGTGAGAGTGGACTATTGGGTACCGAGAACAACAGGACACAGGTCGCCCCGAATGGCGCCATGAGTAACGGATTTCCTGTCACATGACCCAACCAGGCAACGGCGCCAATCGCGAGTAACCCACCCAGGCCAGCCTTCACCACGACGGACAAGGGCTGTCCGGGCTGATGACGAAACAATAAGCTCCTCAGGACCGGATGCCTGCGGTTAGTTTTTGTCTCACGTTCCATGACGGCAGGCCTCCTTTTCCAGATAATCGAATACGAAAGTCTCCTTCTTTCCTGACGTGGACTTCGCTTTAGCAAAGTACCGCAACATGACGATATAAGGCAGTGTCACCAGCAAGCCCGTCAGGGTCAGATTGTCGAAATACATAGGATGCCTCCTGATTTGACATGGTTTACAAAAGCAAATATTTTCAATGGGCGACAGCCCTGGCTGCCTGTGTACGGGTGTAGAACGAACCGCCACGGAGAAACCCGGCGATGATGCAGTCTTTGGCAACTTTTACATGCCCGCCCCCGTCCCGTTCAGCGACCAGCTCGGATGGAAGACCATCCAGCACATGCACAGGCGCGATGCGCCCATCTGCAAATCGTGACAGCCAGGTGGTTCCCGTTGACTGGTCGAGGAAGGCCGGCCTGAAGCCTCGGTCCCTGTTCCCTTCACTGACACCACCGGTTTCCCGATAAATGTGATTCTGTACTGCCAGTATCCGGGTCGACAGTGAAAGCGTAAGTAACGTTGAACCGGCCTCAGAACAGGTCGCAAACCTCAATGTGTGTGTTCTGCTCATAATTCAGTCTCCTCCTGTCTCTCCCTGTCGCTAGTTCACGTGCCGACCTGCGGTCACGCCACCGTCGACCGGCAATACCACTCCGGTGATCCAGTCAGCCTGTGCGCCGGCCAGGAAAAGAATGGCCGAGGTCACATCTCCGGCTTGTCCATTACGCCCAAGTGGATGAAAATCGTTAAATCCTGGCAACACTGTCCTGACTTCCTCATCACTCATAAACGTGTTGTAGACCGGCGTCTCCACTACAGCGGGGGCTACGGCATTCACACGGATACGGTCTGATGCAAATTCGATGGCCAGGTTCCTGGTCAGGGCATGGACACCTGCCTTGGCAGCCGAATACGCGCTGGACGGCGTGGCGCCTATCGCCTGACTGGCCCACATGGAGCCGGTATTGACAATCACACCACCGCCACGTTTCTGCATTTCGGGGATAGCTGCCTGCGAGGTGTGGAATGTGCCGCCAAGAATGATGTTTACATAGGCGTTGTAATCCTCCTCGGTATGGTCGAGAAAGGCGGTTGGCTTGAAGATACCGGCATTGTTTACAAGAATGTCGACACCTCCGAACCGCTGCACGGCAACTCGAACCAACCGGCCAGCCGTTTCCGGCTTACCGATATCGCCCGCCAGATAAGCCACGTGCTTACCCGTTGGATCAAGCTCTGTGATCGCTTCCTGCAATTTAATCTCACGCCGTCCATTCAGGACAACATTGGCACCACATTCCAAAAAGCCACGTGCAGTTTCCCACCCGATACCGGTTGCGCCGCCCGTGATAATGACTACTTTGTTTGAAAATTCCATGACTCAGTCTCCTTGTATTGCCTGCACAGCTTCTTTGGTCGTCCATACCGTATTAGCCATGTAGCGGAAATTCACTAACGCCGCGACATAGCCATCGCCTTCCTCAACCTGCGCGGCAGCCGTCGCATCCTTCACGACAGCAACCTCGAAGCCCTGCTCGAGCAACTCCCGCATGTGTGACTCGGTGCAGAGATTGGCGGACATTCCGGCCAGGATGACCTTGTCAATACCGCGCTTGCGCAGTTGCAGAACAAGATCATTGGTCTCCGGTCCGTAAACCTTGTGTGGGCTGGTAACGACGGTCTTGCCATCCTTGATGTAAGGCTTGTATCGTTCCAGCCAGTCGGCACCGGATCCCTCGAATCCCTCCACACTCAAGGCATCCTTGCGATCAAACATGCCGATGTTGTGCATCAGCTTCTCGAGTGCACCCTCGAACTGCCAGCCGTGGTCGTGGGGAAAGTAGTAGTGAGGCGAAATAAACACCGGGATGCCGTTGGCCTTCGCGCTCTTGAGCAATGTCTCGATGTTCTCGACTGTGTTGTTCGCGATCACACTCTTGCCGACCACACCCCAGGTAACACCCTTGGGACTCAGGAAGTCGTTTTGTGGATCGGTTATGACAAGCGCCGTGCGACCTTTTTCAACATGCAGTCCCGGATCGGGAAGCGCCGCGCTGGTAATACCGGGAATCGTTAGCGAAAAAATCAGTAGTGAAGCGGTTACAGTAGTATTCATGCTCATGACCGGGTCTCCTCCGTTTCAGTCAATATGTTTAGGACGAAATATTCCGTCACACCTGTTATTGCATCTCCCATGCCAATCCCGTTAATCCTTTTATATGACTGTTTTAACTCTATATTTCTGGCTTTATTCGGAAGAAAAAAGAAACGATATCTCGTCAATAACGAATAATCGCAGTAGTAGATACGATAAATCGTTAATGTCGAGTTAGA
>CAYYAP010000018.1:12313-27935 GCA_964469575.1 uncultured Thiohalobacter sp.
TCAATAACGAATAATCGCAGTAGTAGATACGATAAATCGTTAATGTCGAGTTAGAATCCCATCCTTGGTTATCGAGACCGGGACGCACGAACCGGGTACCGCTACAGGCAACTATTTCCCGGTCAACACCTTGATTTCATCTATCGTGTAACGCGGCGTGATGTGTTGCGGGCAATTCCAGTCCCAGGCCTGAATGGCGCGTCCCGTACCGCTCCTGGGCCTCTTTAACACTTTCGGTAAAGGCAAAACGTGTGAAGTTACGGTTCATATCTGAGTAACCTGAAGGTGTGGTATGGAACCCGGTTCAGGGAACCTGCAAACTTCCGCAGGCTCCCTGATACAGTAACTACCGCACGATCTACCTTACCAGTGTGACCTGTTGGTTCAGGAACCGTCGTATGGCATCGGCAATCACCTGGCCATCCTCCTCCAGCGCAAAATGACCCGTATCAAGCAAGTGGAATTCGAGATTCTTCAGATCCCGCTTGTAGGGGTACGCTCCTTCTGCAGGAAAGATGTAATCGTTCTTGCCCCAGACGATCAGGGTCGGCGGCTGGTGTTTGCGAAAGTAGGCCTGCCATGCCGGATAGTGCGGCACGTTACTCTGGTAGTCGTAGAAAAGAGCAAGCTGGATTTCCGGATTACCTTCCCGCATCAGGTGCCGCAGGTCGACATTCCAGTTATCCGGGCTGATCGCTGCTACGTTCCTGACGCCATGGGTATACTGCCACTGCACGCCTTCGGGTGAAATAAACCCGGCCAGTGGTTGTGCATTCTCCGGTGTACGGTCCTTCCAGTAGGTGCGGATCGGGTCCCAGAACTCACGCAGACCTTCAACATACGCATTGCCGTTTTGCACTATCAAAGAATCAATCCGTTCTGGGTGACGCTCTGCCAGGCGGAATCCGATAGGGGCACCGTAGTCCATCAAATACAGGCTGTAGTGTTTCAGGCCCAGTTTTTCCGTAAACTGCTCAACAACATCAGCCAGATTATCGAAGGTATAATCGAAGTCCTCGATGGCCGGCTGGTCACTGTTACCGAAACCCGGGTAGTCTGGCGCAACCACATGAAAGCGGTTCGACAGTGCCGGGATCAAGTTACGAAACATGTGGGACGAAGTCGGGAAGCCGTGTAGCAGCAACAGAGTTGGTGCCTTCGCCGGCCCGGCTTCTCGATAGAAGATCGTCTGTCCATCAATCTCAATGGTTCGATGCTGTGTCCGGGTGTAATCTGACACGGCCTGTTGCTCAACCCTCGGCTGTTCAACTGCTGATACCGAGGTAAATGAAGCGCTGATCAGCAGTGATGCCGCCAGGGCCACAACAGATGCACTGCGCAGTTTGTGTTGGTCGTAAGTTGCCATCATGGATATCCTCCATTGTGTAAGTAAAAACAGGATTTACCTGTTAACCAATATGGTGGTCATCTCTCTGTTCACCCCCATCTCTTCATGATGCATGCCAACTCATTGAATATTTTTATCTATATGTAATTAATGTATTTATTACCTATTAAGGCTATAAGAATAGTTACGATAAGTCGTTAATGACGATATTTCGTTGCCTGATTCACGAGATCAAACTATGCTCAACCAAGCGGTTTGAATTAAAAACACGACATGTCCGTAATAGTCAGAAGAGGTAGCCGGTACATGGCCACAAGGAAATCATCAACTCAGTCACAGACCGCGCTTGAACAGTTAATGCATCGGAATGAACTTATTCTGGCCGCAGCCGGTGAAGGCATTTACGGTATTGGAACCGACGGGCTTGCGACGTTTGTGAATCCGGCGGCAGTGGAGATGACAGGCTGGACAACCGAAGACATCATCGGGCAACCAATGCATGACCTGCATCATCACACCCGGCCGGATGGCAGCCCCTATCCCCGCGAGGAATGTCCGATCTACGCAGCCTTCAAGGATGGCAAGATCCATCACTGCGATAACGAGGTCTTCTGGCGCAAGGACGGCAGCAGTTTTCCGGTCGACTATACCAGTACACCCATCATCGAGAACGGGGAGCTGGCCGGTGCAGTCGTGGTATTCAGGGACATCACGGAACGCAAACAGGCAGAGCAGGAATTGCACCAGGCGTATGCCGAAGTCGAGCAGATGAAAGAACGACTGGAAGCCGAGAATATCTATCTTCAGGAAGAGATCAAGGTTGAAAGAAACTATGCAGGCATTGTTGGAAAGAGCCATGCCATCCAGCAGGTGCTGCACCAGATCGAACTGGTCGCTCCCACCGACGCCAGTGTACTGATCAGCGGAGAATCGGGAACCGGCAAGGAACTGATTGCCTGCGCAATACATGAGCAGAGCAGCCGGAACAAGCGCCCGCTGATCCGGGTCAACTGTGCGGCAATACCGCGCGAACTGTTCGAGAGTGAATTCTTCGGTCATGTCAAAGGTGCCTTTACCGGCGCACTCAAGGACCGCACTGGACGTTTTGAACTTGCCGATGGTGGCACCATTTTTCTGGATGAGGTTGGGGAAATCCCGCTGGAACTGCAAAGCAAGCTGTTACGTGTTTTGCAGGAGGGGCAATTCGAACGAGTCGGTGACGAGAAAACACGGACTGTTGATGTTCGTGTTGTAGCCGCATCCAACCGGGATCTGAAGGGTGACATCGAAGCCAGGCGATTCCGCGAGGACCTGTTCTTCCGGCTTAATGTTTTTCCCGTTGAAGCCGTACCGCTGAGAGCCCGTGTCGACGATATCCCGCTGCTTGCGGCACATTTTATTACACTGGTCTGCCAGCGCCTGAACCTCCCTGAACCTAAACTTACTCAAGGCAACCTGAAACAGCTACAGGCCTACCACTGGCCCGGTAATATTCGCGAACTGCAAAATATCATTGAACGGGCCATTATCATCAGCAAGGGCAAGCGATTGCAGTTCAGTCTGCCTGGTAATGATGTCGCAACCGCAACCACAGATAGAGACTCTGCCGAAGAAGATACGGCCGCTATGCCCCTCACCGAAACAGAACGGTTGGCACGCGATCGGGAAAATATACTTGCCGCTTTACGACTCACCAACGGCAAGATGTCAGGCGAAGATGGCGCCGCTGAGTTGCTTGGTATCAAGCCTACTACACTGGCATCACGGATGAAGGCGCTGGGCGTGAAAAAGCCGAAATAGCGGCTGGGGTAGTGAATATCCACACAGACGTGCTAACTTCAGCACCTTATTCCTGATCACATTGATGCCGACTCTTTATGCGCCCTGTCAGTTACTTGACCACGGACACCCTATACATAGGGAGTGTATAACGATACCTGTCCGATTTAGTGGGCATTTTTAGCTCTATTGGACAGCCTGCGTAGATCAATACCCCAGTTCCACACCAATGACGATCCGGTCATTATCGCTGAACTGGCCAAACAGGCCGTCACGGTCTCCGTAGAAAATATCCGCACCCACCCAGGTCTTCACATTGTCCTGCCATTCATAGACAAGCTTTGGACGTAGCAGTCCGTCACCATCATTCATACTGGCGATCCACAGCACCTCGGCCTGCAGGGTGTCATTGAAATAGTTACGTCGTACCAGGAAGGTCAGGTTGGTGTCCAGTTCATCGCGCACCAACCCACCCGGTGAGTCGGTGACCCGGCTCTGGAACAACTGCGCACTCAGGAAGGTATCCTCAATCCCGGTCCAGTCCAACCCAAGGACATAGGACAACTCGGGACTATCCACAATACCATCAGCATCCGATGCGTCGTCTGTGAGAAAGAATTGTTCGGTAAAATAGCCCAACTCACCACGCACCACCCATTCGCCGAAGGCGTTGCTGAAGGTGCCGCCAATCACATGTGTACGCTCATAGCGCGGCTCGATGATGGCTACCGGACCGCTCGTGGTTATTTCCAGGCGCTGGAACAATACCGGGAAGTTGCCGTATTGATACAGATAATTCAGCGTGATGTCCCAGCCTTTATAAAAGGTGGACAACCGTAAGCCAGCATCGGAATCGACAAAGAATCGCTTCGGGCGCTCAACGCCACGAATATCGACCGCAACGCCCGGCGGTGCCGATGGCACCAGCCGCGTTGAAGTGAAGGCATAGGTCGCATTGCGCTCGGGAAGCGCGTGGTAGGTCTGGTCCGGTATCCAGATAAACTGGGCATCCCAGTCGCCAAGCGGGTGCTCAACATTGACCATCCACAACGGGATTCGCGAGTCATCAAAATCTTCCAGGATAAATTCCCGGAAGGACTGCGGATTGACGACATCCAGTACCTTGAGACCATCGGCCTTACCCCAGACTACCTGCTGTTTGCCGAGCGTGAGATAGTGCTCACCAAGATCGCCTTCCAGGTAGAACTCCCGCAATTCAGCTTCCAGCTCCTGTCCGACAAGCCCCGGCCGACTTGCCTGACTGTAGCTGCCCCGACCCACGTCCCCGGGTCGAAGCCCGTCAATCGTTTCAGCCCGCAGCCGGCCGATGGCGGTCAGTTTCCAGCCATTATCAAATCGACTGACAAGCTCGGGCTCCAGTGCCAGCTCAAAAGCCTGGCTGCTGCCATCTTCAGTATTGATGGCCCACTGACTACGTGCGAGGCCCGAGAAATCGAACTCCGCTGCATGGACGGGGCCGGACAACACCCCCCACAGCAACAGCAATGCAGCCTTCTGTCTGATCAGCATCGGTTCAGGTAATCTGGCTATAACCCACGCCGGATCGCTTTCCGGGTAAATACACCATCACGGACGCCTTTCGCATAATCAACCTCGCTGAAAGTAAAGACGGTACGATGCCCGGTCTTGTGATTTTCGACTTCAAGGAGATGTTGGGTCCAGATACCCTGCACCTGGCGAATATCCCTGGTGTAGATCGTTTTTAACAGCTTCCCACGGGTGTCCCAGAACCGGCTACGACGCACCATCCAGATCTCATCATCTACACATTGCTCGACACGGCTATAACCGAGCTCTTTCGCTGTTTCCGCATCAACCGGCAACGCCTCGACAACATAGCAATGATGGCCATCCACATCATCCTCGCCCACGGTCTTGCGGGTGTAGTCCTCTATGGAGACCCTGGACTCAAGTTTGATATCTTCGTAGGTGAAATCAGTACCGAGAAAATAGTCCCCGCGGTCCGAGGCTGAAATGCGCCTGACCTTACGCATTGCCGGCAGGTACAGCCACTGGTCGTCGTCCACGGCGGCTTGCGGGTAATCGTAGGTCATAAACGCTGTGTCTTTTACGTTTTTGGGTTTCCGGTAAAAGATTACGCTGCGTTTTTCATCGCCATAATATTTTCGGAAACCGCGGGTTTCACGCACACGCTTCTTGCCGCGACGGTCAATCATCTCCATGGTGAGATTACGTGAAACCGCCTCGCCTTCATCCCGGGCATTGATACGCTGTGCGATTTCATCACCCGTTGGCCAGTCTGCTGCTTGTAGCATGGCCGAAAAAAGCACAAATGTGATGGCCAGAGCCACAGTGAGTCCGTATCGTATATTGTTGGTCAGGGTTTTCATCATTACCTCCTTGACTGTTAGTTTGCAGTCTGTGTTTGTGGAATAGCAGCGACAGCACCCCTGTTTTCCTGCCACAGGAATCCGGGCTTGAACACCTTCACCAGCGCCGGTATCACCGTCATACTGGAAAGGAAACTGGTCGCGATGGCAACGGCCACCAGTACACCGAATTCGTGCAGCACCACCACCTTGCTGGTTGTCAGCACCCCAAAACCCAGCGCCAGAGCGGCGAAGTTGAACAACAGGGCACGTCCGGTGGACGGATACAGTTTCAGGATCGCGTCATCCATGGAAAGCCGTGTATCACGCAGCAGGCTTTGCAGGCGTTCGATAGTGTGGATGGAGAAATCCACACCCAGACCAATCGAGATAGCCGCGAACATTGAAGTACCGATGGACAACCAGATGCCACTGAAGCCCATCACCGCATAGATCATCAGGATCGTTGTCACAACCGGCAACAACGCAATCGTGCCGGCAATAGCCGAACGGAAACTGACTGTCGCCATCAGCCAGACCAGTAGCAGGGAGATGGCGACACTCAAAATATGACTTTCGCCGAGACGCTTGATCCAGTGGTAATCAACATTGACCCGCCCACTGAGATACGCCTTGATGCCCGGCGCATTGAACTCGGCGTCGATATACTGCTGCGCTGCTTCGATGACCACCTTCTCCACCGAATAACGGCCGTCATCCAGCCGGGCGCGCACGTTGGCCAGCTGGTAGTCATAATCGACCTCCTCCTGGAAGTCGGTCGGGTCACCACTGGCGGAATACAGCAGAAAATACTGCGCAACCAGATCAGGATCTTTGGGCAGCCGATACGCCTCCTTGCGATCCTCATGCAGCGCCTTGTTCATCTGCTTCAGGTAGTCCACGATCGAGGTGGTCCCGTTTACGTGTGCTTGTGTTTCCAGCCAGCCCTGCAGGGCCTCGATGCGTTGCAGGTTCTCAGGCTTGAACAGGTCCTCGGGTTCCGGCGTTTCGATCATGATGTCCAGGTAATGCGTCCCGTCGAACACCCGGTTTAGCGTACTGTCCGCAATATAAAGTGGTTCTTCATGGTGGAACACCCGGATCAGGGTTTCATCCAGCTGGATTTTCGAGGCGCCGATGCCACCGATCACGATGATGGTAAATGCCACCAGCAGTATCTGCCGGGGTGCACGCACTACGGCACCACCCAGCACATTCAGCACTCGCCCGAACCCGTCGACGCGAGATGAATTTTCACCTGCCCTAGGCTGGTAAGCGCGGCTCGGCTTAAGTCGCAACAGGCTGAGTACCGCGGGTACGACCGTCAGGGAGTACACCCAGGCCACACCGACACCGATCATGGCGAACAGACCGAAGTACTGCATCGGCGGCATCATGGAGGCAAAGTACAGGCCCAGGAACCCGGCCATAGTGGTCAATGAGGTCAGTGTCACCGGACGCCACATGTGCAGCATAGTCCGTACCGTAACATCGCGTGGTGTATCTTCGGGATGTAATGCGACCTCTTCATAGTACTGACTGAGAATGTGAATCGAGTCGGCCACCGCGATACCAATCAACACCACGGGTAATGCATTGGTGATCACAAAAAAGCTGACTCCTGACGCAGCCATCAGGCCGAGTGCACTGGCTGCCGTTGCGGCAACCACCAGGTTGGGCAACAGCGTCCCGCGCAGCGTTCGAAAGGCGACAAAACAGACCAGAGTAATAACCAGCCCGGCAATCGGATCGAGCCGAAAGGCATCAGCATCGATATAGGCACCCATATAACCGGCAACGGCACCCTCTCCCGCCACGTACAACTGTTCACCTTCCTGTACCGGTGCCTGCTCTACGATCTCCAGTAGTTTCTCGTAGACCTGCTGTGCATTAGCTTGATCGTCCAGCTCGGCCACAATCAGGGTACCCGTGCCGTCTCTTGATACCAGACTGCCGACGTACAGGGGAAAGTCCATTACTGCCGTGCGCACCGCATCGGCGACCTCTTGCGTTTGCGGCGGGGCCTCAAAAAACGGCTCGACCATCATCCCGTCTTCAGTGCCGATAATGTCGTTCTCTGTCGCCAGGCTGGTGATGCGCTCGGGATCGATGTTCTCCACTGTCTCAAGGCGCCTAGTCAACCATTCCACCAGTTCCAGCGAGTGAGGATTGAAAATACCGGTCTCCCCTTCGTTAACGAGAGCGATCACCATCGGGTCCTGCAGGCCGAAGATGTCTTCCACCTTGTCGCGGAATAACAGGGCAGGATGGTCTGGCGGAATGAAGGCATCAGCCCGGGTATCCTTCTCCAGTGCCGGTATAAAACTGGCAAATCCGATTATTAGCACCAGGCCAAACGCAATAATGGTCTTTGGCCAGGCAGTCACACCCCGGAAAAAATGCCAGGCCCGTGTTTGACTCGCGTCACTTGTATTCATGATCTTCTCCTAATAGGTGTATATACACGTTTAGTCAAAATAATATAGTCAGCCTGTTGCTGTCGTATCCACCACTGCGGTCAGATCACCCAGTATGCGATCCAGACGACTGACTCCCAGCGCCTGTTGCATCTGGCGCTGGGCCTCCTTCCACAGGGGTAAGGCCTGTTCAAGCTTCTTCTGCCCTTTACGGGTCAGGCACACTTCGCGCGAACGCTGATCGTCCTTGCCCGGCGCCACTGACAGCAGGCCCTCTCTCTCCAGTGGTTTCAGATTGCGCGTCAGTGTGGTCCGGTCCATGACCAGCAGCTCGGCCATTTTCGTAATCGTAACCGGCCCCAGGGCCCGGGTTGCCACCAGCAAGGTAAATTGGGTCGGGAGTATCCCACTGGGCTTCATAATCTCCTCATACAGCCGTGTCACTACCCGGGAGGCCTTGCGCAGATTGAATACCGCACAGGTCTGCTCGATTTCCCGGCATTGTTTGAGGTCACAGCTTGTATTTTGCTTTGCCATAGTATGTGTATATACACCTTTGTCTGATTTGTCAATGGTCGTGTCTGTCGTCGTGCTTCGCGCTCATCAGTTCGAACTCCCGACCGCCTGGTTTGTAGCCAGTCTATCCGGGTTAAGCTCACACGCCTTTACATGCCGCGCAAAACCCTTGAACTGTTCTTCCTGCAGAGGTTCGTAGGGAAACTTGTCACAGGTTAGCGTGTATACAGGGTTGCTAACCTTTATGCGCCCCGGGGTACAGGTAGTTTCCAGGCGACTGGCCAGATTGATGCCTTTCCCGACAGCGGTGTATTCCATGAACTCATCACTGCCAAAATTGCCGACGGTGAGATAGTCCTGGTGAATGCCCATGCGTATTTTGATTTCCTGATTAATGCCTTCGTTCTTCCATTTTTGATCGAGTTCACGCATTCTTTCCTGCATGAGTACAGCCATGTTTACTGCCTGGGTCGCCTGCTCCCTGCTATCCATATCGTCCGGTGCACCGAAGAAGACCATAATTCCGTCGCCAATAATCTGTACCAGGGTCGCACCTTTGGCCTCAATCACAGCGGTCATTTCGGCCAGGTAGTCGTTTAATATCCGGCAGACTTTCTCGGGTTCTTCCGTGTCCGCAAGATCGGTGAAGTTGTTCAGATCGGAGAAGAACACGGTAATTTTACGCCGTTCTCCGGCAACGACCAATTCCTCATCGCCAGATGTGATCTGCTTCATCAACTTCTTCGGCAGAAATCTCGCTAGCCGCTTGCCCCGGAGAATGCTTTCCAGTTGCTCCTTGACCTTCTCCTCAAGGTTTTCATTCAGGTCTTTGAGTTCCCTTTGTTGTTGCCGTAGCAGAATAAGATTGCCCACTCTGGCAAGCAGCTCCCTGGCATTAAAGGGCTTGGCGATATAGTCATCAGCGCCAGCCTGAAGGCCTTCGACCTTCATGTCCCGCGAGGCTTTTGCGGTAAGAAAGATGAGAGGGGTATGATTGAGTTGTTTGTCTGCCTTGAGCGCTTTACACAACTCGTAGCCGTCCATTTTTGGCATCATGATGTCGCAGATAATTAAATCGGGGGTAGATCCCCGGGCTATTTGCAGACCCTCTGCACCATCTCTGGCTTGTATAACGTCGTAGTGCGGAGTCAGGCAGTGTTCCAGGTAGGAGCGAATGTCCGGGTTGTCATCGATCACCAGCACAGTGCTTTTGTCGGAAGGTGCGGAGTCACTAAATGGCTTGTCCGGTGGTGTATCGCCGCTTTGACTCACAAAGTAGTGTTCCAGTCCGGACAGCTCGTTCTTGAGTTCATCGGTCAGTACGCCATTAGCCGCCGATGTTTCCACCTCGCCTTCCTGTACCCCGGTATTTTCCGATGGCCCCAGATCGCAAGGAAGTATGACTGTGAATTCAGTCCCGAAGCCAGGCTCACTGTGCACATCAATGTGACCGCCATGCAGCGTGACCAGATCTTTCACTAATGCCAGCCCGATCCCCGTGCCTTCATGGGCGCGCGTGGATGATCCGTCGACCTGTCGAAAGCGGTCAAAGATGTATGGCAGCTCCCCTTTGGGTATACCGTGACCAGTGTCTTTGACGGTGACATGGACTGACTTGTCCTGACCGTCAGTATTCAAGGTGCAATCTACGTGGACCTTGCCACCCCGGGCGGTGAACTTCAAAGCATTCGACAGCAGGTTGGATAAAACCTTTTCGAGTTTTTCATCGTCAAAGCACATTTCCACGTCGCTGGCATCGGCATTCATCTGCAGACTGATGCCATTTCTTTCGGCATACGGCGCAAAGGAACTCACGATACTCCTTATAAACTGCGTCAGATTGCCATTTTTAACGCTAAGCGCCATGCCGCCCGCCTCCAGCCTGGCGATGTCGAGCAGTTGGTTAATCAGTCGAAGCAGGCGTCGGCAGTTTTTCAGCATGACCTCAAGCTGGGATTGGGATGGATTGTCTGATCCGGACAGGCAGTCCTCCAGCGGACCGATGATCAGCGTGAGTGGTGTGCGGAATTCGTGAGAGATGTTGGCGAAGAATCGGCTCTTGACCTGATCCATTTCGATTAATTTATTGGCCTGTTCTTCAATGGTGGATCTGGCTTGTTCGGCCTCGGTGAGGGCTTCTTCGGTTTTCTGTTTCTCGTGCGAAATTGCGGCGATGATACGTTGGTTATCGATAACGAAATAGTTGACCACGACATACATCAACGATGTTGCAGCGCCAATATTCATAACATAGAAAACTGTTATTACGGCGCCAGGCAGAGGTGGTACAGACGCGGCTAACTGGCTGTCAAACACGCCGGACACCACCGTCAGGGCAAGATAGGCAAGAAACCAGGGTGTGGCCTGTCGTACACCGTGAAACATCAGCGCGCCGATGGGTGAAAGGATGGCCCATATCATGACCGTACTGCCGCTGTTGAAGCCGCCGAGACTCCACTGCAACAGGAACGGCAGCCAGAGAATCAGGAACAGCTGGCTGAAGCGGAAAAAGCCGAAGTGCTTTGTCCGAAAAAACACCAGAACACTGAGTAGTGAGAAGATGGCATAACCACCGGGAATCGCAGCGGACAAGGGCCTGTCGAGAAGGAGGTAACCCAGTACCCATAAAGCAGAAAGCAGGCTGATAGCAGTTGGTATGGTGACCAGTATGGCTTTGCTGAGCCTTTCCGACGCCGTATCAGAGGGAAGACAGCCTGCATAGGCGAATCGACGATACCCGCTTTCCATGACTCAACCCCCGGATAGAAGTTCACAAGCTGGGCAAAACTGGGTTATTGTTCTTATGCTGACAGGGCGGCGCGCGCAGCGCAAGGTCGTTGCGTAGAACACCCTTATTGCGCCAGATTACACAATTATTTCGACGGGCAATCAATGGATACCGCACTATTAGAGAAAATGCCGCTGTTCGAGGTGCTTGGCCCCGGAGAACGTGAGGCTCTGGCCAGTCACTTTGTCGTTCGGCGACATCCAAAGAATACGCTGGTGATCAATGAGGGCGATGATTCGGATTCGCTGTATATTATTCTTGACGGGCGGGTAAAGGTTTATCTTGACGATGAGGCGGGCAAGGAAGTCGTCCTTAATATACAGGGACCCGGGGATTATTTCGGTGAGGTGTCTCTTTTTGACAAGGGCCCGCGCTCGGCTTCTGTCATGACACTGGAGACGTGCCAATTTGCTGTGCTGATGAAAGCGGCATTCACCAATTGTCTGGCGGCGCATCCCGATCTTGCGCTTACTATCATTCAGGGGCTAACCAGCCGTTTACGCGCGTTGAGTGAGAACGTACGTAGTCTGGCACTTATGGACGTCTATGGTCGGGTTGCGCGCCTGTTGATGGAGCTGGCCGTCAAACAGGATGATGGTCGCTGGATAATAAAAGAACACCTCACCCATAATGACCTCGCCAACCGCATCGGCGCCTCCAGTAAAATGGTCAGCCGCATCATGCAGGATTTGAAAAAAGGCGGTTATATTCGCAAAGAGTCCCGGCAACTCATCATTGAGAAACACCTGCCTTCTGCCTGGTAAAAAGTTCACTACTCCCCGCTGAATAGTGCGTGTCCTCAAAAAAGGACATATGTCCCTTTTCTGTCAACTCAAATTGCCACGCCCGCAGCGCTGGTAGTTAAGTAGTCTAATCACAGTCCCTACCGTTGAGTACTTGCCGTAACAGCTGTAGGCATTTATCGCCGTCAAAATCCTGGCCCTTATTTGTGGAGGATTATACGATGGAAGCTATCGCACAAAACCAGTCTTTAGGTGTTCTGGTCACGCGGCGCTCAGGCACCCATTCACCAGTCGATGCTGTCATGTACTTACTGTATCGCCTTCTGCTTAGCCTTGTTCTTGCCAGTGCTGCCAACCTGTCAGTCGCTGCGCCTCAAATCGCCATCGAATTCCATCAGGAACAAGGGTCGGAAAACGAGTGGATACACGCAAAGGCAAATTGTCATACCACTGAGCCACAGCTAAGCAAAGTGATTAATGCTGTCGTCAAATACCCCGCACTACATGGTTGGATTCGAGATACGAAAATCGAGAGCAACCCGATGAACGGGCGGCAGCAATTTCTCATCAAATTCAAGTTCCCCTGGCCAGTTGGCGAGCGGTGGTCTCGAGTCGAAGTGAAAAAGGAGGGTGATGCTGCCATTTCCTGGCTTCAACTGGAAGGCACTCTGAAATTGAACCAGGGACGCATCGAAATAACCGAACACGAACAACAAGCTCATATTGACTATCGAGCCATTATTGATGTGGGTTATCCCAATGCATTTACCCGAGGCTACAAAAAACAATTTGTCCTGGAGTTTCTCGGCGCTATCTATGACCAAACAAGAGATTTAAGCCAGCGGGCCAATTTGAATCCGCACAACAGGTAAACGGGGGGCGGGATATGGACCTTAAGCATGTAAAGAACGTAGCCATTATCGGCGCAGGTGTTGCCGGTCTTTCCACCGCCAAAGCCCTGCTTGCGGAAGGACTCGACTGTAGAGTATTCGAACGCAGCACCAGACTCGGCGGTGTCTGGGCTGATGGCTATTCAAATTTTGGTACGCAGGTACAGCGGGAACTGTATGAATTTCCCGATTGGCCACTACCCGAAGATACCGCCGATTTTACGCCTGGCCCGGTGATACAGAAATACCTGGTAAACTACGCCAAACACTTCGGTGTGTGGCCGCACATCCATTTCAAAACCCCGGTGACACAAATACGAAAGCGTAGTGGTGACAAGCCGGGTTGGGTAATACGCTTTGACGACGACGGAATCCGGCGCGACCAGGAATTCGACCTGGTCGTGATCTGCATTGGCCTCTATTCCAACACCCCGAATATTCCCAGGTTCCCGGGCCAGGATGCTTTTAAAGGTGAGATCCTTCACAACTCGGAGTTTAAATCCCGAGACCAGCTTAAAGGTAAAAAAGTCGCGGTGGTCGGTTTCGGAAAAAGCGCCACCGATGCAGCGCTGGAGGCGGCGGCGGTCGCCAAAGAAACGACAATTATTTTTCGCGAAGCGCATTGGCCATTACCCGCAAAGATTGCAAATGTGCTGCCCTTCAAATGGGTCATGCTGAATCGCTTTACCAGCGCGATGATCCCTCTGTACTACAACCCTTCTGTGATGGAACGTGTGCTTCATACCCTGGGCAAGCCGCTGGTATGGTTATGGTGGCGGCTGGTGCAGCTATTGCTGATTATCCAGTGCCAGATGTGGTCGCGCTTCGGTACAAGGGTGAGCATGGTGCCCAGGAAGCCGGTGGAGTTCGATGCCTTCAGCGAGTCGGCGATGTTGCCGCGTCCTGAGTTTTACCGTTCTCTGCGCAATGGCGCGATTAATCCACAGAAGACCGAGATCACCGAATACACGCGTAATGGCCTCACGCTGAAAAACGGCTCGCGTGTGAATGCGGATGTCATCATTTTCGCCACCGGATGGAAGTCCGATTACTGCTTTCTTCCCGAGACGTTGCGCGCACGCCTCAATTTTGAGAAAGACGGTCTTTATTTATACCGCCAGATGGTGCATCCGGACGCCCCCAATCTTGTCTTTATCGGCCAGGCATCGACGATCATCAATATTCTCACCTACAACCTGCAAGTTCGCTGGTTGTGCGAATTGATTAAGGGCACGTACAAGCTGCCTGCGCGTGAAGACATGCTGCGCAATATCGGGAAAGTAAAGGCCTGGAAACGAAAACACATGCCCTTCAGCCAGGCGCGCAGTGCACGGCTGATCTTTCACATGCAGCACTACCATGACGAGCTGTTGAAAGATTTAGGTGCCAGCCCTATGCGAAAGACCGGGATCTTCGCCCCACTCAAGGAGATCTTTGCACCCTACCAACCCAGCGATTATCGAACATTCGTTTCGGGGGAGTGGGAAGGGGAAAGGAGTCTGACCCGTGGGTGGCGAATTCGTAACTTTCACTTGAGATCGCCAACATAGACTGGCGTTCAAACGCCTACTGTCAATTTAACTCAGTACCGATATAAAACACGGGGAAACCTGAATATATTGGATAATCGGACATCTATTTGGACAGATGGCAGGCTCAACGAATCTGTAACACATAGATAAATATAGTGTTTAGTGGCTACTGAGTAACCGATACTGTCTGAAATTTTTGGTCTATATAAGTCTATTTGCCCTGTTTTGCGGCCGTAAAGATGCTTTTTTTCGGACAACTGATACAGGTGTACGCTATGCATCTTGCCTGCCATGGACCAGCCAGCTATACTTAAAATGGTATTACCTATTCGAGTACCATACGCATGAAAACAGTCACCATTAAAGCCGATGCAGAATTTGATGCGTTGCTCAACCGTCTGGCCAGACGCTTGAATACAACCAGAAGCCGTGTCATCAGAGACGCGGTTCGTAGCTACCAGCAGCACCTGGATCGTGAAGCGCTACGACAGCGGATACGAACCGCCTCACTCAAGACGCGCAAACAGGCACTCGATGCATCGGCCGATTTCGATGCGACAAATGCCGATGGCCTGTAAACGCGGCGGTATTTATCTGGCCAATTTCAATCCATCAAAAGGTACCGAGCCGGGGAAAATCCGACCATGCATTGTCATGCAGAGCGACCTGCTGAATGAAGCCGGGCATCCGAGCACTACCGTACTTCCGTTGACCACACAATTGATTGAAGATGCAGCGCCACTACGTTATCGGGTCGTGGCGCGCGTTGGGCTGGAATCCGATTCCGACATCATGCTGGACCAAACAAGAACCATCGATAACCGACGTATTAGCAGTGATATGTTGATTATCCTCACCGAGAAGGAAATCAGCGAGGTCGAAGCATATTGGCGTATTGTTTTGGGCCTGGATTAATCTGCTGGCACTTCAGGTGCAACACTTGACTTGCGGTACTGTCAAGTTAAGTCCATATCCGGCAGACTGAGATTGGCGAGTGCGCCCTGGATTCGATCATAGCCCCAGGAGACATTGAGCGACCGTAGAGAATGACTCTACGATTTCTCTACGTTAGAACAACGAAAGGCTCGCACCGAGATGTAAGCCCTTGAGACATATGGCGCGCCCGGAGAGATTCGAACTCCCGACCGCCTGGTTCGTAGCCACACAGCTTGGTTCGTATATCTATTTGATAATAATGTATTTTACTGGATCTTAATTCCCAACAAATTTGCTCTAAATGGCCCTGAATGAGCTTATT
>CAYYAP010000019.1:0-25016 GCA_964469575.1 uncultured Thiohalobacter sp.
CGGTACTGGTGGGTGGGGAGCAGGAGATTTGTCACTATCACCTGGATCAACCCGCCCTGGAAGCTTTTCTGGACGCGGGGCGCAGTGGGTCGCCGCGTCAATAGCGTGTATACTGACGCCGCTTAAGTGCCTTACATTGTCCAGATTTTCCCGGATGGCGCCATATTTGGCGCCATTCTGTTTTGTAAACCAGGTTATACATGACTGATCTGTCCCACATCCGAAATTTTTCCATCATCGCGCATATTGATCATGGCAAATCCACGCTGGCGGACCGCTTTATCCAGATCTGTGGCGGCCTGAGCGAGCGCGAGATGGGGGCGCAGGTGCTGGACTCCATGGACCTGGAGCGCGAACGCGGCATTACCATCAAGGCGCAGAGCGTATCGCTGCCTTACCGAACGAAGGATGGTGAGGCGTATGTGCTGAATTTTATCGATACGCCGGGACACGTGGATTTCTCCTACGAGGTATCGCGTTCACTGGCGGCCTGTGAAGGCGCGCTGCTGGTCGTCGATGCGGCACAGGGTGTGGAAGCGCAGAGTGTGGCGAACTGCTACACGGCTATCGAACAGGGGCTGGAAGTGGTGCCCGTGCTGAACAAGATCGACCTGCCTTCAGCGGAGCCGGACCGCGTCAAGCAGGAGATCGAGGACGTGATCGGCCTCGATGCGACCGATGCCATCGAGGTCAGCGCCAAGACCGGCCTGGGTATCGACGAGCTGCTGGAACGGTTGATCGAACAGATTCCGCCGCCACAAGGTGATGTGGATGCGCCGCTGCAGGCGCTGATTATCGATTCCTGGTTTGACAGCTACGTCGGGGTGATTTCACTGGTGCGCGTCATGCAGGGGACGCTGCCACGGCGTAAAAAAATCCGCATCATGTCCACCGGGCGTGATCACCTGGCGGAGAAGGTAGGGGTGTTTACACCACACCGCACCGACAGGGAGCAACTGACTGCGGGCGACGTGGGATATATCATTGCCGGTATCAAGGAGATTGACGGCGCGCCGGTTGGCGATACGATTACCCTGACGGATCGGCCGGCAGAGGACGTGCTGCCCGGGTTCCAGAAGGTTCAGCCACGCGTGTTTGCCGGTCTGTACCCGGTCATATCCGACGACTACGAAGACCTGCGTGAGGCACTGCAGAAGTTGCGGCTGAATGATGCCTCGCTGCACTTCGAACCGGAGACATCGACGGCGCTGGGCTTCGGTTTCCGTTGTGGCTTCCTCGGTATGCTGCACATGGAGATCATCCAGGAGCGGCTGGAGCGTGAATACGATATCGACCTGATCACCACGGCGCCAACGGTGATCTACCAGGTACTGGATACCAAAGGTGACGTGCTGGAAATCGATAATCCCGCCAGTCTGCCGCCGGTCAACCAGATTGATGAAATCCGCGAACCCATTATCCTGGCCAATATCCTTGTCCCGCAGGATTATCTTGGCGCCGTCATCGGGCTGTGCGTGGAAAAACGCGGCGTGCAACGGAATATGCAATATCTTGGCAGCCAGGTGTCGCTGAACTATGAGTTGCCGCTCAGCGAGGTGGTGCTGGATTTCTTCGATCGACTCAAGTCGGTGAGTCGGGGTTTTGCCTCCTTTGACTATACCTTTGAGCGTTTCCAGCAGGCCTCACTGGTCAAGCTGGATGTGCTGATTAACGGTGAGCGCGTCGATGCCCTGTCAGTGATTGTGCATCGTGAATTTGCCAACGGCCGGGGACGTGATCTCGCTGAACGGATGAAAGAAATTATCCCCCGGCAGATGTTCGATGTGGCTATCCAGGCGGCGATTGGCTCGCAGATTATTGCGCGCACCACGGTAAAGGCATTACGCAAGAATGTGACCGCAAAGTGCTACGGTGGCGACATTTCCCGCAAACGCAAGTTGCTGGAGAAGCAGAAAGCCGGTAAAAAACGTATGAAACAATTCGGCAAGGTGGAGATTCCGCAGGAGGCTTTCCTCGCCGTGCTACAGGTAGGGAAAAAATAACATGAATTTTGATTTTCCGGCCATACTGGTCGCGGCAACATTTATCACCGGGTTTATCTGGCTGGCCGATGCCGTGTTATGGGCGCCAAAACGCCGGCAACGTGCGGAAGTGGAAGGCCAGGAGGCACTCAGGGAATCGACCCTCGTCGAGTATGCCAAGTCGTTCTTCCCGGTCATACTGGCCGTCCTGTTGCTGCGCTCGTTTCTGGTCGAACCCTTCCGTATCCCGTCCGGGTCCATGATGCCGACCCTGCTGGTCGGTGACTTTATCCTCGTCAACAAATATACCTACGGCATTCGCCTGCCGGTATTGAATCGCAAGGTGGTTGATATCGGGGAGCCGCAGCGGGGCGATGTCGTGGTATTCCGTTTTCCCAAGGACCCGCATGTCGATTACATCAAACGCCTGGTCGGTGTGCCTGGTGACCATATTGTCTACCGTAACAAGACCTTGTTTATCAACGGCAAGAAAGTTGCGCAGGTTCCTGCAGGCACCTATATTGGCAAGGGTTCCGGCCTGTCCATGTCCGGCGCCAGCCTGCGCCGCGAAATCCTCGGAAAGGTGGAGCATGATATTCTGGTGTTGCCGCGTGTCAGCGGCATTGGCGCTGATGTGGTTGTCCCGCCGGGTCACTACTTTGTGATGGGTGATAACCGTGACAATAGTAACGACAGTCGCTACTGGGGCTTTGTGCCGGACCAGAACCTGGTCGGCAAGGCATTCATGATCTGGATGAACTGGGATTCTGCGGCGGGTGGTATCGCCTGGGATCGTATCGGGGACTCCATTAACTAGTGCGTGGAGAACAACGATGAAGACATGGCGTCACCAACGCGGAATGACCGCAATCGGCTGGTTGCTGGTACTGGGGTTAATTGCATTTTTTACCCTCATCACCCTGCGCCTGGTTCCAATCTACCTGGAGTATTCCAAGGTGTCGTCGGTGTTTGAGTCGCTGACCCACGAGCCGGGGATCGGTGCCAAGCCACGTTCTGCAATCATTAGTGTTGTCACTAAACGTTTTGATATTAATGATGTGCGCAGGGTGTCGCCGAGGTTGCTGAAAATAAACAAAGACAAGGGCGTAACGCGGATTTCGATTCAGTACGAACGCCGTGAGCACCTGATATCCAATCTCGATATCGTCGCCAGTTTCAATAAACAGGTTGAGGTGCCGAGCCGTTGAAGCGTGCGCTGGACGGCCTGGTCCGTTCGCTCGGCTGTGAATTTCGGCAGCCGGAGCTGCTGGAGGCGGCAGTCACCCATCGCAGTGCCGGCAGCCGTAATAATGAACGCCTTGAATTTCTCGGTGATGCGGTGCTCGGGTTCGTGATCGCCGAATGCCTGTTCGAGAAATTCCCCGAGGCCAGTGAAGGCCAGTTAAGCCGCCTGCGCGCCAGCCTGGTGAAGCGTGAAACGCTGGCGGAAGTGGCGCGCGAACTGGAACTGGGTGATTACCTGCGACTGGGATCCGGTGAGTTGAAAAGTGGTGGTTTCCGGCGCGACTCAATACTCGCCGATGCGCTGGAGGCTATACTCGGCGCTACCCTGCTGGACCGGGGTTATGAAGCCTGTCATGCGTGTATCCATCGCCTGTTTACCGACAAGCTCGCAAATCTGTCCTCCGCTGACGAATTAAAGGATCCAAAAACCCTCCTCCAGGAACTGCTCCAGTCCCGCCGCCTGGGTTTGCCTGTCTACGAGGTGACATCAGTGACAGGCAAGGCGCACCAGCAGCACTTTGTTGTGGCGTGCCGGGTTGTGGACCTGGACCTGTCAGTGACCGGTGAAGGTAACAACAGGCGTGGCGCGGAACAGGCCTCGGCACGACGCATGCTGGACAGGGTAGACCCCCGTGGCTGACTTCCATAGTGGTTATGTTGCCCTGGTAGGGCGTCCGAATGTTGGCAAGTCGACCATCATGAACCGTATGATCGGGCAAAAAATCAGCATCACCTCACGGCGTCCCCAAACCACCCGGCACCGCATACTGGGTATCAAGACCGACGACGACGTACAGATTGTTTTTGTCGATACGCCGGGCCTGCACGCAAAGCAGCCACGCGCCATGAACCGTTACCTCAACCGCGCCGCGACCGACAGTCTGAAAGATGTCGATGTGGTGGTGTTCGTGGTGGACAGTACGCGCTGGCACGATGACGACGAGTGGATACTGAAAAAACTCAAACACCTGTCCTGCCCGGTGATTGTCGCCATCAACAAGATTGATCGCATAACGGACAAGGCGGCGCTGCTTCCGTTTATGCAGGAGCTGGGAGGGCGTGGAGATTTCTCCGCAATTATCCCGGTCTGTGCCCGACGCGGTGAGCACCTTGATGAACTGGAGGAGGCTATTCGCAAGCATCTTCCCGTCTCTGTTCCTTTCTACCCGGAAGACCAGGTCACCGATCGCAGTGAGCGTTTTCTTGCCGCCGAACTGGTACGGGAGAAGCTGTTCCGTAAACTTGGCGAAGAAATTCCTTATGGTCTTACCGTCGAAATCGAGAGTTTCAAGGAGGAAAAAAAGGTCCTGCACATCCATGCGTTGATCTGGGTGGAAAAGAGCAGCCACAAGCCGATCGTGATCGGACGCAAGGGCGCCTTGCTCAAGGCTGTCGGAAAAGAGGCGCGTGAAGACATGCAGAAGACCTTTGGCCAGAAAGTTTTCCTGCAACTCTGGGTAAAGGTCAAGGAAGGCTGGGCAGACAATGACCGCGCCTTGCGCAGCCTGGGCTACCAGGACAGCTGAGATGGTCGCGGCAACGGGGTTGAGCGCACGCGTCGAGCTGGCGCATGGCTTTGTGCTGCACCAGCGACCCTACCGGGAGACCAGCGCCTTGCTGGAAATCTTCACCCCGGTACACGGTCGGGTCGGACTGGTGGCGCGTGGTGCACGCGCACCCCGCTCACGTCGGCGCGGTGAACTGCAGGCGTTTCGTCCCCTGCGCCTGTCATGGAGCGAACGGGGTGAGCTGGGCACATTAACCGGCGTTGAAGCCGACGGGTTGGGCTTTGATCTGACGGGCGCCGCATTTTACAGTGCGTTCTATCTTAACGAGTTGTTGGTGCGCCTGCTGGTGCGCCATGATCCGCATCCCTCCCTGTTCCACCGCTACGAGCAGGCCTTGCAGGCGCTGTCGAGCCAGCCCGTGCATATCGAACTGACCTTGCGCCTGTTCGAAAAGCATTTATTACAGGAAACCGGTTATGGCCTGTTGCTGGACACGGATTGTCAATCTGGCGAGCCGGTACAGGCCGACAGGGTATATGACTACCATCTTGAAGCCGGACCGGTCGAAGTGGCACCGGGTAGCCGGGGTTTTCTGTTTCCGGGCAGTAGCCTGTTGGCGCTGGCGCAGGAACAGGACATCGATACGGCAGTATTGCGTGACGCCAAACGCTTGATGCGGGCTGCCCTGAACCTGTATCTTGGCGGGAAACCGTTGAAATCACGGGAATTATTTTCGAAAAAATAACCGGTTTTCCGGGTTAGGGAGTTTTTTATGGGTACTATTCTGCTGGGGGTCAATATCGATCACGTCGCTACCCTGCGTCAGGCGCGTGGTACGCGATATCCTGATCCGGTTCAGGCGGCTATCGAATCCGAGCAGGCGGGAGCGGACAGCATCACGCTGCACCTGCGCGAGGACCGCCGGCACATCCAGACGCGTGATGTGGAGATACTCACGGATGTGCTGCAAACCCGCATGAATCTCGAAATGGCGGTCACCGATGAAATGCTGGCTATCGCATCACAACTCAGGCCGGCTGACTGCTGCCTGGTGCCGGAACGTCGCGAAGAACTGACCACCGAGGGTGGACTGGATGTGGCGGGCCAGGTCAGCCGCATGCAGGATGCCTGCGGGCAGCTGGCGGAAGCCGGTGTGCGGGTGTCACTGTTTATTGACGCCGATCCTGTACAGGTCGATGCCGCCAGGGCCGTAGGCGCACCCTGCATTGAAATCCATACCGGGCATTTTGCTGACGCAGTCACAGCGGCTGAGGTCGAGGCTGAATTTGAGAAGATTCGTGCGGCCGTTGCGCTGGGCGATGATATCGGCTTGCAGGTTAATGCCGGGCACGGTCTGCACTATCATAATGTGCAGCGGATTGCGGCGCTACCGGCGGTGCGCGAACTGAATATCGGCCATGCCATTATTGCGCGTGCCGTGTTTACCGGCCTGGGTAATGCCGTGCGGGAAATGAAACAGTTAATGCTGGCGGTGGATCAGCCGCGCTGCTGAAACAGTTGCGGGTTGTGGTGTGTGGCCTTTGCCGAATACATGGCCTGGTCGGCGTGCCGTAGCAGCGTGGCCGGATCGCTGCCGTGATCGGGATACACGGCGACACCAATGCTGGCGGAAATACGGATCTGGTTTCCCAGTACGCCGAAGGGCTGTTTCAACGCAATATCCAGCTTGCTGGCGGCGGCGATCGCATCATCGGTACTCTTGATCTGTTCCAGTGAGACAATAAATTCATCGCCACCCACCCTTGAGACAGTATCCGATTGCCGCATGGTGTCGCGTAGCCGTTTCGCCACGGCCTGCAGCAGGCAGTCTCCGGTTTCATGACCGTAGTGGTCATTGATCGGCTTGAAATCATCGAGGTCCAGGAACACGACCCCCAGCTTGCGCTGGTAGCGTTGGGCGCGGGCAATACCGGCGCTCAGGCGGTCCTTGAGTAGTGTGCGATTTGGCAGATCAGTGAGTTCGTCGTGGCGTGCGGCGTGCGCCAGTTGTTCTTCAGCGTGTACCCTTTCCGTCGCATTGCGTACCACCAGGGTGTACAGACGCCGGCCGGGCAAGGCGGTTTGCGACAGCGAGACTTCGGCCGGGAAGCGTTCACCATTCTTGCGTTTGCAGATAATGTGGTCGGTGTTGAAACCAATGTGATTGTCCCGCGCGATACGCGCCAGTACGTCAAGGCGGTGCTTGTCGGTGTGGCTAAACTTCGGGCACAGCAATCGGTGTGCGGAAGCGCCCAGCATTTCATCCTGGTGGTAGCCGAACAGGTGTTCCGCACCCTGGTTGAAGACAAGTACATTGCATTGTTCATCAACACAGATAATGGCTTCATGGGTAATGTGCAAAAGACGCAAATAGTGCCCCGTTTGCCGGATCAGCCTTTCGGCAGCAGCGTTATTTTCATTCCCTGTGGCTGACTTTCCATGATGACTATCGAGTCGCTTATCTTTGTCAATCATCGACTTGTCGTTCTTGCTACACTGGTTGCGAAAGTGTGCAGAGCACACCTCTACTCGTCAGCCTAGCACAGGGTGGAGGCAAGGCCAGCCGTATTTGGCCTTTTGCCTCGTGTACATTACGGTAACAGGGAGAACATTCAGTATGTCGATGAGGTTCCTTAGTTTTTACAGGGGTTATTGATGAATTACCCAACTATAGAGCAATTTGTCGGTGCCACGCCGCTGGTGCGACTGCAGCGCCTGCCGGGTGATACCAGCAACCGGATTCTGGTCAAGCTGGAAGGCAACAACCCGGCCGGTTCTGTGAAAGACCGGCCTGCGCTGAGCATGATCCGCCACGCGGAGGAGCGCGGCGAGATTAAACCGGGCGATACACTGATCGAAGCCACCAGCGGCAATACCGGTATCGCGCTGGCGATGGTTGCCGCCATGAAAGGTTACCGCATGGTGCTGATCATGCCGGATAACATGAGTGTGGAACGTCGCCAGGTGATGAAAGTCTTTGGCGCCGGGATCATTTCCGTCACACGCGAGCAGGGCATGGAAGGTGCGCGTGACCTGGCCATGCAGATGGAGGCCGAGGGCAAGGGCAAGGTGCTGGACCAGTTTTCCAACCCGGACAATCCGCGCGCGCACTACGAAACCACCGGGCCGGAAATCTGGACCGATACGCAAGGACACATTTCTCACTTCGTCAGCGCCATGGGAACCACCGGCACCATCATGGGGACGTCACGTTACCTCAAGGAACAGAACCCGGAGGTTTGCGTTGTTGGTGTTCAGCCGATGGAAGGGGCATCCATTCCCGGTATACGCCGCTGGTCGAAGGAATATCTGCCGAGCATCTTTGAAGCCAGTCGTGTCGACAGGACCATTGATGTGAGTCAGGAAGCTGCCGAGCAAACCACACTGGCGCTGGCGGCAAAGGAAGGTATCTTTTGCGGGGTTTCGTCCGGCGGCGCGGTGGCAGCGGCCCTGCAACTCAGTGAGCAGGTCGAAGATGCTGTGATTGTGGCGATTATCTGTGACCGCGGTGATCGTTACCTGTCCACCGGGGTATTTCCGGATTGATCCGCTGGCTCGGCGGCGCACTGTTGTGCCTGCTGTCGGGCCCTGCCTGTTCCGTTGAGCGGATTCACCTTGAACTCGGCAGCATCGAAGCGGCGCAGTGGAGCGTGCAGGATGCCGTACTCGAACTGGGTCTGGGCGCTGCTGAACCGGAACTGGTACTGCATATTGCGCAACTGCGGCTGGGCAAGCATCAGTTTCGCGCCGTAAAACTCGATTGCCGGGTATTTACCCTGACGACAGATCGGGTTGACTGTCATCAGGCGAAACTGGGTTTTGTTTCCGACAGTATCCGCGCCGAGGGACTGCCGGCCTCATTTTCCTGGCAGTTTCCAGGTCGGCGGCTGAGCGTCAAGGTGAATGGACTTGCGCTGGCGGGCGGCAAAGTCGGCCTGGCGTTTTCCGCTAACCCGCAGGCCTGGCGGTTAAATATCAGCCTGGCACAGACCGGTGTTGCAGGTCTGGCTGCACTGGCCAGGCAGTTTTCCACCCGGGTTCCCGATGCAGGCTATCAGGGTAGACTCAGTGGTTCACTGACGCTATCCGGTGTTGCATCGGCGCTGCAGCGGGTCAGCTGGCAACTTAAGACTCAGTCGCTCGCGTATGATAGTCCAGCCGGTGACCAGGCTGCGGAAGACCTGCAACTGTCCAGTCGTGGACAGGCACAGAGGCATGCCGGCACATGGCAGGTCAGGGCATCGATCAGTGCGCTGGCGGGCGCGTTATACAGTGACCCCCTGTACCTCGAATTTACACCGGCACATCCGCTGCACCTGTCGGCTGAATTCGACTGGCAGCCGCCGCTGGCGCATCTTGTACTGCACCACCTGTCATTTAATCAGCCGCAGTACGCGCGTGGCAGCCTGTCCGGCAGCTGGCGGCAGGGGCAGGCGACGCCGCTGGAAAACCTGCAACTAAAGCTCGATGACGCTGTCCTGCCCGCATTTTATACAACCTGGTTACAGCCCTGGCTGGTGGGTGGCGCGGCAGGCAAGCTGGAGACAGCGGGACGACTGAGTGGGACCTTGTCACTGGCGGCTAATGCCCTGCAGTCTGCGCAGCTGAACCTTGACAAGGTGACGCTGCGTGAGCACAGCGGCGTGTTTGGTGTGAAGGATCTGAACGGTACCCTGTACTGGGGTGGCCAGGGGAAACCTCTCCGGTCAAGCCTGCGTTGGCAGGGCGCCAATCTGTATAAACTCGCCTTCGGACCGGCAGACCTTTCCCTGCAAACACAGGGCCGCCATGTTCAGATGACCCAGCCACTGGTTGTGGCCTTGCTTGATGGTGAACTTCACGTCGACAGTTTTTCACTGGGTCAGGATGATGAAGGCTTCCAGTGGTCGCTGGACGGTATGCTGACACCCGTGTCGATGCAGGCTTTCAGTCGCGCACTGGGTTGGGTACCGCTGTCCGGCAAGTTGTCCGGCATGATCCCGAAAATGCATTACAACAAGGGTGAACTGACGCTGGGCGGTGTGTTGCTGGTACAGGCCTTCGACGGTGATATTACCGTGCGCAACCTGCATATCCGGCAACCCTTCGGCCTGGTGCCGCGATTGTGGGCCGATGTGCGAATCAACCAGGTCGATCTGGAAACCCTGACCCGCACGTTTGATTTTGGTCGTATCGAGGGTCGCCTGAATGGCGAGGTTAACCGCTTGTACATGGAGGACTGGCAAACGGTTGCATTCGATGCCTGGTTGAAAACACCCCGCGGTGATCATAGTCGTCACCGCATTAGTCAACGTGCGGTGGACAGTATTTCCAGTATCGGCGGTGGTGGTGTTGGCGGTGCGGTATCCCGCATCCTGTTAAGGTTCCTCGAAGACTTCCCCTACCGGCGGCTGGGGATACGTTGCCGGCTGGAGAACGGTGTCTGTCACATGGGTGGCGTGGCCGACCTGCCATCGGGGAATAGTTACTACCTGGTGCAGGGGCGAACCTTGCCGCCGCGCCTTGATATTATCGGCTATTCCCGGCAAGTGGACTGGATCTCATTACTGGATCGCTTGCGTACTGGTCGTGCCGTACAGACAGAACCTTGATCACGGTTTTTGGCATACGCTAGTGGCTGGTGCCTTCCGAACGGGTGATCTTGTTGTAGACGTTGTATTTCCCGACCGGCTTGCTCATGGGCAGGCGCTTGATCTCTTTCAGGGTGGCGGCGTCGTAGACAATGATGGCGCCGTCTTTTTCCCAGATACTCAGCAGGGCTTTTTTACCGTCACGGGTGAACTCAACATGCCCCGAGGTCTTGCCGGGAACAGGCTTCAGGGTTTTTACAATTTTCAGGGTTTTCTTGTCGATGATATGGACTTCGTCCCGGTGTGGCCCGACAAACACATCGACCCAGGCGTAAGGTGTATTTTCGTGGCTGCGAATGAAAAAACCGGGGCCATCAGTCTTGATTTTCTTGATTGTCTTCCAGTTGTGCATGTCGATGATTGTCACCACACCCTGTTTCAGGTTGGGTGTCGCCAGGACGCGTGTGTTCCTGTACTTCCAGGTGATGCCGGAGCCGAGGTGGGGCATACCGGTGAGGTCGATATCGGCGATCTTGCGCCCGACCAGCAGGTTGACCACCTGGCCGTTGCGGGCATTGCGAGCGGCGCCGATTAAATTTTTATAGGCGGGGTCAAAGAAGAAATCATCCAGGTAATCGTCCAGATGGATGCGCCGTATCGGGAAGCGTCCGGTTTCCGCCAGGCCTTCCTGTAACGGGTAGTCGTGTACCAGGCCGTTATAGACCGGTTTCGGGTTATCCGCGTAGCTGATTTCCCAGACCTCCTTGAGGTCTTTCAGCGCGACGATAAAGCTGTGCCGGGGCGGGGCGGTGTAGACGGCGCTGACCCGCGAGCTGTTGCCAAAATCATCCTTCGCCGCAATAATTTTGATCAGGCTGAGATCCCTGGCGTCCAGCAACACCAGGGTATGTGGCAGGTAGTTGCCGACCAGTACATAGCGGTCATCCGCAGAGACTGCTGCATTGCGCGTATTGATGCCGGCGCGTATTTCGGCGATGATTTTCAACCGGTACATATCGTACTTGGTGATCCAGCCGTCGCGAGAGGCGAAGTAGACATAGCGCCCGGTTGAAGAGAACTTGGGGCCGCCGTGCAGGGCAAAGCGGGATTTGAAGCGCGTAATGGGTTCCATGCGGTCGCCATCGAGTACCGTCACATGGTGGTCGCCGGACTCAACGACCAGGAACAGGTTTAACGGGTCAGCGTCGTAGACCGGCTTGTCGGACGGGCTTGCCTGTTTATAGGCCGGGTAGACAATATGGCTGGTGCGGATTTCCTTTTCACCCCAGATCGGCGGGTGTGCCGGTGGCGAATAGATATAATCGACCAATGTGTCGATCTGTGCGGCAGTCAGTGTCTTGCCAAAGGCCGGCATCTGGGTTGCGGGCAGGCCATGGGTAATCACCCCGGCGGCCTTGTCCCTGCGCAGTCGGTGCAGGTTTTCCGGTAGCAGGGCCGGACCCATCGCTCCCAGGCGGTTGTCGCCGTGGCAGCGTGCGCAGTGGTCGGCAAACAGTTTTTGCGGCGCGCCGTCCGCCTGCAACAGGCCCGGTAGCAGCAGTACGAGTACGACGTAAAGCGACAGCAAAAGTTTCAACTTGCCCGCCTGATGGTGCGTATTTCGAGTTCGGCCGGTTCCGGTTTTTCGTTGTGGTATTCCGCTTCGGTGATACCCAGTTCCTCGTCGTCCAGGTAGCAGGCCGGGTCTTCCCACCAGGGGTCACCGGTTAGCTGGAACGCGCGCACGCGGGTGTTGCCGCCACAGATCGACTGGTAGTGGCAGACCCTGCAGCGTCCTTTCAACGGGCGTGGTGAGCGTTTCAGGCCATCCATCAACGGGTCGCTGCGGTCCTGCCAGATTTCGGAGAATGGTCTTTCCTTTACATTACCCAGGTTGTAGTTCCACCAGAAGGTGTCGGGGTGTACGTTGCCGAGGTTGTCGATGTTGGCGATATTAACCCCGGACGAATTACCACCCCATTGAATGAGCCGCTGTTGCATGTCGTCATAGCGTTCGGGGAAATTTTGTTTGATCCACTGCAGCAGGTAGACCCCGTCGGCGTCATTGTTGCCCGTGACATACTCTGTGCGGCGGCCGGCCTGTATGTCCTCCCAGCAACGCTCGAACAGCTGATCCATCACCTGGCGTGTGGCCTGGTGGACGACATCCGAACGTCGGTTGCGGTTGCCGCGCCCGCCATAGTTCAGGTGTGAGACATACAACTTGTCGACCTGCTCCTCGCGCATGATATCCAGCATAAGAGGCAGTTCGTGGGCGTTATCCTGTGTTGGCGTAAAACGCATGCCTACCTTGATGCCGGCCTCACGGCACAGCCGGATGGCGTGCATGGATGCGTCGAAGGCACCTTCCTTCTGGCGGAAACGGTCGTGCGTTTCACGCATGCCGTCGATACTGATGCCCACATAGTCGTAGTTCATGGCGGCAATATCAGCGATATTGTTCTCGTCGATCAGCGTGCCGTTGGTGGACAGACCGACATAAAAGCCCTTGTCCTTTGCGCGTCGGGAGATGTCGAATATATCGGGACGTAGCAGGGGTTCCCCTCCGGACAGGATCAGCACCGGCACACCGAAATTACGCAGGTCGTCCATCACGCCAAAGACTTCCGACGTTGACAGTTCACCGGGAAAGTCGATATCTGCGGATATGGAGTAACAATGCTTGCAGGTCAGGTTGCAGCGACGTACCAGGTTCCAGATGACTACCGGGCCGGACGGTTGGCGGGAAACCGGGTTAATCGGTGGCTGAACCAGTTCCTTCATGTACTGTGATATGCGAAACATTTCAGCCTCCTATTCTCAGGCCGGTTTTTTTCAGGATACGGGTGCTGAACAGGACGTCATGGCTGCGCGCCAGATCGCCCAGTAAGCCGGCAATTGTCTCGACCTCGCGCATAACTTCCTGTCGATCGTGCCCATGCACCATGGCAAACAGGTTATAGGGCCAGTCCGGCAGGTGCCTGGGGCGCTGGTAGCAGTGGCTGACGCTGTGTAATCGCCCGACCTGTTCCCCCGCTTCGGCAATCCTGTCGTCGGGTACATCCCATACGGACATGCCGTTGGCGATGTACCCCAGGCGATAGTGGTTGGGTAACACGCCGATGCGACGGATGCGACCATCATCGAGCATGGCCTGGATGCGTTCCATCACCTGTTCGGGTTCTACACCCAGTTCAGCCGCCAGCCAGTGCCAGGGACGTGCATGCAGGGGCAAACCTGCCTGGGTTGCGAGCACCAGGCACCGGTCGAGATCCGGCAGGGGTTCGTTGGCAATTTTTTCCGGAGCGGCTTGCGACATGTTTTACACCTGAAGATTCAAACCCACGTAGTATTCCGCCTGCTTGGGGAAGTTATAGACTTCGAGGCCGGTGCATTCCCCGATGCGGTGTATCATCTCGTCCAGTTGCTCCGGTGTCTCGGTGGCCAGCACAAACCACATATTCATTTCGTGCTCGCGCTGGTAGTTGTGCGCCACTTCCGGGAAACTGTTGACCTGTTCCATGACTTCATCGAAACGTTCGTCGGGCACTTTCAGCGCACACAGGCTCAATGCGCCGCCCATCCTTTCCGCGTGAAACAAGGGTCCAAAGCGCGTCAGCAGGTCATCGTCGAGCATACAGCGGATACGGGTAATCAACTCGCTCTCACTGGTACCAAGTTTGCGTGCGGTATCCCGGTACGGGCGTTCACTGACCGGGAAACCGCCCTGCAGCTGGTTGATAATACGACGGTCGAGCGTGTCCATTCAGCTGGCGCCCCGGTAACGCGCACCGCACTGTTTGAAACGACGGCCGCTGAACAGCACGGATTTATGAAGCTGTTCGAGTCCAAGCCCCTCCACCATCCGCTCGACGCAGTCCAGGACATCGTTACGATCCTTTCCATGCACCATGCAGAACAGGTTGTAGGGCCATTGCGGAAGTCGGCGGGGGCGCTGGTAACAGAGGGTGACACAGTCCTGTCTGCCCAGCTGGTAACCGAGTGCATCAATGTCGCTATCCGGTACATCCCAGACCACCATGGCATTGGCGCGATAACCCAGCTCGTGATGCCGGACCACGACACCGAGGCGTTTGATGACGCCGCTTTCCAGCATCTGTTGCAGTTTGTCGAGCACCTGCTGCTCTGACCACCCGAGGCGCCCGGCCAGTTGCCGGTAGGGGCGCGCGATCAATGGCAGCCCGTCCTGGATCGCGTCGATAAGATCCTCCGCACTGCCGGGTTGCATCGTGCTGTCGACCGGGTCGGGCAGCGCCTCGGTGTCTTCCAGGGCAACAGGTTCAGGTTGCTGGTCCAGCCGCATCGGGAAGCCCAGGTCAATGTGATAGTCCTTGACCAGTGGCAGGGAAAGTACCGGGTAGCCGGCGCGCGTCTGGATAGAGCGCAGTGTCTGTTCCAGTTCGGTGTGATTTCCCGCCGTGACAACAAACCAGAGATTGTAGGCGTGCTCGCGTTCGTAGTTGTGATTGACCTGCGGGAAAGCACTGATGAGCGCTGCAACTGTTTCCAGCCGGTCGTCCGGTACAGCAATTGCCGCCAGTGTGCTGACACCCACGGTGTTGGGTTTGAAAACGGCACCGACACGACTGACGGCGCCATTTTTCTGTAATTCCCTGAGGCGCCGCAGCACAGCACCTGAATCTGTATTCAGCGACCGGGCAATCTGTTCGAACGGTGCCGGCAGCAACGGGAAATTCCGCTGGAAATTATTGAGCAGCCTTTCGGTGAGAATTTCCACGCCTACAGACCCGTCTGGTGAGCACGGTTGGTGAAAAAGATACCGCTGGGCTTTTTCGCCGGCAGTTCCTTCAGTAACTTCAGTGTTTCCGTGTCATAGACCTGTAAGCGATTGTCGTCACGCACGGACAACCACAGTTTTTCACCGCGTGGCGTGAACGCCATATGCAACACGGCTTTGCCGGGTTTGAGTGTTTTGACGATCTTGTGGCTCTCAGTGTCGATCACCTGCACCGTGTCATTGTCCGGGTGCGCAAAATTCACCCAGACATAGCGGCCGTCAGGGCGTGCCATCACGAATACCGGCTGGCCATGAACAGCAATCTCGCCACGGCTCTTCCAGGTGTCGGTATCCAGCACCAGTACCTTGTGTTCGCCCACGGCCGGCACAAAAGCCTGCCGGCCGGCGACCGCCCAGCCTTCCAGGTGCGGCATCTTGTACACCGGCAGTCTTTTATCGTGTTTGGCATAGCCCTTGAGTATCGACCTGACACCTTTTTCCGGGTGCCACAGGTCGAGCAGGGCCATGTTGTCGTCACCGAACAGGCCGGCGATGTAATAACGGCCATCCGGGGTGATCAGCCCGTCGTAGGGCAGGTGGCCAATATTCCTGAAGCGGGTGATGATCGGTTTGTGCGGGTTCTTCATGTCCGCAATCCAGATCTGCCCGGCATCGTACAGGCTGAAGACAAAACGCTGGCCGGGCGCATCGACCAGACCGACCACCTTTGAGGCCTTGTCAGCGCCATAATCGGCGGGAATATCGGCGACCTGTTCGAGTGTATCGGCATCGAACACTCGTACGCCGCCCGGTGTGTAGTTGGAGACAGCCACCAGTTTGCCATCCTGCGAGATGGCGCCGCCGATGCTGTTCCCGGCCTGCATGATCCGCTTGACGATTTTTCCTTTCAGCAGATCGACCTTGGTCAGGCCACCATCACGGCCGAATACATAGGCGTATCGCTCATCACGTGAAAACACCACGGAAGCATGAGACAGATCACCCAATCCCTCGATCTCTGCCAGGCGGCTGTCGCCGCTATGCTCCACCACCAGCAGTTTGCCGTCGGCACGTTCCACCACGACACCAAGATCACCCGTGCCGCGCAGTTCTGTGGCGACAGCACTGGTAATACAGATGAATGTGAGGAGAGTGGCCAGTAAAGGTCTCATGGCTTTGCCTCCGGTGTCTTCAGGTAGTTGACGATCCAGTTGATCTCCTGGTCAGTGAGTAGTGGTCCCCACGGCGGCATGGGCGTTCCGGGTCGTCCTGAACGGATCGTCGCAAACAGAAATTTATGAGGCTTGTCCCGCAGCGCCTGTGACGTTAACGCGGGACCCAGCCCACCGGTCAGACGCATGCCGTGACAGGCGCCGCAATCCTGGTGAACAAGATTGCGTAATTCAGCCTGGCGCGCTGTGCTAACAGCGGTTGCCATGGCAGACATCGTCAATGCACACAGGGTGAGAAACAGAATCGTCCTAGGCATATTTGAGTTCCATTTCCTGTGCGTAAGGCATAAACCACGCCAGTTCCTTCGCCAGTGAAACGACTGCGCCGATAATCAGCATGGCCGGTGATGCGATGGTATGTTGCTCGATAGCCTGCTGTAATTCGCCGATCGTCGTAATGATATTCCGCTGGCGTGAGGTGGTACCGCGTTCGACAACCGCAGCCGGTGTATCCTCGTGGCGGCCGGCGTCGACAAGATCACGAACAATCTGTGGCAGGTTGGCAAGACCCATGTAAATAACCAGCGTTTGTTCCGGGTCTGACAGGGCCGCCGGGTCAAGCACCAGTGCCTCGTTATCCTTGCAGTGTCCGCTCACAAATTGCACCCCCCGGGCGAGACCGCGATGGGTCAGGGGTATTCCCGCATAAGCGGCGCAGGCCTGTGCCGCTGTGATTCCTGGCACTACTTCAAAGGGAATGTCGTGGCGCGCCAGTGCCAGCGCTTCTTCCCCGCCACGGCCGAAAATGAAAGGGTCGCCCCCCTTCAGGCGCACGATACGCCGGGCTTTCCCGGCTAACTCTACCAGCAGCGCATCGATCTCCTTCTGGCTGAGCGTGTGGCGGCCGGTGGCCTTGCCCACGTACACCCGTGCTGCCGAGTCGGGTATCAGGTTGAGGATCTCACGCGATACCAATCGGTCATAGACTACTGTGTCTGCCGTCTGGATCAAACGCTGCGCTTTTACCGTGAGCAGGTCAGGATCACCGGGCCCCGCACCAACCAGATAGACTTTTGCTTGTATATTCAACCGATGTCTCCCGTGTATCCAGCTGTTGTGATGCATGGCCCCCCGGCCTGCAATACTGTTAGCTTATAATGGGGGTGGTGTTTTTTGCTGTCCTTGACATAGGTCAAGGGTTTATATCGGTATGGCCTGGCTGGAATATTTTCGGTACAGTCGGGCGGCGTGGGAAAGGTTGGCCAGTAGTAACAGGTTGGAAACCAGTATCGCAGTCGCCGCTGCATAGACCGGAAAGCCTTTCAAAAATACTGATGCAACAAGTAACAACAAACCGGCCACATGAAACATAAATTGCAGTTTCATCGGCCGGACATCGATCACTTCATGGATATTCGGTGTGTAGTAGCGGGTTCCGGGTTCAAGTTTCCCCATAACCACCGGCATACGAAGATTCAGCCAGACCAGAAAAGGCACGATTTTATAGAGCATACCGTTGATGATCGACACGGCGAACCCGGCTAACAGCAACAACCCGGTCAGAATTGATATATCTGCCCCATTGAGCGTCCCCCCAAAATAGCCATACACATTGGCGCTCGCGCCCAGCACCAGGCAGAGCATGCCAACCCGCCAGAACCAGCCGGTGATATCAAGGCGCTTTCTGCGCCGCCTTGCCAGCAGATACAGCGTAACGCCTGCATAAGCCAGCATCAGAACGCCCACCAGGACAACACAAGCCTGTTCCAGTCCTTGCCCTGGCAGCAAGCTGCCAGCTGCCAGCAGCAGTATCAGCAGGTAGGCCAGTCTTTTATTGAACAGATTCGGGTAGGGTGGGGTTGTCAGGAACATGGGTATTACCTGCCCGGAAATACCCATGACCAGGACAAGTATCCAGCCAATGATTCCCCAGGCGGCATGAGAGTTTGTTAACCCGCGATCCAGTGGTACCGATTCGAAGGCATGGCCCGAAGCCAGTTCAGCCCCGAACAGGACAGTAACAACCAGGCCAAGTGCGGCAAGCTGAACAGTACGCGCGGTGGTGTTGGCCTTTCCCGTCCTGAAGATGGCGATAAAAACGCCTGCGCCAAACAGGATTAATACCGGGACGAGAAGCATTATGGCCGCTATGAAGAGTGTCGGGACCTGTAACAGGAAAGCGAACACCAGGCACAGCGTACCCACTGTTATCAGCAGGTGTACAGGCACGGCGGCGCGTTCTGCCTGTGGCAGGGAAGCACCCATGACCACCGGAAGCATCTGCAACAGGGCGCCCAGCATGGCTATCGTGATATAACCCAGGGTAAGGGCGTGTGTGACGGCCAGCGATGCCGGGAGCCAGCGGGACCCGAACAGTTGACCGCCATCCAGGAGGAGGATAACGGCGACAATAATGCCGAAAACAGGAACCGTTAAAAAGAAGCGTACCGGTGTCCAGAAACCCGGTGCATTCTCCAGAGAGAGTGCGCCCAGGTTCATGGCCCATCTTTCCGGATGCTGATCAGGTAAGTACGGGTTTTTTCATCGTAGCGGGTTTCGTATCGCCAGCCCTTTTTGTCGAGGACAGGGTACAGTAGCAGCGGCTCCCGCCAATGGATGACGTCCAGTTGTTCACCACTTTGCAGGGAATCCAGTTCGCCGAGAATCCTCTCCAGTGGTTCCGGGGCTTCCAGTCCACGGACATCCAGGTGGCGTTTCTTCACAGGCTAGTCTGAGGCGGAAAAGCCCGGCACCCTGGCGGAAAGTTCCTGCTGCGATCCTTGCAGGGCCTGGTCCGCCATCGGGTACAGCACCTGTTCCTCCTTGACGTTATGCTGTTGCAGGAAAAGAAAGAAGGTTTCCGCTGTTCCCAGGGCCTCGTCCCGGTTTTCGGCCTGAACGGCATCACCTATGCGTTGCAGCAATTCCCTGAGTTCGACGTGTTCACCCCGCATGACTTGTGTGGGGCCACCCTGCATGCCGGTCTTTTCCTCGAACAGGGGAAACAGGCCTTCTTCCTCATTCAAAAAGTGTTGCAGCGTGTCCCTGGTCAGTTTTTTGCATAAGGATCCGGCCTGTGGCCAGTCATTACGGTTGACAGCCTCTTCCATTGCCTCAAATGTTCGGTCGCAGGCCCGGTGCTGGGTACTGAAAAATTCACTGATTGACGCCATAGGTCTTCCTTTCAGCCCTGTTTCTCTCCGACAAGGCTATAAAAATACCGGGGCGCAGTAAATTTAAATTTATGCAAACCGGGCTCTATTTGACTTAAGTCAAGGATGCATCAATCTGTATTCAGGATCATTCAAATGGTTGCTCGTATCTAATAAAGTTGCCCGTGCAACAGACGTCCACAAAGGAGAGAACCATGGCTGATCCAGGTAAAAACCCCAACGATGAAGAAGAACGCATCCCGGCAATGCAGGCTCTACTGGACAACCCGTTCCTGCTGCTTTTTATCGGTGTTGCGATGCCTACGGTTTTTTACCTTATCTGGGGCATTATGGAAATCGTCACCGTGCCCATCGCTCCATAATCAACTCCCAGGGAGGAGAATCCAGCCATGACGACTTATTTGCCGCCTGCCCAGCGTATCTGGTGGAAGGTCCCGATGGGCCGCGAGGAGATAGTCTGGATCGGCATTGCGCTGATCTGGTGTCTGATTATGTTTTTCATGATGCCGTACTGGCATGTCTACGGGAAACAAAATCTCTCCAATGAGGCTTACCAGACCACGCCTGCCAAATATGGCCCCAAGGTCCAGGCCATGATCGACAAGTATACGGTTCGCACCGAAACCGATCAGGAGATTCCTGTTGTGCACCCACCGGCTGGCAGTGATATCTACATGCTGGCGCGGATGTGGCAATGGTGGCCGATTCTGGAACTGGAGAAGGACAAGACTTACCGTTTGCACCTCTCCTCCATGGACTGGAACCACGGATTCTCCCTTCAGCCCGTCAACATCAATATGCAGGTCGTACCCGGCTATGAAATGGTGCTGAAAATTACCCCCGACGTCGCAGGTGTGTACGGGGTGGTCTGTAACGAATACTGCGGTATTGGCCACCACACCATGCTCGGCAGAATCTACGTGAAGGAGTAATGAGACATGGCAAATTTTAGGCTCTGTCCCGACTCGGGGCTGTTTTTTGACAGAAATGCAGAAAGTCTGATGAAGGTCAACGCGGTAGCGGCTGCCGTCTCTCTTCTGGTGGCCGGGATTCTCGCCCTCGGTGTGGCGCTGACACGCTGGCCCGCTGTCCACCTGCTGCCCGCCGATCAGTTCTACTTGTTCCTGACGGCCCACGGCATTGATGCGCTGATTTTCTGGGTTATTTTCTTCGAAATCGCGATTCTCTATTTTGCATCATCGACTCTGTTGAGGTGCAGGCTGGCAGCTCCACGCTGGGCCTGGCTGGGTTTCGCATTGATGCTGATCGGTGCGGTCACGACTAATGTGGCGATATTCCAGGGTAATTCGAGTGTCATGATGACCTCCTATGTGCCCATGCAGGCAGCGCCGCATTTCTACCTGGGCCTGATCCTGTTCGCCGTCGGTGCACTGATCGGTTGCTTCGTGTTCTTCGGCACACTGGTCGTCGCCAAGAATGAGAACACCTATGAGGGATCCATCCCTCTCGTTACCTTTGGGGCAATGACCGCCGCCATTATCGCGGTGTTCACCATCGCCAGCGGCGCCATTATCCTGATCCCCACGTTCCTGTGGTCAATCGGCTACATTGCCAACATCGATGCGGAAATGTACCGCGTCATCTGGTGGGGTATGGGGCATTCCTCCCAGCAGATCAACGTTGCCGCACACGTGTCGGTCTGGTACCTGGTCGCCGGCCTGGTATTCGGTGCGCGCCCCATGTCGGAAAAAGTGAGCCGTTTCGCCTTCCTGCTGTATATCTTCTTTCTGCAGCTGGCCAGCGCCCATCACATCCTGGTGGATCCGGGTATCAGCTCCGAGTGGAAGATCTTTAATACCAGTTACGCCATGTACCTGGCGGTTCTGGCCAGTATGGTTCATGGTCTGACCGTACCCGGTTCCATGGAAGTTGCCCAACGCGCGAAGGGCTTTACCCACGGCCTGTTCGAATGGCTGCGCAAGGCCCCCTGGAGCAATCCAACCTTCTCCTCCACTTTTATCGCGATCATCATTTTCGGGTTTATTGGCGGTATCACCGGTGTAGTGATGGGGACGGAACAGATCAACCTGATCATCCATAACACCATCTATGTCCCGGCCCACTTCCACGCGACAGTGGCGGTCGGCACCACCCTGACGTTCATGGGCCTGACCTACTATCTGATCCCGGTACTGTTCCGGCGCCAGATGATCCTGCCCTGGCTGGCCAGGTGGCAACCCTACATATTCGGTGGCGGCATGACCATCCTGATCCTGTTCATGATGGGCGCGGGTACCCTGGGTGTTTCCCGGCGTCATTGGGATATGGACTTCACCGGTGCGGCACTGAGCTACCATTACCCGGGCATGGCCTACACCATGATGGGTATCGCAGGTATAGGCGCTGTCCTTGCGGTCATTGGTGGTGGCTCCTATTTGCTTGTTACGGTAGGTTCCCTGATATTCGGCAGGAAACTGGATCCATCAGCCGGTTTGCTGCAGAGCTTTGGCGTGCCGCTGTCTCCTGACGTCTACACAGCTCAGCCTGAAGTATTGCCCATGGCGGCGCCCGTTGAGGAGTACGGTTCAACGGGTTTCCTGGAGGCTCCGGGAACCTTTGCCCTGGCGATGCTGTTGCTGGTCTCCTTCGTCGTGTATTACTTCATTAACTGGAAGTATCTGGCCTCGGTCTGGCCGCTTGGCTAGAACCCTGGACCCAAGCCCATGCGGGGCGGGGGACATCACCTCCGTCCCGCTTTAATTTTACGGGTACCCGATTATGCCAAGACTCTCCACAGATGTTGCCTTAGCACAGCCGTTCGATTGGGCGGCGATGCTGAAACAGCTATCCAATCTTTTCAAGTTCCGTATCGGTGTGGTCATGGCGCTTACCTCTGTGGTGACGCTTATTGTGACTCCCGGACAGGCAGTACCCGCCTGGCAAGTCCTGGTGCTGGCGATCACCGTGTTGCTTGCCGCCAGCAGTGCAGGCGCTTTTAACCAGTACTATGAAATTGACATAGATGCGCGCATGCGTCGCACCAGTGACCGGCCCTTCGTGACCGGCGCATTCGCGCACAACCGATGGTGGCTGCTGTTGATCGGTGCCATGTTGCTGGTTGGTGTGGGTACCGCTGGCTGGCTCCTCAACGGCATGGCGGCGCTGTATATTTTCCTCGGGGCTTTCTTTTATGCCGTGGTCTACACCGTGTGGCTGAAGCGTCGTACGTCGATGAATATTGTCATCGGTGGTGCTTCGGGCAGTTTTGCCGTGCTCGCTGGCGCGGCTGCGGTCGACCCCCACCTGGGTCCGGTACCTGTTATCCTTGCCATAGTGCTGTTCCTGTGGACGCCACCGCATTTCTGGAGCCTGGCGATTGCTCGACACAAGGACTACGAAGCTGCCGGTGTGCCCATGTTGCCGGTGCGGGTAGGCAATGCCACTGCCGCCAGGGCGGTGCTGGCTAACACAGTATTACTGGTGGGCGTGTCCGTGCTGCCATTTTTCTTCGGTCTGGGCTGGCTTTATCTGGCCGGCGCCCTTGTTGGGGGTGGATATTTTCTCTACCGCAGCCTGCTGCTGGTGCAGGATGCTTCTGCGAAGAATGGCATGCGCACCTTTTTCGCTTCGCTGGTTCAACTGATTGTGTTGCTGGTGTTTGCGGTACTCGATGCCCAACTGATTGGCTGATAACATGACACGATATTATTCACCCAAATCGCTTGCACTTCTGCTTGCATTTGTCTGTTCGGTATTGTTCCCGCTTGCCCACGCCGGGTCCGAATCGCCAGGCGGCAATCAGCCACTGGATCCGGTCAAGGCGTTTCGCTACAAGGAAGCGTTGCAGCGCAGCCAGGACGCCATCGGCAAGGTGCTCGGCAACTACCCCCTGACCGACGACAAGGGCCGTGCCCTGTCCATGAATGACTTGCGCGGCAAACCGCTGGTGTTGAGCCTGATCTATACCAGTTGCTCACGGGTCTGCCCCATGACTACCCGCCATCTCGCCAAAGTGGTCGAGAAGGCACGTGATGCCCTCGGGAAAGACAGTTTCAACGTGGCTGTACTGGGTTTTGATGCCTACAACGACAGTCCACAGGCCATGGCCTATTTCGCCAGAAAACAGGGTATCGACAAGCGTGGCTGGCGATTACTGAGTGCCGATCCCGATACCATCAATGCCCTGAGTAAAGAGTTGGGGTTTGAGTTTTACGCGTCACCCAACGGCTTTGACCACATCACACAGGTTACGGTGATCGATGCCGAGGGACGTATTTACCGACAGGTGTATGGAGGGGCATTTGACACCCCGTTACTGGTGGAACCCCTCAAGGAACTGGTGCTTGGACGTTCCAGGCCGAACCAGACCGTACTCTCCAGAATGATAGACAAGGTGCACTTTTTCTGTACCAGCTACGATCCAGTACGGGATGCCTATTATTTTGACTATTCCCTGTTTATCGGCATGGCTATTGGCGCTTCTATTATTCTTTCCGTTATTATTCTCCTGGTCCGCGAAGTCAGGCAGGGCCGGCGCTCCGCACGTACTTGAGGCATATCAAGGAAGGTTGATCCTGCATTGATTAAGCTGGGTCCGCAGGGGTGCTGGCAGCTTTCATGTATGGGCAGGCTACAGCGCCCACATAGGTAAAACCCGAGAGACTGACACCTTGAGCAAACGCGTTAATCCGGTCAGGCGTAGTTTTCTTCTGTTCGAGGAATGGTTCAACGTGTCTTTCGGGCCGGCCTGGAACCCCCTCTACCATCTGGGAACACTGGCATTTTTCTTCTTCTGGGTGGTGCTGGTCAGCGGTATCTATCTATTCATTTTTTTTAACACCAGTATCGTTGGCGCCTATACCTCGGTGGAGTACCTGACTCACGATCAGTGGTATGCAGGCGGCGTCATGCGCAGCCTGCACCGCTACGCTTCGGATGCTGCCGTAGTCGTTATTCTGCTGCATATGTTCCGCGAGTTCTCCAAGGGCCGTTATCGTGGCTTCCGCTGGTGGTCATGGCTCACCGGTGTACCGACCCTGTGGTTTGTCATCACCCTCGGTATCACCGGATACTGGCTGGTGTGGGACGAACTGGGACTGTACGTTGCAGCGCTCTCTTCTCAGTTCATGGATGCGTTACCGGTGGTAACCGGTTCCATGGCACGTGATTTTCTGGCGGGGCAGCTCACCGACCGGCTGTTCACCCTGATGGGCTTCCTGCACCTGCTGGGGCAGCCGATACTGTTGATCTTTGCCCTGTGGATTCATGTCAAGCGACTCTCCCATGTCGATGTCAGTGCCCCGCGTGGTCTGGCCGTAGGCAGTTTCCTGGCGCTACTGGTGCTGTCGTTGCTGGCACCGGCAACCAGCCATGCCCCGGCCGACCTTAGCCGGGTACCGGCGGTGCTGCACCTCGACTGGTTCTACCTCAATGTCTATCCACTGCTGGATAAATGGTCGGCGGGGCAGGTCTGGGTACTGACCACAAGCATTACCCTGCTGCTGATGCTCATGCCCTGGCTTCCACCAAGGAAAACCGGACCCGCAGCCGAGGTGCATCTCGATCAGTGTAATGGCTGTGGGCAGTGTGCTGAAGATTGTCCCTTTGACGCTATTACGGTTCAGGCGCGAACCGATGGGGCACGCT
>CAYYAP010000019.1:25116-27273 GCA_964469575.1 uncultured Thiohalobacter sp.
GCGAAACGTGACCGCATCATGGTCTACCGGGCCGCTGAAACCGACGTTGGAAAATTGCGCCGCAGGCTTGCCAAATTCCAGTGTGAGATTGCTGCGCTGAAGCAGGAAGAGGCCACTCCAGAAGCCGGCCGGGACGGGGAGGTGGAGGGTGCCTAGGGTTCTGCGTTATCCCCTGCAGGCATTGGGCTATGCCCTGTTCATGCTGCTGGTATGGTATTTCTCCGCCGCACCGGCTTATACGCGATTGCAGCCTGATCAGGCGGTCATTACCCTGGCATTTGCCCATGCCGGTGCACGTCTTGAAGAATGCCATGCGCTGTCACAGAAAGAACTGGCCAGGCTTGCGCCCAATATGAGGGCTCCCATGGATTGTCCGCGTGAGCGCTCACCTGTCAGGGTTAAACTGTTGCTGGATGGTAAGCTGTTTCTTGAGGAAGTTGCCCGTGCACCGGGTTTTTACCACGACCTGGGTGTCGACATTTACCGTAGCGCCAGGGTGCCTGTGGGAACGCATGTGCTGGATGTACAAATGGATGATAATGTGCGCCTGGATGGACCCACCTATACACAGCGGGAAACGGTGACTTTAAAACCGGCCCAGCTCCTGGTGGTTGATTTTGATTCTGAAACCGGATCGTTCGTCATTCAGTGACCCGCATAAAAGGACACAACTATGCTCGATACGTACGACAGGGCCTGATGTAGTGATAGCAAAAGATATTCATGTCTCCAGCGTGATTGTCACCTATATCCTGTTTTTTCTACGTGGTGTGTGGATGATTGTCGACTCAAAACGCGCCTTGCAGACATGGACAAGATGGGTGCCCCCGGTAATCGATACAATACTGCTTGCAAGCGCAATCGTTCTGGCTGTCAGTACCCGGCAGTACCCCATTGCACATGCCTGGTTGACGACCAAGGTTGTGGCCCTGTTTGTTTATATTGGCCTTGGCATGCTGGCGCTGACATACGGAAAAACAAAGACAATCCGCATAAGCGCGTGGATTTCAGCACAGCTCTGTTTTATTTATATCGTCGCTGTGGCTATTACAAAAACTCCCCTGGTGTTGTCGTGAAAGTCATTTCTCGACCGGTCTCTATCGTACTGCTTTGTGTCCTGCTCGCTGCCTGTGGGAATCCCAACCAGCGGCTGGATGAATATGTGTTCTATGACGGGCCGCAGTTCAGGCTGAAAGTCGTGCGTTTTTACCGCAATATCCCGTTCGACCAGTTGGGTGAGCATGCTGTTGTCATGTGTCAGTCAGAAAACACGGCAGATTTTCCGGCGCAGGATCCGCAGGATGCCGGATGGCGCGTGCTGGGGTCGGCTGATGTGCAGGGTAGCCACAACGCCAGTGAGGCTGCACTCGGGATGAAAGATGATTATGACGTATTTGATGATCACACGCTGATCGGGAAAATGCAGGCTTTCAATATCAGCTTTGACGCCTGTGGACATTTTATCAACTGGGATCCCACCCGTTTGCCGCAGGCCATGATTAACCCGTTGGAAAAACCGGATTCCTGTGCACCCAATGGCCCGGCTGATTGCCGCTACTATGATTTCGAGGGTGACCGTGCACCTCGCTATGAGAAGATTCGTGTAGCCGGTAAGGGGGAGGTCAGCTTTACGGCCAGTTCACCGGCTTTCAAGGACGTTGAGCTGCTGCGTGTTCAAACCCGGAATAATGGAACCGTGTGGCAGGTGGAGCGTGTGGGAGCTGACAGGCGGGGGCTGGAGGCGGATGTTATCAGTTCACTGTCAATGTCTTTACTGGAAAGCGGGATGGAGGATACCAGCCTGATGGACTGGCTTGAATCTGCACTTCCACCCGGCAGTATGGTGATCTGGCCGGATGCACTGGGTGCCTGTGGTGATCGACGCTGTGCTGAAATCCGTTTTAATGATAGCAAGGGAAACAGCGGCACGCTTTATATCGCCATGAACACGGATTCGGAAAACAGGCCAGCTGACGTATCATTCCATTCGGGTGTTTATCGATCGGGTGACAAATCCCGACCCATCGGGTCGCTGGACAGCCTGAGGAAGCTCCTGGCTGCCGGTACCCATTAACCCGGGTCTGTTTTAGCTTAATCCTTTACTCACGAAGAATTCCCTGTACTGGTAATCGATCTCGTTGATGTGATGGTATAGCC
>CAYYAP010000020.1:0-6330 GCA_964469575.1 uncultured Thiohalobacter sp.
ACGCGTCGCCACCTGACTACATTTGCGCGACACCGCTGACTGATAGACAATAGCGCAGCCCCAGCCACCCCAACTGCGCCCCGGTGAACCAGAACATCATTTACGAACAACCGTTGAACGAGCGCATTCGAAGTTTTCTTCGGCTGGAGTTTCTGTTTGCGGAAGCGGCCCACCACCTGCGCGGCAAGAGTCATTGGGACAGCCGCAGTACACTGACTGCGCTACTCGACATTATGGCCATTTTCGGCCGCACCGACCTCAAAACCGAGGTACTGAAGGAACTGGAACGGCACGCCGGCACCCTGGCGCGGCTCGAACAGAACCCGGATGTCGACCGCAAACGCCTCAGCGAAACACTGGGAGAGCTGGAAGCCCTCACCGACCACCTGCACCACAATGGTGGCCCGATTGCTGCGACACTCCGGGGTAACGAGTTTCTGTCGGCTATCCAGCAACGCGCCGCTATCGCCGGCGGCACCTGTGATTTTGACCTGCCTGGCTATCACTTCTGGCTGGAGCAACCCGAGGCACAGCGTACCCGCGACCTGGCGGAGTGGTTGAAGCATTTCGAAGCCATCGCGGGCGCCATACAACTCATCCTCAAGATGATCCGGGAAAGCGCTGCGATAAAACCTGTCATCGCGGAAAAGGGCTTCTTCCAGAAAACCCTCGACCCCAATCTGCCCTGCCAGCTGGTGCGTGTCTCGGTGAAACGCAAAGTCCCGTACTTTGCCGAGATCAGCGGTGGACGACACCGCTTTACGGTACGCTTTCTCTCCGCCTCGGAAGAAGACGGACACCTTCATCAGACCACAGAGGATATCCCCTTCGAACTAGGTTGCTGTGTCATATGAAAACCCTTGCCTATTTGCCGAGTGTGAAAGGCACGCCAAACCGGTAGCGCGCTTTTGCCGTCTGCAGTTCAAAATCCGCAAGCCAGTCACTGCGCCCTGAAGCGCAGACCGGCAAGGTAATCTCCGCCTGCCAACTCCCGTCCGCCGCACGCAACAGGCGATAGTGGTTCTGCCCCATGTCCATGCCCTGCATCTCAAGGCTGACTGTCACAGCATTTAGCGCAGCATCACTGGACAGTGTGACGTTAAACGGTTTCAGTGCCGAGCGCGTTGACGCCATGTGTACGGACACCGACACCCCATCACCCCGGGCAGTACAACCTGAACGTACATTACAACGACTATCGAGTACTAAAGTTTGCGATGGCTGTGTGTCCCGGCCACTGTCGCTACACGCTGTCAGCAGCACCAGACATAACAGCACCATACTTCCGTAGGAGCGGGCTTGCCCGCGAACCGGCCGGGTCCGGCAACACCACTGTTCGCGGGCAAGCCCGCTCCTACGGGGGGGTGGGGGTATCAGGTTTTCCATAAGGCTCGAATGGCTGCGATGCCTTGAGCGCCATGCACAATGGCATCATCGATATCGGCCGGCGTCATGCCACCGAGCGCGTAGACCGGCATGGCGCAAGCTGCGACCTGTTGCTCAAAGGTCTTCCAGCCGAGTGCCGGCGCGTCCGGGTGGCTGGCCGTGGGTTTGACCGGGGAGAGCAGGGCAAAATCAGCCCCGATGGCATGCGCGTGCGCCAGTTCATCTGCCGTATGGCACGATGTGCCCAGCAACAACTTGCCCGGTAATTCCCGCGTACCGGCTTGCTGCAGGCGCTGACTACTGAGTTGAATACCGTCGGCGCCAAGCTGAACAGCAAGCTCGGCATTGGCATTCAGCAGCACCTTCGCACCGCTACGCCGGCACTGTGCAATGACACGCTCTGCCAGAGACCGGTAACCCGCTTCATCCAGGTCTTTCGCACGCAACTGCACCAGACGGATACCGTCGTCCAGCCGGCACTGCAATTGCGCCTGGAAAGCCTCGTAGTCTTCACCCGGTTCGGGTGTAATCAGGTAGGCGGTGGGTAATTGCAGGGCGCGGATAATGGGCAGGTTAGCTGCCGGAAACGCCCGCTCGCCCAGCGCATCGAGAGAGACCCACTCCACGACCTGGCCTTCGCAACCCTTTGGCTGACCGGTAAACGCATCGACCCGCCAGACATCGAGCAGCACGCTACGATCCGTGTAACGGTGCGGGATACGAATCAGTGGCCGGCGCGCACCGAGCTGAATACCGAGCTCTTCGTGTATTTCGCGTTGCAGGGCATCGTCAATCGACTCGCCGGGTTCGCATTTGCCACCGGGGAATTCCCACAACCCGCCTTGATGGACATGATCGGGGCGACGCGCAATCAGTACGCGCTGTGCATCGTCAACGATGGCGGCAACCGCAACGTGGATGATGTCAGGGTCGTCCGGGTCAGGAACGGTAGTCGGCATTGATACTGACATAGTCGTGCGACAGGTCGCTGGTCCAGACCGTTTCAGCGGCCTCGCCACGGCCCAGTACAATGCGAATGATGATTTCATCCTGGTTCATCACGCGCTGGCCATCGGCTTCACGGTAATCGGCCGCCACGCCACCGTTACGGACAATGCACACCTCGTCCAGCCAGAGTTCGATCCGGTTGATATCCAGTTGCGGTACACCGGCGCGACCCACGGCAGCAAGAATTCGCCCCCAGTTCGGATCGCTGGCAAACAGCGCGGTTTTCACCAGCGGGGAATGCGCAACCGTATAGGCCACCTGCAGGCATTCATCGCTGTCGCGTCCTCCTTCGACACAGACACTGACAAACTTGGTCGCGCCTTCACCATCACGGACAATAAGTTGCGCCAGGCGGGTACACAGCTCGCTGACCGCCGCACAGAACGCCGGGTAATCCGCATGACCGGCATCGATACAGGGCGCTGCCGAGGCGCCTGTGGCAATCAGTACGCAGGCATCGTTGGTCGAGGTATCACCGTCCACGGTGATGCGGTTAAAGCTATGTTCCACCGCCTGCTGCAGGCAGGCCTGCAAGGCGGTCGCTTCCACATCGGCGTCCGTGGCGACATATGCCAGCATGGTCGCCATATCCGGGCGGATCATGCCAGAACCCTTGCATATCCCTGTCAGTGTCACGGTCTGCCCACCGATTTCCCGCGTCAGCGATAGCCCCTTTGCCACGGTATCCGTGGTCATGATGGCGTGCGCAGCCGCCGACCAGTGATCCGCCGACAGGTTGGCAAGGGAACCCTCCAGCACCGCGACGATACGTTCCACCGGCAGGCGTTCACCGATCACGCCGGTCGAGAAGGGCAGCACCTGCGCGGCTTCACAGCCTGCCTGCTGCGCCAGGGCGTCACAGCTGCGCCGCGCATCCTCCAGCCCGGGCGCACCGGTACCGGCATTGGCGTTACCGCTGTTGATCAACAGGTACCGGGGTGAGGTTTGCGCCAGGTGTTCCCTGGCGATGATGACAGGGGCCGCACAGAAGGCATTGCGGGTAAACACGGCCGCACAGCGACTGCCTTTGGCAAGCTCCATGACAACCAGGTCATCACGGCCTTCGTAACGCACCCGCGCCGCCTGTGCCGACAGGCGAATGCCGGCCACCGGGGACAGGGTGGGTAAACGGGAATATCCGACCGGCATGGCTCAGCCGGCAGACATTATTTCAGTTTGCCGTGGCACTGCTTGAACTTCTTGCCGGACCCACAGGGGCAAGGCTCGTTACGCCCGACCTTGCGGCCATTACGGACGAACGGCTGGGCTTCCGGCGCTTCATCGTCAGCTTCTTCTTCGCCTTCGGACATGGCGCTGGCCTGTTCATGACGGAAATCCATCGGCGCCGTGCTGCGACGCTGCTCTTCCACCGCCTCGACATCCGATTCTGTCCTGACCTGCACCTTGGAGAGGATACCGGTCACATCCAGCTTGATACGCTCCAGCAGGTCCGTGAACATCTCGAACGCCTCGCGTTTGTACTCCTGCTTGGGATCCTTCTGCGCATAACCGCGCAGGTGGATGCCCTGACGCAGGTAATCCATCGCGGCGAGGTGTTCCTTCCAGGCCTGGTCGAGCACCTGCAACATCACGGCCTTCTCGAAATGGCGCATGGTTTCACTGCCGGCCTGCTGCTCTTTCTCTTCGTGTATGCGTTCCAGTTCTTCGAGCAACTTCAGGCGCAGGGTCTCTTCGTGCAGATCATCATCAGCGTCCAGCCAGTCCTGAATAGCGAAACGCTGTCCGAACTCTGACTCAATGGCGTCTTCGAGTTCACCGATTTTCCACTGCTCATCCATGCTGCCCGGCGGGATGAAATTATCGATAACGGAATTCAGCACATCTTCGCGAATGGCCTTGATGGTGTCGGACACATCATCGGTGGACATCAACTCATTGCGTTGCGCATAGATGACTTTGCGCTGGTCGTTGGCGACATTGTCGAACTCCAGCAGGTTCTTGCGAATGCCGAAGTTATGGCCTTCCACCTTGCGCTGCGCGTTCTCGATGGCCTTGCTGACCCAGGGGTGCTCGATGGCCTCGCCTTCCTGCATACCCAGTTTCTGCATCAAGCCGGACACGCGCTCGGATGCGAAGATGCGCATCAGGTTATCTTCCAGTGACAGGTAGAAACGACTGGAACCTGGATCACCCTGACGACCGGAACGACCGCGCAACTGGTTATCGACGCGCCGTGATTCATGCCGCTCGGTACCGATGATGTGCAGGCCACCGGCTTCCAGTACCTGCTGGTGGCGCGTCTGCTGCTCTTTGGTGATACGCGCTACGGTATGCTCATCGGTATCGTCCAGCGCCGCCAGCTCAACTTCGAGGTTGCCACCCAGCACGATATCCGTACCACGGCCCGCCATGTTGGTGGCAATGGTCACCGCACCCGGCTGTCCGGCCTGCGCCACAATATGCGCTTCACGTTCATGCTGTTTGGCATTCAACACTTCGTGTTCGATGCCGTCTTTTTCGAGCAACTTCGACAGGTATTCGGATACTTCGATTGAGGTCGTACCGACCAGCACCGGTTGCCCGCGTTTACGGCAGTCACGAATATCCTCGGCAACCGCGTCGAATTTTTCTTTCTGGGTGAGAAAAACCAGATCACCCCTGTCATCACGAATCATCGGCGTATTGGTGGGGATAACCACCACTTCCAGCCCATAGATCTGCTGGAACTCCGGCGCCTCGGTGTCGGCAGTACCGGTCATACCGGACAGCTTGTTGTAGAGCCGGAAGTAATTCTGGAAGGTGATCGACGCCATGGTCTGGTTTTCGTTCTGGATCTCCACCCCTTCCTTGGCTTCGACGGCCTGGTGCAAACCTTCTGACCAGCGCCGGCCCGGCATGGTGCGGCCGGTAAATTCATCGACGATAACCACCTGACCATCCTGGACAATGTACTCAACATCACGGTTGTACAGGGCCAACGCACGCAGCGCGGCATTCAGGTGGTGCATGAGACCGAGGTTGGCGGCGTCGTAGAGACTCTGCCCTTCCTGCAACAGTCCACGTTGCTCCAGCAGCTCCTCGACGTGTTGGTGACCTTCCTCGGTAAAATTAATCTGCTTCTGTTTTTCATCGATACTGAAGTCGCCGGGGCCATCTTCTTCCTCCTGTTTCACCAGGGCGGTGACCAGGTCTTTCATGACGGTATACAGCTCGGAGTTGTCGTCAGTTGCACCGGAGATAATCAGCGGGGTACGCGCTTCATCGATGAGGATGGAATCCACTTCATCGACCACTGCCGCGTTGAGTTCACGCTGCACCTTGTCTTCAAAACGGAACGCCATATTGTCGCGCAGGTAATCGAAACCGAATTCGTTATTGGTGCCGTAGGTAATATCCGACGCGTAGGCGGCACGTTTTTCGTCGCTGCTCATACCCCCCACGGCTACGCCGGTTGTAAGCCCCAGGAAGCCATACAACTTGCCCATCCACTCAGCATCGCGACTCGCCAGGTAGTCGTTCACTGTGACAACGTGGACACCCTTGCCGGACAGGGCATTCAGGTAAGCAAATAATGTCGCGACCAGCGTCTTGCCTTCACCGGTACGCATCTCGGCGATTTTGCCTTCGTGCAATACCATGCCGCCGACCAGCTGGACATCGAAGTGGCGCATGCCCAGTACCCGGCGCGAAGCCTCGCGCACGACCGCAAAAGCTTCCACCAGCATCTGGTCAAGTGTCTCGCCATCCTGGTAGCGCTGGCGGAACGCGTCGGTGCGCGCACGCAGTTCAGCATCGCTGAGTTTCTGTATCTCAGGCTCAAGTGCATTGATTTTATTTACGTTTTTCTGGAGGCGCTTGAGAATTCGTTCGTTCCGGCTACCAAAAACCTTGCGTAGTATCGATGTAACCATGATATGTCTGGGGAAACCCGTTAATTATCGGAAAATTTGCAGCGGGCATCATACCGCATTAGCC
>CAYYAP010000020.1:6430-11537 GCA_964469575.1 uncultured Thiohalobacter sp.
GGGGAAACCCGTTAATTATCGGAAAATTTGCAGCGGGCATCATACCGCATTAGCCAGCCGCGAGCAGGCTTTCATTGAGATCCGGGTGTGAGAAAACCTAGCGACTGGCGCGAACAAAGTTGGCGGGATTAATCTGCCGTCCGTTTTTCAGGACTTCATAGTGTACATGCGGGCCGGTGGAACGACCGCTGGAACCCATCAGACCGATCTTCTGTCCGGGTTTCACCCTGTCACCCACCTTCACAAGGATCTTGTGACAGTGTCCATAGCGCGTGGAATACCCGTTGCCATGATTGATCTGTATCAACTGACCATAGCCATAACGCTTGCCGGCCCAGGTCACCACACCGGCGGCCGTGGCCACCACATCAGAGTCCATTTGACCGGCAAAATCCATGCCCTTATGCATCTCGCGCCGCCCGTTGAAGGGGTCAGTGCGCATCCCGAAGTAGGAAGACAACCAGCCCCTGGTAATCGGCTTGCCGGCCGGTGATACAGTGTGGTTCAAATCACGACGACTGACCACCTGCTCCAGCAGCTCCAGCTGACGCGCACGATCATCGATCTGCAAGGCCATGTCATCCAGCGCCTTGAGGAAGTCCGGGCTTTTCAGCGGTTCGCCGCCGGAAGGATCGGCAGGACCACCCTGCGCAGGTATCTGGTCAAAATCGAATTCGGATTTCTTCAGTCGTGCGATCTGTTTTACCCGCTGACCCAGTGCTTCAACCCGCAGCATCTGCGCCTGCATCTGCCCCAGCCGAACCGCCAGCGCATCCAGCTGGTTCTGTGCTGCATTGCGTACTTTAGTCAGCTCCTGCTTCTGCTCTTCAAGCACCACCTGCCATTGCGCTCCGCTGCGGGCAGTCGCCCGGGGCTGATGGGCGGCGCCCAGTGAATAGCCCAGTTGTCCGGCCGCCAGCAGTATGCCGAACAGGGCCAGCGCAGCGGGCACCCAGACTGTTGGGCGATTAAGCTGAATACTGCCGGACTTGCCGTGGGCTGTGGTGTAGAGTAGAAACTTCATGTGTTTTCGTTACCCGATTAGAAACCTTTGTGAAAACCAATGCGCCAAAATAACGCCTCACCCTGTGCCGCCATTCTCCAGAACGCGGGACTGCCGCTACTAAAGCGCGCCCGCAGTCTGCAGCGTCTGGAACAGGCTGTACTTCGCCTGCTACCGGAGGACCTGGTCGCGCATTGTAGTGTCATGAATCTCAAAAGAGAAATCCTGATACTCGGCGTCAGGTCCAGCGCCTGGGCGGCACGCCTGAGATTTGCCGCTCCGGAACTCATTAAGCAACTGCAATGCCAACTTTCTCTGGAGGTCGCGGCGATCGATGTTCGGGTTATCCCGGAAAGGCAGGAACTTCAGCCTGTTAGTCGGAAACCGACGGCTATCTCCCTGGATAATGCCAACCTGCTTGCCCGTACGGCCGAAGATGTCGATCACCCGGCACTGCGCGAAGCCCTCTACCGCTTAGCGGCAAAAACCCGCGAATCCTGAATCTTTCATTTTGAATTTCAAGCAGATGCAATTTGCGGCACATTGAGCCAGTGAGGCACTCGCGCGGCATTGCCAAAGCTGGTCAGTTCCCAGGCGCCAGGTGATGTCAGCAGTTCACACAGCAGCCGATTATTCAGCGCATGCCCGGATTTATGACCGGTAAATTCGCCGATCAGGCTGTGACCTAGCAGGTATAAGTCGCCAACTGCATCCAATACCTTATGTTTGACGAATTCGTCCTCATAGCGCAAACCATCCTCGTTCACGACCCGGTAATCGTCCAGCACCACAGCGTTATCCAGGCTCCCGCCCAGCGCCAGGTTATTTTCCCGCAATTTTTCAATATCACGCATAAAACCGAAGGTTCGCGCGCGACTGACTTCGCGCACAAAGGAACTGCGCGAAAAGTCGATTTCCGAATGCCGGCTGCTGCCTTTGAACAACGGATGCTTGAAGTCGATGGTAAATCCGACCTTGAAACCCTTGAAGGGTGAAAACCGCGCCCATTTATCCCCTTCCCTGACCTCGACGGTTTCCAGGATACGCAGAAACTGTTTGGGCTTGCGCTGTTCCTCGATACCGGCGGACTGGATCAGGAACACGAACGGTCCTGCGCTGCCATCCATAATCGGCACTTCCGCCGCACTGAGATCCACAATAGCGTTATCGATCCCCAGCCCGGAAAAAGCCGATAGCAGGTGTTCTACGGTAGAAACCCGCGTATCGCCCTGTACCAGGGTAGTGGACAGCAGGGTATCGCCGACATTCGCCAACCTGGCCGGAATGGATACCGGGGGATCGAGATCGACCCGGCGAAACAGGATACCGCTATCCGGCGGCGCCGGACGCAACGTCAGGTAGACCTGCTCCCCACTATGCAGGCCGACACCTTTCGCACGAACGATGTTTCTCAAAGTTCTCTGACAAATCATATTATCTTGTGCAGGCTGCACGGCGCCCGCCTTCTCGTCTTTTTCAGCTGGTGAAAATATCATCAGAGTCTACCACAGACCCCGGGCGCCACCCGAAAAACCTGGTGACACGCCCATCCGGCCGCACGATACCCTGTCAACACAGCGGGACTAGTCCGCCTGGCGACGCAGGAAAGCCGGGATATCCAGGTAGTCCAGGTCGTCCGCCGAAGTCGGAGGCGGCAGCGGGTCGCCGGAAGCCTTCTTGCGAATGATGGCCGGTCGGTCCAGTTCGGCATAATCCACTTCACCGCGCTTGTTGCGCTGCACCAGTTGCACCGGCTCGGCCGGCTCTTCGGCTTTCTCTGCACCACCGCCCAGCCCCGTCGCCACCACGGTAACGCGCAGTTCATCGTGCATCTCCGGGTCAATCACGGTACCCACCACCACGGTAGCATCGCTGGATGCAAACTCCTTGATGGTGTTGCCGACTTCCTCGAATTCACCGATGGACAGATCCAGTCCGGCAGTCACATTGACGAGGATGCCGTGTGCGCCCATCAGGTCGATATCTTCCAGCAGTGGACTGTGAATAGCGGATTCAGCGGCTTCGCGCGCACGATCCTGGCCGGCGGCGGAACCGGAACCCATCATCGCCATTCCCATTTCCGACATCACGGTGCGAACATCGGCAAAGTCGACATTGATCAGGCCGGGACGAGTAATCAACTCGGCAATCCCCTGTACCGCGCCCTGCAACACGCCGTTGGCCGTTTTGAATGCGTTCAACAAACTAACGTCCTTACCCAGCACCGACAACAGCTTTTCATTGGGAATGGTGATCAGTGAATCGACGTACTGGCCCAGTTCTTTCAAACCCCGGTCCGCCACGCCCAGTCGCTTTCCACCCTCGAACGGGAAGGGTTTGGTGACAATGGCGACGGTCAGAATACCCATCTCCTTGGCAACCTGTGCCACCACCGGCGCCGCACCGGTTCCGGTACCACCCCCCATACCGGCGGTAATGAACAGCATATCCGAACCTTCGATACACTCGATGATACGATCCCGGTCTTCCATGGCCGCCTGGCGGCCGATATCCGGGTTGGCACCGGCGCCGAGCCCCTTGGTAATACTGTTACCCAACTGCAAGGTGGTACGCGCACTCATATTGGTAAGCGCCTGCGCGTCGGTATTGGCGCAGACGAATTCCACGCCCTCGATATCAGCTTCAACCATATGCTGTACGGCGTTGCCGCCGCCACCACCTATGCCGAGAACCTTAATAACTGCGTTCTGACTGTATGAATCCATGAGCTCAAACATGATGACTTCTCCTCTCTAATTTGTATCCTGAAAATTCAAATCCCGTAAAAATAAAATCTGTAGCCAATACTAAAAATTACCCTGAAACCAGCTCTTCATCCGATCCCACACGCCACGTATCCCACGACCGATATCTGCATCGAAATGACGACGCGTCCTGTTCTGGTGACCAAACAGCAACAACCCGACCCCGGTCGCATAAATCGGGTTGCGCACGACATCAACAAGTCCGGTAATATTTTGCGGCATACCCAGCCGCACCGGCATGTGGAACACCTCTTCGGCAAGATCCACAAGCCCTTCTATCTTCGAGCTGCCGCCAGTCATAACCACGCCGGCGGCAATCAGGTCTTCAAAACCGCTACGCCGCAATTCTGCCTGCACCAGCACCAGCAATTCTTCGTAACGCGGTTCGATCACCTCGGCCAGTGTCTGCCGCGATAGTCGGCGTGGTGGGCGGTCACCGACACTGGGCACTTCGATATCACCGTCACTGGCCGCCAACTGGCGCAGTGCGCAGGCGTACTTGATCTTGATATCCTCGGCGTATTGGGTCGGCGTGCGCAATGCCACGGCAATATCGTTGGTCACCTGGTCACCGGCGATAGGAATAACGGCCGTGTGGCTGATCGATCCCTCGGTGAACACGGCGATGTCCGTGGTGCCGCCACCGATGTCGACCAGGCAGACACCCAAATCCTTTTCATCCTCGGTCAGTACCGAGTAGCTGGACGCCAGTTGCTCAAGAATAATGTCGTCCACTTCCAGTCCGCAGCGGCGCACGCACTTGATGATATTCTGCGCGGCGCTGACAGCGCCGGTTACCATGTGCACCTTCGCTTCCAGCCGCACACCGCACATGCCGATCGGCTCACGGATACCGTCCTGGTCATCGATGACGTATTCCTGCGGCAAAATATGCAGCATCTTCTGGTCGGCCGGTATCGCCACGGCGCGTGCCGCATCGATAACCCGCTCCACGTCACCCGGCGTCACTTCCTTGTCGCGAATCGCCACAATGCCATGCGAATTCAGACTGCGAATATGGCTGCCGGCGATACCGGCATACACCGAGTGAATCTGGCAACCCGCCATCAACTCGGCTTCCTCCACCGCGCGCTGAATGGAGTGCACCGTGGATTCAATATTGACCACAACCCCCTTCTTCAGGCCCTTGGAAGGGTGTGAGCCGATACCAATAATGTCGATCCCGTCATCGGCTGAAATTTCGCCGACGATAGCCACCACCTTTGAGGTGCCAATGTCGAGACCGACAATCATGTTTTTCTCTGATTTCTTTGTCATACCGTATTCAACCGGTGTATCACGCCTGTTTACCCATCGATTGCCAGTGCACCGCCACGCC
>CAYYAP010000020.1:11637-27184 GCA_964469575.1 uncultured Thiohalobacter sp.
TTCAACCGGTGTATCACGCCTGTTTACCCATCGATTGCCAGTGCACCGCCACGCCATTGCTGTAGCGCAAATCCACTGACATCGCCTGTCCCTTCCCGGTCGCCATGATCGCGGGATAGGCGCGTACAAAACGTGCCACCCTTTGCACGGGATCATGCCGCCCCAGTTCCATTTTCAAGCCGTTCGCCAGACGCATGTGCCAGGCGCGTCTCGCATCGAGTTGTAATTGCACAACATCAAGCCGCAACGGCCGTAGTGTCTTGCGCATCCGCGAATACATCGCCAGCACACGTTGCTCATAACCTTCCGGTCCCGCCAGCTGTGGCAACCCTTTCACATCCACAGCTGACTCCGGCAAAAAACGTTCGCCACGCGGGTTGAGGTAAGCAGACTCACCCCAGTGAGCGACCGGCTGCTGCTCATGAATGCGGATTTGTAAGCGATCCGGCCACACACGCCGCACCGACACCTGCTCGACCCATGGCCGCGCCTGCAACTGCGACTGAACGTCAGCCACCGGTACGCCGAAGAAGCCCTGTTTTAACATTGGCACCAGGAAACCCTTCAGTGCCGTGCGGTCGATATAGTGGAAGTCACCTTCAATCTGCACCGTCTCCACAGGCCAGGCTTGCGGGTCCTTCATCCACTCCAGCATCAGTGCCAAACCGACCACACTGCCACTCACCACCAGCGCCACAAACGCCGGCCGCAACCAGCGGGATAAAGGTTTACGCGGCAACTTCTGCCTGCGCCGCGCCTGTACCTTGCGTTTAACCGCCATGTGCGCCTCCCGTTTCATGCATAGCAGTTTCGAGAATCCGCCACGCCAGCTCTGGCAACTCCCAGCCATACTGCTGTGCCGCCATCGGCACCAGGCTGTGATCGGTCATACCCGGCACGGTATTCACCTCGATCAGCCAGGGCGAATCTTCCGCATCGAGAAAGAAATCCACCCGCCCCCAGCCACTGGCGCCGACCGCATCAAAGGCCTGCCTGCACAGCTGCTGCAATGCCGCCTCGCGCGTCTCCGGCAAACCGCAGGGACAGTGATATTGCGTGGTGTCTGACTGATATTTGGCTGCGTAGTCGTAAAACTCACGCGGTGTTTCCAGGCGTATCAGCGGTAACACAACATCACCGACAATGGCTGCCGTGTATTCCTCACCATGAATCCAGCGCTCAGCCATCACCTCGTGATCGTACTGATCCGCCTCACGCCAGGCCTGTTCCATCTGATCAGCCTGTTCGACACGCGCCATGCCAAGGCTTGAACCTTCGTGTACCGGCTTGAGTATCATCGGGAAGCCGATACGCTGCGCTGCCGTCTGCAAATCGCTTTCCGAAGCCAGCATTATGAAATCAGGCGTCGGCAGACCCATGCCCTGCCAGACCCGCTTGGTGCGCTGCTTATCCATCGCCAGTGCCGATCCCAGTACGTCACTGCCGGTGACCGGGATATCGAGATAGTCCAGCAAACCCTGTATCACGCCATCTTCTCCACCACGGCCGTGTACAATATTGAACGCACAGTCAAACGCACCCGCCTGTAGCTGCGACACAATGCGCTGTGAACCGGCATCCACCGCCACCGCATCCACCCCCCTTGCCAGCAATGCGCCCAGCACCGCCTCGCCGCTTCGCAGCGATACCTCACGCTCGGCGGAACAGCCACCCATTAACACGGCGACTCTTCCAAATGCAGCAGCTTTGCTGATGCCTTCATTCACGCAAACACCCCGATAATGCGAACTTCCGGCTCCAGGCGCACACCGTGCACCTCGGCCACCTTGTCCTGCACATAGCGAATCAGCGCCTCGATATCCTCGGCCCGCGCCTCACCCAGGTTGATAATGAAGTTGGCGTGCTTTTCGGACACCTGGGCGTTACCAATACGTTCACCCTTGAGGCCGCTACTCTCGATCAGTCGTGCTGCAAATTCATTGGTCGGGTTACGAAATACCGACCCACAGCTGGGCACCCCGGTTGGCTGTGTCGCAGCACGTTTCTCCAGCAACACCTTGATGTGCTCCAGCGCCGCCTGCGCATCGCCAGGCTCAAGCTGTAACTCGGCCGACACAAACCATTCATCGCGCAGGCCGGTGACACAGCGGTAGGACACCTCAAAGTCACTACGATCGCGCAGGTGAAGCTCACCATGACGATCCAGTGTTTCCACTCTGGCGACCAGCGGCCAGGTCTCGCCACCGAAAGCGCCGGCATTCATGGCCAGCGCACCGCCCATGGTGCCGGGAATCCCGGCAAGAAATTCCGCGCCGGTTAACCCGGCACGCGCGGCAAAACGCGCCACCTTGTTACAGGCCACACCGGCACCGGCCCGTATACTGTGGTTTTCCAGCACCTCCAGGGTATCGAGGCCGCCGAAGGGCAAAATCACCGTACCGCGCACACCGCCATCGCGTACCAGCACATTGCTACCAAGACCCAACCATTCCAGCGTCTCATGTTCCGGCAGGCTGGCAAGAAAGGCCTGCAGGTCTTCGAGGTCTGCCGGCCGGTAGCAACGGTCAGCCGGGCCGCCCACGCGCCAACTGGTATACGCGGACAGGGGCTCATTGAATTTCAGTTCACCACGTAACACTGGCATCGACTCGGCTGTCATCATGATTAGCTCCTGTCCGCTTCACGGCGGCGAGCATCGTGCTTCGATTTGCAGGATTCCGGTTTCACTTCGGTTCGCACCAGCACACCGGAGACACACTGAACAATCCGGTGACGACTTTGCAGACACTCACCGCAACCCATATGGAAATGCAAACGACTGTTGTCAGAGTTCATGGTTCCTCCACCTGACTGTCACCCAGTGCGGCCGGCAGACCAGCAGCCACTGCACCGATGGACCCGGCACCCAGGGTCAACACCACATCGCCGGGCTGAAGCAAGTCCTTCAGCACTGCCGGCAAGCTTTCAACATCCTCGACAAATACCGGGTCAACCCGGCCGCGGCCCCGAACCGCACGGCAAAGGGCCCGTCCGTCTGCACCGGTAATGGGCGATTCGCCGGCGGCATACACTTCGGTAATCAGCAACAGGTCGCAGTTAACCAGCTCCTGCGCAAAATCATCGAAGAGATCAAAGGTACGGCTGTAACGATGCGGCTGGAACGCCACCACCAGCCGTCGATCCGGCCAGCCGTTACGTACGGCAGCCAGTGTGGCGGCAATCTCCCGCGGGTGATGGCCATAGTCATCGATCAACAATACCTGGCCGCCATCGATATCGACTTCACCGTTCATCTGGAAGCGTCGACCAATACCGGCGAAGGTTTCCAGCGCATGTTGTATAGCGGCATCTTCGACATCCAGCTCGCGCGCCACCGCCACCGCCGCCAGTGCGTTCAGCACATTGTGTTGACCGGGCATATTGAGCACCACGCTGAGTACCGGGTAACCCTGCTGGTGAATATCGAAACACATCTGCTGTCCCTGCTGACGCAGGTTCAGCGCACGGATATCAGCGTCCTCTGAGTCGATGCCATAGCTGCGCACCTGGCGGGTCAGTTCCGGCAACACATCGCGCACACTGGGATCATCCACGCACAACACCGCCAGACCGTAAAAAGGCAAATGATGTAAAAATTCAACGAAGGTCTGGCGCAGGCGTTGAAAATCACCTTCGTAGGTCGACAGGTGATCTGCATCGATATTGGTCACCACGGCAAGCAGGGGTTGCAGGTACAGGAACGACGCATCGCTTTCATCCGCCTCGGCAACCAGGTAACGGCTGCTGCCGAGGCGCGCGTGGCTGTTCGAGCTGTTAAGACGGCCACCAATGACATAGGTGGGATCCAGCCCGCCCTCTGCCAGCAAGCTGGCCACCAGGCTGGTGGTGGTCGTCTTTCCGTGCGTGCCAGCCACGGCGATGCCATGACGGAAGCGCATGATTTCGGCGAGCATCTCGGCGCGCGGCACCACCGGGATACGACGTTCGCGCGCCGCTTTCACCTCGGGGTTTTCTTCGTTAACGGCCGTCGATACTACGACTACGTCACAATCGGCGACATGGCTTGCGCTGTGTCCAAGCCAGATGCGCGCGCCCTGTAGCGCCAGGCGCCGGGTCACCGCATTCTCACGCAAGTCGGAACCACTCACCTGGTAACCCAGGTTCAACAGCACTTCGGCAATACCGCCCATACCGGCGCCGCCAATCCCTACAAAATGGGCACAACGCATGCGTCCCATGGTATCCGGCTGTGCGGGAGGTTGCTGCGGGGCCGTCATCATGCCGCCTCCTTCCAGCCAGTGGCGCGTATGCAATGTGCGGCAACCTGCTTCGCCGCATCCGGCAGGGCGCGATCCCGGGCGCATTTTGCCATTTCGACAAGTCGCCCCGGTTGATTCAGTAGCGCCAGTTCCTCGCACAGGCGTTCGGCACTCATCTCTGACTGGGGCAACAAACGGGCGGCGCCTGCCTCGACGAGGTAACGCGCATTGCCGGTCTGGTGATCGTCCACCGCATGGGGGTAAGGCACCAGAATGGACGCCACACCGACTGCCGCAAGCTCCGCAATCGTCAGCGCGCCGGCGCGGCACAACACCAGGTCGGCCCATTGATAGGCCTGCGCCATATCATCAATAAAGGCATCAAGGCGCACCTCGACACGGGCTGCCGTATATGCTTCACGGGCCGCGTCGATTAACTTCAAGCCGGTCTGGTGCCAGACTTCCGGCCGCTGCGCCTCTTCCAGCCGTGCCAGCGCCGCCGGTACGGTCTCGTTCAGGGCGGCCGCGCCAAGGCTGCCGCCAACAACCAGTAAACGTGGGCGCCGGTTCTCCAGGTCAGGCGGATGAAACGCTACCCGGGCAATGTCAGCACGTACCGGGTTACCGGTGTGAATGGCTTTGGGAAGGCTACCGGGGAAGGCCTCCAGTACCGGGTGAGCAAGCGGCGCCAGCAAGCGGTTGGTCAGGCCGGCCACCGAGTTCTGTTCATGGATCAACAGGGGACGGCGCAGTAACCAGGCCATCGCGCCACCCGGGCCGGTGGTAAAGCCGCCCATACCCAGCACCGCCGCCGGCCTTACACGCCCGATCACAAGCGCCGCCTGCGCCAGCGCCCACAACACCATGAACGGCGCCAGCAACTGGCGCAACAGCCCTTTGCCACGCAAGCCCTTTACGCGAATCCAGTGCACGGGAATACCCGCAGCCGGCACCACGCGCGCCTCCAGCCCGGCCCGGGTACCCAGCCACTCGACCGGCCAGCCACCTTCGCGCAACTGCTCGGCCACCGCCAGTGCTGGAAACACATGCCCCCCGGTTCCGCCAGCCATGATCAGGATCGGTCGCCGCGGATTCATCGCTTGCTCCTGCGAGGACGCATGGCGACACCGGAAGCCGGCAGGCTGTTGACCGTGCAACGTGTTTCGTAATCGATACGCAGCAAGATGGCGATCGCCACGCAGGTCACCAGCATGCTGCTGCCCCCGTAACTCATCAATGGCAGCGTGAGTCCCTTGGTTGGCAACAACCCGGTATTCACACCGACATTGATCAACGCCTGCAAACCCAGCCAGGTGCCGATGCCATAGGCCAGGTAGGCGGCAAACGGGTTACCGCCCTGCTCGGCAACTGAAGCGATATGGTAAGCACGCAACACAATGAAGGCATACAGACCGAGCAACAGCAGGATACCGACAAGGCCCAGCTCTTCCGCCAGCACGGCAAACACAAAATCGGTATGCGCTTCCGGCAGGTAAAACAGTTTCTGCACGCTGGCGCCAAGGCCCACGCCAAACCACTCCCCACGGCCAATCGCAATCAATGACTGGGTCAGCTGGAAACCGCTATTGAAAGGATCAGCCCAGGGATTGAGGAAGGTTGTCAGGCGTTCCATGCGATAGGGTGAGGTGATCGCCAGAGTCGCAAACGCCGCGCCGGCCGCGCCGATCAGCCCGGCAAACTTCCACAGACTGACGCCCGCCATGAACATCATCACCAGCGCCGTGCTCATCATGACTACCGTGGCGCCAAAATCAGGTTCCATCAACAACAACACCGCCGCCACCAGTAACAGCGTCAGCGGTTTGATAAACCCGGAGCCGGTCTCACGCACCGCCTCGCCGTGGCGCACCAGGTAACCGGCCATATAGACCAGCGACAGCAACTTGGCCGGCTCTGACACCTGTAAACGGAACACGGCAAGGTTGATCCAGCGGGTACTGCCGTTTACCTCGACACCCACGCCTGGCACCAGGACGGCGACCAGCATCAGGATGGCCAGCAAAATACACAACAGGCTGCCCTGTTCCCACCAGGCCAGCCGTATACGCAATACCAGCAAACCCAGCCCCAGACCCATAAGCAGGTACAGCGTCTGGCGTATGGCAAAGTGCAGTGTGCCAAGGCCCAGACGCTCGGCGACCGGCATGGAGGCCGAGGCCACCATCACCAGCCCCAGTGAAAACAGGATGGCTACCGCCGTCAGCAAGGGGAAATCCAGCTGCGGGCAGGTCGCACCGCGCCGTGCGGGCATATCCGGCAAGAACATGGCGAGGCTCATTCGAACAGCTCCCGCACGGCCTGCACGAACTGTTCGCCACGCTGCTGGTAACCGCTGAACAGATCGAAACTGGCACAGGCCGGTGACAACAACACCGTATCACCCGGCTGCGACTGCTGTGCCGCGAGCCGCACCGCCTCCGGCAAACCGGCCGCCCGGCTGACAGCAACCCGGCCCTGCAGTGCAGCCGCGATTTCATCAGCCGCTTCACCCAGCAACACCACATGGCGCACACGCGCATCCAGACCGGCTGCCAGTTCGGAAAAGTCCGCACCCTTGCCCTGACCACCAGCAATCAGCACCAGCGGACCCTCGAAACCCTGTATGGCCGCCAGTGCCGCCCCGATGTTGGTGGCCTTGGAATCATTAAACCAGCGCACACCCTGGTACTCACCCACCCACTCGGTACGGTGTGGAAGCCCCTGAAACATCCGCAAGGCCTGTAACATGGCCTCGACCGGGAACCCGGCTGCTTCGCCCAGCGCCAGCGCCGCCAATGCGTTGGAAAGATTGTGCCGCCCCGGCAGGCGCAAGTCGGCAGCTGGCATCAACGCGGTATCGCCATGCACGAGCCACGGCTCACCGTCTCTATTGCGCAAGCCAAAATCACCGGCATCCGGCTCACCCAGGCCAAAACCTGTCACCGGCGCCTGGGCATGCGCCAACGCGGCGGCATACGCATCATCACGATTCACCACCTGCAGACGCGCATGCCGGTAGACGGCCTGCTTGGCGGCCGCATAGTCACCCAGCGAGTCATAACGATCCATGTGATCCGGGCTGACGTTAAGCACAACGGCGGCCAGGCAGCTCAGACTCTGCACTGTTTCAAGCTGGAAGCTGGACAGTTCCAGCACATACAGATCAGGTTCATCATCGGTAATCAGGTCGAGCGCCGGTACACCAAGATTGCCGCCTACGCGGGCTGTTTTACCCGCCTGCTGCGCCATCAAACCCAACAGGGTTGTGACCGTACTCTTGCCATTGGAACCGGTAATACCAATCACAGGCGCACTGACATGGCGCGCGAAGAGTTCAATATCGCCGAACACTTCCACACCGCGCGCACGCGCTTGTGCCACTAACGGTTCCCGCCGGGAAACACCCGGGCTTAACACAATACGTTCGGCACGCGCGAAAGCGTCCTCGTCAAAACCGCCAAGGAACAGTGCGACATCCGGTAACTCGCGTTGCACGGTCTCCAGCGCAGGTGGCTGCTCGCGGCTGTCGGTGACGGCCACCGGAGCACCGCTGCGTGACAGGTAACGCGCGCACGACAGGCCGGTAACGCCGAGACCGACCACCAGCGTACGCAATGCCTGTTGCGTGTCCTGTTGCATCATGTGTTTTGCTGCCAACATTCCCGTTCTAGTGACCTTTCAAAGGATGACCAGCAACACGGCAATCGCCGCAAAGGTCAAACCCACCAGTACAATCTGACTTTTCTCGTCCATACCCGCTCCCGTTCAGCGTAACTTCAGTGTGGCCAGGCCACTGAGTACCAGGATCACCGTAATAATCCAGAACCGCACAATGACACGCGGCTCCGGCCAGCCTTTCAGTTCAAAATGATGATGCAAGGGCGCCATGCGAAAGATGCGCCGGCCTGTCAGCTTGAATGAGGCCACCTGCAAGATGACCGATACGGTCTCCATGACAAACACCCCGGCCATCAGGAAGTACACCAGTTCCTGCCGCACCAGGATCGCCACAATGCCGAGCGCGGCGCCCAGCGCCAGCGCACCGACATCACCCATAAATACCTGCGCCGGATACGCATTGAACCAGAGGAAACCCAGCCCTGCGCCGACAATGGCGCCGCAGAACACCACCACTTCGCCAATTTCACGAATGTGCGGTATACCCAGGTATTTCGCGTAATAGGTATTACCTGTGGCATATACAAACACCGCCAGCGCGCCGGCAATCAGCACGGTTGGCAGGATCGCCAACCCGTCGAGACCATCGGTAAGATTGACGGCATTACTGGAACCGACGACCACGAGGTAAACCACCAGCACGTACCAGCCACCGAGCGGAATTGCCACATCTTTAAAGAAGGGCACGATCAGCGTTGTCTCCGCCGGGGACTGGGCGGCGTAATACAGGTACAGGCCAGTCACAATGGCCACCAGCGACTGCCAGCTGTACTTGGCGCCGGCGGACAGACCTTTGCTGTTGCCGTAAACAATCTTGCGGTAATCATCCACCCAGCCGATAGCGCCAAAGCTCAGCGTAACCAGCAACACCACCCACACATAGCGGTTGGCCAGGTCTGCCCACAGCAGGGTAGAAACCGCAATCGCCACCAGGATCAGCGCACCCCCCATGGTCGGCGTACCCGCCTTGGACAGGTGTGACTCGGGGCCATCATCGCGTATCTGCTGTCCGATCTGGCGGAAACTCAGCTGGCGGATCATCACCGGCCCGACAACAAACGACAGCAACAGCGCCGTCAGCACGCCGAGAATGGCGCGCAGCGTCAGGTACTGGAAAACATTAAAGCCACTGTTGAACTGGCTCAGGTAATCGGCGAGATAGACCAGCATGTCAGGCCGCCGCCCCGTTTCGATTGCACAGCGCATTGACCACGCGTTCCATGTGCATGGCACGCGAGCCTTTCACTAACAGCGTTATCCCGGGCGCCAGGCGCTCACGCAGACATTCCACCAGTGTGTCCATCGAGGTGAATACCTCACCACCGTTGCCAAACGCTTCGGCCGCCGATGCCGCCAGTGGACCCAGTGTAAAGAGATGCTTCAGGCCGGCATCCCGCGCCTGCTCACCCATCTGGCGATGCAGGGCGCTGGCGGTGTCGCCAAGCTCGCCCATATCGCCCAGTACCAGCCAACACTCACGCTCACTGCTCGCCAGCAATTCCAGCGCAGCGCCCAGCGAACCCGGATTGGCATTGTAGGTGTCATCAATAATCTGCGCGCCATGCAGGCCCGCGCACGGCTGCCAGCGCCCGCTCACCGCATGCGTAGCGGACAAACCACGGGCAATCGTGTCCACCGACAGGCCCAGCGCGATACCGGCGGCACTCGCCGCCAGCGCATTCATGACATTGTGGCGTCCGGGCAGCGGGAGGTGGAAATCGACCTGGCCTGAGGGTGTATGCAAACAGATATCACTGCCACGCATATCACCCTGCCAGGTCGCGTATACCTCAGCACCGGCGCCAAGCCCGAAACCAATCACCTTGCGCGAACCCGCGAGGGAGCGCCACAGCCCGGCATACGCATCGTCCGCATTAATGACGCAAACCCCGTCAGCCGACAGCTGTTCGAATAACTCGCCTTTTGCACGCGCCACGCCTTCGATATCACCGAAGCCTTCAAGGTGCGCCGGCGCGGCATTGTTCACCAGCCCAATGGTCGGTTTGGCGATACCCGCCAGGCAGGCGATCTCACCCGGATGATTGGCGCCCAGCTCTATTACCGCGTAACGGTGCGCCGACGACAGGCCCGACAAGGTCAACGGCACACCGATATCGTTATTCAGATTGCCGCGCGTCACCAGCGTATCGCCACAAGGCGCCAGGATGGCGGCAAGCATTTCCTTCACCGAAGTTTTGCCATTGCTGCCGGTCACTGCGATCAAGGGCAGGTCAAAGCGCGACCGCCAGTGCGCCGCAAGCTGTCCCAGCGCAATACGCGTGTCCGCCACCTCGACCATCGGCAGGCCGGTTTCGACCACGCGGCTGACGGTCGCCGCCACCGCACCCTGTCGCTGTGCCTGCTTCAGGTAATCATGTCCATCAAAGTTCGGTCCCTGCAGGGCAACAAAAAGATTACCTTTGCCGAGGCTGCGGGTGTCCGTGCTCAGACCGGCAAAGGTGACATCGGCGCCATGCTGTACGGCATCCAGTACCCGGGCGGCTTCGGACAGGGCCAGCGTCATCATGCGCCATGCTCCTTCAGCCAGCGCACCACGCTGTCGCGGTCACTGAAAGGTATTTTTTCCTCACCGGTCTGCTGGGTCGTTTCGTGCCCCTTACCCGCGATCAACACCAGGTCGTCTTCGTTCGAAGCGGACAGCGCTGCATCGATAGCCATCGCCCTGTCTTCAATCCGGGTAACGCTTTGCGGCTGCCGCATGCCGGCGATAATCTGCGCCATAATGTCCTGCGGCGCTTCGTGGCGCGGGTTGTCACTGGTGACAATCATACGGTCTGCATCGCGTTCTGCCACGGCGCCCATCTGCGGACGCTTGCCGGCATCACGGTCACCACCGGCGCCAAACACACACACCAGTTTGCCCATACAGTGCGGGCGCAAAGCCTGCAATGCCGTTTCCAGCGCATGGGGCGTGTGCGCATAGTCCACGACAACGCGGGGCTGACCGGGCGCGCGGAATAATTCCATGCGCCCCGGCACCGTTGTGACCTGCGAAAGCCGTTGCACGGCGTCGTCCAGCGACAGACCTGCCGCTAACAACGCGCCGAGTGCAGCAAGCAGGTTTTCCGCATTGAAATCACCCAGCAGGCGCGCTTCGAATTCTACCTCGCCGAAACTGGAGTCCACCTGCAAGGCAATACCTGTGGGCAGGGCGCGCACCGAACGCAACGCCAGCCATTCGCCGGAAAGCGGCTTTGGCCCCGCCGCCTGTGCCTGCCAGCTGATCACACGCACATCACTCGCCAGTGTTGTCGCCAGCTCACGCCCGAAGGCATCACCGGCATTCAGTACGGCACACTGCAAGCCCGGCGAATGAAACAGGCGACGCTTGGCCCCGGCATAGGCGCCCAGGCTGCCGTGGTAATCGAGATGGTCGCGACTGAGCTGGGTCAACACCGCCGTGTGAAAATGGATGCCTTCACTACGGTACTGGTGCAGTGCATGCGAAGACACTTCCATGGCCAGTTGCTTCACACCCTGATCACGCAGTGCAGCCAGCTCGGCCTGCAGTCGCAAGGCGTCAGGCGTGGTGTGTGTCGGCGCATTCAATGCACCGTACACGCCATACCCCAGGGTACCCAGCAGACCGGCCGGCTTTTCCGGTGTTGACAGCGCCTGTGCGATGAAATGCGTGACCGAGGTCTTGCCATCGGTGCCGGTCACACCAATGACATGCAACTCACGCGAAGGCGATGCATAGAAACGATCTGCAATCACACCGAGGTACTGTGACAGGCCCGGCATGGCAAAGGTCGGTACCGGGGCATCGGCAAGCTGATGTTCAAAACCTCCAGCGCCTTCCGGCTCGTACACCACCGCCACCGCACCCTGCGATATCGCCTGCGACAAGTACGACAATCCGTGCGCCTGCAAACCGTTACAGGCCATAAACAGGTCGCCGACCCGGACCGCCCGGCTGTCTGCCGCCAACCCCTGCACGGCAATATCCGCAGGTACTGCGCCACCGGCCAGCCCCGCCAGCAGATCGACCAGGTATACGCCCGTGTCTGTACAGCGCGCTGTCATCATGCCGGACCATCCTGGCTGTGCGACTGAGTACGCAGCAGCGGAATATCATCCGGCGTCACATTGCGCAGGCGTAGCGCCCCCGCCATGATGCGTGAGAACACCGGGCCAGCGACCAGGCCACCATAGTGCTGGCCGTTACGCGGCTCATTGATCATCACCGCGATCACCAGATCCGGGTGAGTGACCGGCGCCATACCGGCAAACACGGCGATATACCGGTCATCCGAATACCCGCCAGCCACCGACTTGTACACCGTACCCGTCTTGCCTGCGACCCGGTAGCCGGGCACAGCGGCCTTTACCGCCGTTCCGCCCTTGTGTACCACGGCCTCCATCATATGACGCACACTGCGCGCCACTTCCGGGGAATAAACCACCTTGTGTTCCGGCTGCCCTTTGCGTCGCAACAGCGTCACCGGCACCCGGTAGCCATCGTTGGCAAACACGCTGTACGCCTGCGCCAACTGCATCGCCGTCACAGACAGACCATAGCCATAGGACAGTGTCGCCTGGTCGATATCACGCCAGCGCGGGTAGTTGGCCAGGTGTCCGTCCGCCTCCCCGGGGAAGCCACTACCCGTCGAGACACCGAAGCCGGCATGGGATAAAAAACCCCACAAGGTTTTCGGCTTCAGTGACAGGGCAATCTTGCTGGCGCCCACATTGCTGGACTTGCGAATAACCCCGGTCAGGTCCAGCACGCCGTAGTTATGCATGTCCCGAATGGTATGCACGCCGACCTGAAACAGGCCCGGCGATGTATTGATGCGCGTACTGGCCTGGTATTTACCGGTTTGCAACGCAGCGGCGATAATGAACGGCTTCATCGTCGAGCCTGGCTCGAACACATCGGTCACCGCGCGGTTACGCATCTTGTACGGTTTCAGTCGCTTGCGATTATTCGGGTTAAAAGAAGGCTGGTTAACCAGCGCCAGCACTTCGCCGGTGTGGTTGTCGAGTACGACAACGGACCCGGAACGCGCATGCTGCTGATGCACGGCGGCTTTCAACTCACGGTACGCCAGGTACTGGATACGACGATCAATACTGAGCGTCAGCGCCTTGCCCGGGCGGGCGGAACGAATATTTTCCACGTCCTCGACAATATGTCGTCGACCATCCTTGAGCACACGCTTGGCGCCCGGCTCACCGCTCAGCCAGTCGTCGTAGGCCAGCTCCAGCCCTTCCTGGCCACGGTCATCCACATTGGTAAAACCAATCAGGTGCCCGGCAACCTCTCCCGCCGGGTAATAACGCCGGTACTCGCGCTGCAGGTAGATACCATGCACACTCAGCGCCATCACCTGCTGAGCCCGGTCCGGGGGGATATGCCGGCGCAGGTAGACGAACTCGCGATCCTTACGCTGTCCGATCAAACGCTGCAGCCTGTCCGCATCCAGCGCCAACAAATCCGCCACCTGCGACAGCTCGCCGGGCGAAGCCACCAGCTCCTGCGGATTCACCCAGACCGACTGCACCGGCGTGCTGATCGCCAGCGGTTCGCCATTACGATCGACGATCATGCCCCGGTGTGCCGGCACCTGTACCACGCGCAAATGGCGTGCATCGCCCTGCTCCTGGAGGAAGGCCTGATCCACCAGCTGCAACTGCGCGCTGCGCCCGGCAAGTACCAGGAAGCCCCCCAGCATCAGCCCGATCAATACAAAGCGCCGTCCCCGACGGATAGGTGTCTTGTGTGTCATGGCTCCAGAATCATTACCTGTTTTGTCCCGGGGTTTCGCATCCCCAGACGTTCACGGGCGGCCGCCTCGATTTTGCCGTGCGTGGTGTAGGTGCTCTGCTCCAGTTGCAACTGACCCCATTCAACATTCATGGCATCGCGCTCACTCTCGAGTTGTTGCAGCGCGCTAAACAGCTTGCGGCTTTCATGGCGTGACCAGGCGGCACCCATCGCGCTGGCAATCACCGCGACCAGCAGCAGCGGAAATACAACGGCCTTCACGACACACGCTCCGCCACACGCAATACCGCACTACGTGCGCGCGGGTTAGCCGCAATCTCGGCTTCGCTGGCACGGATCGGTTTACCGACAGGCCTGAGTTTCGACGCATAAGCTTCCGGTATCACCGGCAGGTCGGGAGGCAACTGTGGTCCACGATGCTGATCGCGAATGAAACGCTTAACGATACGATCCTCGAGCGAATGAAAACTGATCACGGCCAGCCGGCCGCCCGGCGCGAGCGCTTCAACCGCCTGTGGCAAAGCCGCTTCGAGGTCTTCCAGCTCACGGTTAATAAAAATACGTATCGCCTGGAAACTGCGTGTGGCCGGGTGTTTGTGACGCTCACGGCTCGGTGCCGCTGCCGCAATCAGCCCAGCCAGCTGCACGGTGGTGGTGATCGGGGATTCATCCCGACGATTCACGACAGCGCGCGCGATACGTCGTGAGAAACGCTCCTCACCGTATTTCCACAGCACATCGGCGATCTCCCGCTCCGGCGCCTGAGCCAACCACTCGGCAGCACTGATACCGGCATGTGGATTCATGCGCATATCCAGCGGGCCTGCCTGCTGGAAGCTGAAACCACGATCCGCATCATCAAGCTGTGGCGATGACACGCCAAGATCAAACATGATTCCATCCACTCGCCCCTGCCAGCCCAGCGCAGACACTTCAGTCGCCAAATTGCCAAAACTCCCTTCGCGCATCAGCAAACGCGCCTCAGCGGAAAACCGACTGGCCGCATAAGCCAGTGCATCGGGGTCCTTGTCAAAAGCGAGCAAGCTGCCCTCAGGACCCAGCTTTCCCAGTAACGCTGCCGCATGTCCGCCACGCCCAAAGGTTCCGTCGATATAAATGCCGTCCGGTTTCACCCGAAGTGCTTCCAGTACCCTTGCCAACAGTACCGGTTGATGCTCGCTAACCATTGCCGCTACAGCGTCAGCGATTCGAGCGGGTGCGGCATATCGCCATCGTCTGCACGACCATCCATCCAGCCGCTGCCGATCTTCGCCCAGGTTTCCTCGTTCCAGATCTCGAATTTCTTGCCGACACCGACCAGCGCGACCGTCTTGTCGAGCGTCGCGAACTCACGCAGGCGCGGCGCCAGAAGGATGCGCCCGTGACTGTCCATTTCGACCTCGGTGGCGTAACCGACCAGCATGCGCTGCATATCGCGCGTGCGGCGGTCCTGGTTGGGGATATTGATAAGGCGGTGCTCGATCTGCTCCCACTCGGGCTGGGGATACAGCAACAGACAGCCGTCATCGTGGACGGTCACCACCAGGCGGCCTTCGTAACGCTCGCTGATCTCACCACGGTAACGGGTTGGCAACGCCATCCGTCCCTTGGTATCGAGCTTGACTGTACTGCCGCCACGGAACACTAGATTCCCCTCAGCCCCCTCTTTTTTCCACTATATTCCACCAAATCCCACTTCTCGACACTATAGGTAGCAAATCACCCCCTTGTCAAGGCAAGAAATGAAAAATCTTTCTTTGCGGACAGATACTTAGCGAAGGTGGGCAGGAGCGGTGAAATTACCGCCTGGATAAAAAATGAGGTTTAAATTAGAAATCAGATGGTTGGTGGATGTTGCTACGGAAATGCTTCAACTTCTGATCAAGCAAGCTCTTCC
>CAYYAP010000021.1:0-7309 GCA_964469575.1 uncultured Thiohalobacter sp.
AGGAGCGGGCTTGCCCGCGAATCCGCTGCTGTTCGCGGGCAAGCCCGCTCCTACAGGTGGGTAAAAATTCAGCCAACTCTGTTTCATGTTCATCAGCGCCATTAACCCACATTATAGTTAATGCTGGCGGTTTTTCACTATTTCAGCAGGATTAGCCCGGCCAGTGGCGGAATATCAATGACGATGGATTCAGGCTGGTTCATCCAGGGCACGGATTCGCTCTGATAGTCACTTTGCACCGGCATGTCGCTACCGGAATAGAAGCCGGCATCGGAATTGAGCGCAAGGTGATAGTTGCCGTGCTCGGGTACGCCAAGACGGAAGCGTTGGCGTGGCACGGGAGTGAAGTTGAGTAGTGAAATAGCGGTCTGTCCGGACGAGCGACGCACATAGCTGAGCATCGAGTTGGCGGCATCATTGCAATCGATCCAGCGGAATCCCTCGGCGTCGAAATCGAACTGGTGCAGGGCGGGTTCGTAGCGGTACAACTGGTTGAGGTCACCCAGTAGTTGTTTTATGCCGGCATGCCGGGCATCTTCCGTCAGGTGCCAGTCGAGTGCAGACTCGGCATCCCACTCGGCATATTGACCGAACTCATTCCCCATGAACAACAGTTTCTTGCCGGGGTAGCTATACATGAACGTGTACAGCAGCCTCAGGTTGGCAAAGCGCTGCCAGGTGTCGCCAGGCATCTTGTCGAGCATGGAACCTTTGCCGTGTACCACTTCATCGTGCGAGAAGGGTAGTACAAAGTTTTCGTTGAAGGCATATAACAGGCCGAAGGTGAGCTGGTTGTGGTGAAACTTGCGGTGTACCGGCTCCTTGCTCATATATTGCAGGGTGTCGTGCATCCAGCCCATGTTCCACTTCATGCTGAAACCGAGTCCGCCAACATCAACCGGCCGGGTAACCTGCGGCCAGGCGGTGGATTCTTCGGCAATGACCACACTGCCAGGTTGTTCACTGTGTGTGATCTGGTTCAGGTGGCGCAGGAAGTGGATCGCTTCCAGGTTTTCGCGGCCACCGTATTCGTTGGGTATCCAGTCGCCGGGGTCGCGCGAATAGTCAAGGTACAGCATTGACGCTACGGCATCGACGCGCAGACCATCGATATGCATTTCCTCCAGCCAGAAGATGGCGCTGGAGAGCAGGAAATTCCTGACTTCATTGCGACCGTAGTTAAAAATCAATGTACCCCATTCGCGGTGTTCGCCCCGGCGCGGGTCAGCATGTTCATAGAGCGGACTGCCGTCAAAGCGCGCCAGCGCCCAGTCATCCTTGGGAAAGTGTCCGGGCGCCCAGTCGAGCAGTACGCCGATACCGTGCTGGTGACAGTGATCCACAAACCAGCGAAAATCATCGGTGCTGCCGAAACGGCTGGTGGCGGCGAAGTAGCCCGTCGTTTGATAGCCCCAGGAGGCGTCGAAAGGGTGCTCGGTGACGGGTAGTAGTTCAATGTGGGTGAAACCCAGCTCGCTGACCCAGCTGACCAGGCGTTTGGCCAGTTCACGGTAGTTAAGAAACTGGCCCTGTTCATCACGTTGCCATGAGCCCAGGTGTACTTCATAGATCGACATGGGCGCGTGTAGCCAGTCATTGTCGCGGCGGTTCTCCATCCAGGTCTGATCCTGCCAGTGGTGCTCGCCGGCGCGCATCGCCACGGAGGAGTTACCCGGCCGTAGTTCGAACGCCTTGCCATAAGGGTCACTTTTGACATGGATGGTGCCGTGTTCACGGTTGCGGATCTCGAACTTGTAATAACTGTGTGTGCTGATGCCGGGGATGAACAGCTCCCAGACGCCGCTGCCGCCCCGGACCCGCATCGGGTGGCGACGTCCATCCCAGCGGTTCCAGTCGCCAATGACACTGATGCGCTCCGCGTTAGGTGCCCAGACAGCAAACAGGACGCCGTCGATGCCGTCAATTTCGCGGAAATTCGCGCCAAGAAAGCGGTAGGCATGCAGGTGACGCCCCTCACTGAACCAGTGCAGATCCAGGTCGCCGACCTGGGGCGGGAAGGTGTAGGGGTCGTATTCTGACCATTCGACACCGTCATTGTCGGTCCAGGCCAGTCGGTAATGCTCCGGCAGCCCGTTGCCGTCTCCACGCCATTCGAACAGGTCAGTGCCCTCAATGCGTTGCAGTACGGTATTGTTGTCAGCCAGTCGAACGGTTTTGCACCAGGGCATAAAGGCGCGTACCAGGGTCTGCCCGCCCGCTGCTTCACGCCGTCCCAGCACTTCAAACGGGTTGTGGTGCCGTGCGTCAACAATACGTTGTAACGCTTCGGGCAGGGAAGGTGTGGCGGTGGCAGGGCGTTGTGCTTTTGACGCCATAGAGTGAGTGTCTCTATTCATAAAACCTGTTTGGCTTTCCGTGGGCTGCACAGATGGTACCATAGCCACCATCCTGTATAGCCGGTTCGGAGGAATTAAATGGGCACTGTTTCCACGCCGCGTTTCGTCAGTCGTCTGACGCGCGACACACTGGCACTGATTCTGGCGGGAGGTCGCGGTTCACGCCTCAAGCAACTGACCCTCTGGCGCGCCAAACCGGCGGTTCCCTTCGGGGGGAAATTCCGCATCGTTGACTTCCCGTTATCCAACTGCCTTAACTCGGGGATTCGCCGTGTCGGCGTATTGACGCAGTACAAGGCGCATTCCCTGTTAACCCATTTGCAACGCGGCTGGAGTTTCCTGCGTGGCGAATTCGGTGAATTTGTCGAGCTGCTGCCGGCACAGCAACGTATCGAATCCTCCTGGTATGCCGGTACGGCGGATGCCGTCTACCAGAACCTCGATATCATTCGCAGCCACAAACCGGAGTATGTACTGATTCTTGCCGGCGACCATATTTACAAGATGGACTATGGACCGATGATTGCGCAGCACGTTGAACATGGCGCAGACATGACAGTGGGTTGCCTGGAAGTCGATCTGGAAACGGCGCAGGCCTTTGGCATTATGACGGTGGATGGGGCGGGCAAGGTGCTGGAGTTTGACGAGAAGCCCGACAACCCAACGCCCTTGCCGGGAAGTACAGACAAGGCGCTGGCATCGATGGGTATCTACGTTTTTAACACCGACTTTCTGTACGAACAGCTCATCAAGGACGCCGACAGCCCGTCATCAAGCCATGATTTCGGGCATGACATTATTCCCGCCATCATCAAATCCTATCGTGTGTTCAGTTACCCGTTTCGTGATGCACAGAGCGGCAGCCAGGCCTACTGGCGGGATGTCGGGACAGTAGACGCTTTCTGGGCGACCAACCTGGAGCTGATCGGTGTAACCCCAGAACTGAACCTGTATGACGAGGACTGGCCGATCTGGACCTACCAGGAGCAGATGCCCCCGGCCAAGTTCGTCTTTGACGATGACGACCGGCGCGGCATGGCGGTAGATTCCATGGTATCGGGCGGCTGTGTGATTTCCGGCGCGCATGTCAAACATTCCCTGTTGTTTTCCAATGTGCGCGTGGACTCATTCTCGTTGCTGGAAAGTGCTGTCGTGTTACCGGATGTGATGGTTGAACGCCGTTGCCGAATCCATAATGCGGTTATCGACAAGGGTTGCTGTATCCCGGAAGGCACCGTGATCGGTGAGGATGCGGCGGCCGATGCAGAACGCTTTCACGTGACGCCGGGAGGCGTAGTGCTGGTGACGCCGGAAATGCTCGGCCAGGAATTGCACCATGCGCGTTAAAAAGGCCAAAAACGGATTACGCGTCGTGCTGTGCTGGCACATGCATCAACCACAGTACTGTGACCTGATCAGCGGCGAGTACAAGTTGCCCTGGACCTACCTGCACGCCATCAAGGACTACGTGGATATGGCGGCGCATATCGAAGCCGTGCCGGGTGCGAAGGCCGTGGTGAATTTCGCGCCCGTTCTGCTGGAGCAGCTCGATGATTATGCGGCGCAGGTCAGCGGCTATCTGCGTGACCACAAGGCGATTCGTGACCCGTTACTGGCCGCGCTGGTGGCGCCGGTCCTGCCGACGCATATCCAGCAGCGTGCCGATCTGGTCAGCAGTTGCCTGCGCGTGAATCGTCAGCGCGTCATCGACCGCTTCCCGGCCTACAAGCGCCTGGCCAGTCTGGCAGACCATTTTTGCAAGCACTGTGATGACATCGTCTATGTCGGTGACCAGTTTCTTTCCGACCTGGTGTTCTGGTACCACCTGGGCTGGATCGCGGAGACGGTGCGCCGCGATGATATTCGTGTGCAGCGCTGGCAGGAGCAGGGTAATAGTTTCTCCCTGCACGACCGGCGTGAACTGCTGGTGCTGATCGGCGAATTGCTATCCGGTATTATTGACCGTTATGCCTTGCTGGCGGATCAAGGCCAGGTCGAACTGTCGATGACGCCCTATGCCCACCCGATTGTGCCGCTGTTGCTGGATATCGAAAGCGCCCGCGACGCCATGCCCGATGCGGAATTGCCGGAGTTGAAGACCTATCCCGGTGGTGAGGAACGTGTCCATTGGCATATCCGCGAGGGGCTTAACGTATTCAAGCAGTATTTCCAGCGCAAGCCGGCGGGGTGCTGGCCGTCGGAAGGCAGTGTCAGCAAAGCGGCGCTGGATGTGTTTGAACAACACGGTTTCCGTTGGGCCGCCAGTGGCGAGACCGTACTGCGCAACAGCCTGCGCAAGAGCGAGGGTGACAAGGCGGCCGCCGCCGGGGATGCCGTGCTGAAGGGTTACCGGACAGGCGGTGGAAAGCTGGCGTGTTTTTTCCGTGACGACAATCTCTCCGACAAGATCGGTTTCGAGTATTCCACCTGGCACGCAGACGATGCGGTGGCCAACTTTATCCATCACCTCGAAGAGATTGCCGAAGCGAATGAAGGCCGCAAACTGGCCCTGCCGATTATCCTCGACGGCGAAAATGCCTGGGAGCACTTCCCGGAAAACGGCTACTATTTCCTGCGCACCCTGTACAAGACGCTGGCAGCGCATCCGACACTCAAACTGGCCACCTTCTCCGAGTGCCTTGATGAAGGTGTCGAGATCGGTTCGCTGTCCGACATGGTCAGTGGCTCCTGGGTGTATGGCACCTTTTCAACCTGGATCGGCGATCGGGACAAGAACCGTGGCTGGGATATGCTGGGTGATGCCAAATGTGCGTTCGATGAAGCCTGCGCATCCGGCCGTCTCGACAGTGACCAGGTAGTCGCCGCAGAACTTCAACTGGCCATCTGTGAAGGTTCGGACTGGTTCTGGTGGTTTGGTGACTACAATCCGGCCGACTCGGTCAGTGACTTCGAGAGCCTGTTCCGCATGCATCTCTCCAATCTTTATCAACTCATCGGCAAGGAAGCCCCGGAATACCTGGCGCATACCTTTGCGCATGGTAGCGGCCAACCGAGCCTGGGTGGCGTCATGCGCCAGGGGCAGGCGCGTGACTGAACCGCAAGGAGGCGGCTTGCATGGATCCTTTTGAACGTCGGCGTGCGGGTGTGCTGTTGCACCCGACCTCCTTACCGGGCGGTGTGGGCAGCGGCGACCTGGGTGCGGAGGCTTACCGCTTCATCGATTTCCTGGTGGAATGCGGGGTCAGCCTGTGGCAAATGTTGCCGCTGGGTCCCACCCACAGCGACAGATCGCCCTACCAGTGTCTTTCGGTGCATGCCGGGGACACCCGGCTGATCAGTCTGCAACGGCTGGTTGACGCCGGCTGGCTCGATGACGCGAGCCTGGAACCGCAACAGGACATCGATGCGCAGCGAAAGGTGCGCCTGGCCGCAGCGTATAACGGTTTTCTGGGTCACGCGGACAGTGAGGCGCACGCTTCGCTGGATGCCTTCAGCGAACAACACGCCGGCTGGCTGGACGATTTTGCGCTGTACCAGGCGTTGCGTGACGAGTTTAATCACAGTGCATGGTTTGACTGGCCGGCACCATTACGTAATCGTGAAGCCGATGCACTGAAGGAGGCGCGCAAGCGGCTTGCCAGTGCCATGGAGCGCGCCCGCTTTGAACAGTTCCTGTTTTTTCAGCAATGGACGCAGCTGCGCCGTTATGCCAATGATCGTGGTGTCCTGCTGTTTGGCGATATTCCGATTTTTGTCGCCTACGACAGTGCTGAAGTCTGGGCTGACCGACGCTGGTTCAAGCTGGATGAGGCAGGCAGACTGAAAGTTGTCGCGGGTGTCCCGCCGGACTATTTCTCCGAGGCCGGGCAGCGCTGGGGTAACCCGCACTACGATTGGGAGGCCATGGCGCGTGACGGCTACCGCTGGTGGCTGAATCGTATTGGCACCCAGCTGGAATTGTTCGACCTGATGCGCATCGATCATTTCCGCGGCTTCGAGGCCTACTGGGAAATCGATGCCGCCGCCGACACGGCCGTTGAGGGTCGCTGGGTAAGCGGTCCGGGGGCGGATTTTTTTGAAGCTGTCAGAAAAGCATTTGACGGCTTGCCGCTGGTCGCTGAAGACCTGGGTGTCATCACGCCTGAAGTGACGGCGCTGCGCAGGCAGTTTGGTTTGCCGGGGATGAAAATCCTGCAGTTTGCCTTTGATGGTTCACCGGATAACCCTTACCTCCCGCACAACCACGAGCCACTTTCTGTCGTGTATACCGGCACCCACGATAACAACACCTCCCTGGGCTGGTACCAGGAGCTGTCAGATGAGCAGCGTCATTTTGTGCGGAATTATCTCGGCATCGAGGCGGATCCCATGCCCTGGCCGCTGGTGCGCGCGGCGCTGGCGTCGGTGGCGCGACTCGCGGTGTTGCCCATGCAGGATGTGCTTGGTCTCGATGCTTCACACCGGATGAATGTCCCGGGTGTCGCCGAAGGTCACTGGCAGTGGCGGTTTGACCGGGAGCAGTTACTGCCGGAACACAGCGAACGGTTGAAAGCCTGGGTGCAATTGTATGGCCGTGCCTGATCCATCCCACCTTGCGAGTCGAAGGTGTTATTTACCGGTTTGTTGACAAAGATCAAGTCACACGCTGAGGAATTCTGTTGCTATGCCGATGTTTATTTATAAGGGAACGATCGGTCAGCTGAAATGAATATTTTTTCCACCGCCATTGCCGGGTTTTTTGTTGTGCTAGCAGGGGCTTTCCTGTTGTTCCTGGTCGTGGCCATCGTTCGTAACCTGCGTGCGGGCATACGTTATCGACAGGGTATCGCAAGGCAGCTGTCATTCCTGAGACTGGGCAGGATGCTGGGGATTCACGGCATTGATCAGGCCAGCTACCTGCATAGCCAGCCGGTACTGGATATTCGCGACCAGATGAAACGCTGTTCCGATTGCGCCAATACCCGCGAATGCGACCAGTTGCTGGATGAGGG
>CAYYAP010000021.1:7409-22736 GCA_964469575.1 uncultured Thiohalobacter sp.
AACGCTGTTCCGATTGCGCCAATACCCGCGAATGCGACCAGTTGCTGGATGAGGGTGTTGGTGATCAGGCCGATTTTTGCGACAACGACGAGAAGCTCAGGCAGGTGAAAAAGCAGGCCGAGCGCTAGCCGCCCCTATAACCAGATCATGCACCCCGTCTCGAAACGGTGACTCAGCAGCTCATGGTGGGGATAGATGCGGATCTGGAAATGCTGCAGACCTGGCAGGGGCGGATCAAGATCCAGCACGAAGCGTGTCTCCCCGGTATCCAGCTGGCCTTCCGCAGTAAAGCCGACATACTCGATCGCAACAAATTCCTGGTGCTCATCTTCCCGGCCAATCAGGCATTCCAGACGCACGTCGCCGGGGGTGAGTTCACCGAGTTGTGCGGCAATCTCGATACGAAAATGCTCGCCGGCTTTTACCGCCTGTGGTGAGTGGTCGATACGGCGCAGCGATACGGATGACCACAGCTGATTGATTTTGTGCTTCCATGCGGCGAGTTCTTTTGCGCCATGGGAGCGGTTTTTTGCCAGTTTGCGGCCCTGTTTGGCCGCCGGCCCGTAGAAGCCCTTGATATAGTCCATGACCATGCGCTGCGAGTTGAACTTTGGTAACGCGGACTTCATGGACTGCTTGGACATGTGTACCCAGCCTTCCGAAAAGCCATGGCCGTTACGGTCGTAGTAGAGCGGGATCACCTGGTGTTCAAGGATGTCCAGCAATTCATTGGCTTCTTCCTGGTTGCGGAAAGCGGCGTCATAGTGCCTGTCGTGCGAGGTGATGGCCCAGCCGTTCTCGCCGTTGTAGCCTTCGCCCCACCAGCCGTCCAGTACGCTCAGGTTGATCACGCCATTCAGGCCGGCCTTTTGTCCGGATGTGCCGCTGGCTTCCATCGGGTATTCCGGCGTGTTCAGCCACACATCGACGCCGGAGACCAGCCGCCGTGCCAGTGACAGGTCGTAACCTTCCAGCAGCAGGATCTTGCCGATGAACTCTGGTCGCCGGGCGAACTCGTGGATTACCTGGATCAGTTGCTGACCGGGCAGGTCGCTGGGGTGCGCTTTGCCGGCGAAGATCAGCATCATCGGGCGTTTGGGGTCATTGAGCAAACGCGCCAGCCGTTCGGGATCGGAGAACAACAAGGTGGCGCGTTTGTAGGTGGCGAAGCGACGCGCAAAACCGATGGTCAGGATATCGGATTCGTGCGGGCTGAGCAGTCGCGTGACGCGGTCGATATGCGCTTCGCCGCAGCGATTACGCCGGCATTGCAGCACCACGCGGCGGCGTACCTGGTTGAGCAGTTCCGACTTGAGTGACTGGCGCAGGCTCCAGAAGCTGTGGTCGGGAATTTCCTCGATGCGTTCCCAGTAGTCCTCGTTGAGCAGCTCGTTACGCCATTCCATACCAAAGCGCATGTCATACAGATTGCTCCATTCGTAGGCGAGGAAGGTCTGCACGTGTACGCCGTTGGTGACGTGGCGCATGGGGTTTTCACGGTAGGGAATTTGTGGCCAGACATAGCCTTCCATCTGTGAGGCGACTTCACCGTGAATTTTGCTCACGCCGTTGTGGAAACGCGAGCCGTGCAGGGCCAGCACGGTCTGGTTGAAGCCGCCCTGGTTGGACGGACTGGTGCCAAGCTCCAGGAAAGCCTCCATGGACAGGCCAAGTTGCGGGATATAATCATCGAAATAGCTGGAGATGAGGCTATGGTCAAAGATGTCATGGCCGGCCGGTACCGGCGTGTGCGTGGTAAAGACCGTTGCCGCTGCAACCTGTTCGAGCGCGCTGGCGAAGTCCAGCCCGGAGCTGACCAGTTCGCGGCAGCGCTCCAGCACCTGGAAGGCCGCGTGGCCTTCATTGATATGCCAGGCAGTCGGTTCCATGCCCAGTGCGCGTATGGCGCGTACGCCACCGATGCCGAGCACAATCTCCTGTTGTATACGGGTGTTGATATCACCACCGTACAACTGGTAGGTAATCGCACGGTCGGCTTCGCTGTTTTCCGGCAGGTCGCTGTCGAGCAGGTACAGCTTGATGTGGCCGGCGCGTGCCTGCCACAGCTTCAAGCGTACCGGGCGGCCCGGGAAATCAACGGCAACATGCAATTCCTCGCCACTTTCGTTACAGGCGGGTGTGAGCGGAAGCTGGCCAAACTCGGTGGTGTTGTAATGCGCAACCTGGTTACCGTGCTCGTCGATGGTCTGGATGAAGTAGCCCTGCCGGTACAGCAGGCCGACGGCGACAAACGGGATGCCCAGGTCGCTGGCGGCCTTGCAATGGTCGCCAGCAAGAATACCGAGGCCGCCGGAGTAGATCGGCAGGCTTTCGTGCAGGCCGAATTCGGCGCAGAAATAGGCGACCAGGTCTTTTTTCGGATTCAGGTACTTGTCGATGCTGCTGCGCTGGCGTTCGCCCAGGTAGGTGTCGTAGGTCGACAGGGCGCGGTTGTAGGCTTCAACGTAGATACGGTCTTCAGCGGCTTCGTCGAGCCGTTGTTGCGAAACCCGGCGCAGGAAAACTTTCGGGTTGTGTCCGGAACTCTCCCAGAGGGCGTGGTCGAGTCGGAAAAACAGCGAGCGTACGCTGCGATCCCAGCTGTACAGCAGGTCGTTGGCCAGCTCGCTGAGGCGGGCCAGCTTTTCCGGAAGTTCGGGTTGGACTTCAAGGGCAAAACGGGTTCCGGACATGCTGTCTCCATCAGAATTTGAAGGTGGTGCCGAGGGTGGGAATCGAACCCACACTCTGTTGCCAGAACCGGATTTTGAATCCGGCGCGTCTACCAGTTCCGCCACCCCGGCACAGGCGCGCCAGTATAAGGATTCCTGAGCCTGCCGCAAGCAAGCACTGTGCTAACATGCCGCGCCATGAAAACCCGGGACTTCCGTTACCACCTTCCACCCGAGCGCATCGCCAGTCATCCGGCGCGGCCACGGCACAGCAGCCGCCTGCTGGATCTGGGGACGGATGGCAGCATCAGTGATCGCCGCATGGAAGATTTTCCACAGCTGCTGAACCCTGACGATTTGCTGGTGTTCAATAATACCCGGGTCATTCCTGCCCGTCTGTACGGAAAAAAGCCCAGCGGGGGCAAGGTCGAGGTGCTGATCGAGCGTGTGCTGGATGACCGGCGGGCGCTGGCGCATGTGCGTTCCAGCAAATCACCAAAGCCAGGCAGCCGGCTGCTGTTGGCGGAGGCTGAACTGGAGGTTGAGGTGACGGGGCGGGAGGGCGACCTGTTCAGCCTGCACTTCGCCGGTGAGGTTCCGCTGCTGGAGCTTCTCGAATGTTGGGGTCACGTGCCTTTGCCGCCGTATATCGAACGTGCTGATGAGCGGGTGGATCATGACGACTACCAGACGCTTTTTGCGAAACATCCCGGCGCCGTGGCGGCGCCTACCGCCGGCCTGCATTTTGACCGGCTGCTGCTGGATGCACTGGCAGCGCGTCATGTCCGTACCGCTTATGTCACATTGCACGTCGGTGCCGGCACCTTCCAGCCGGTGCGGGCCGATCATCTCGACGAGCATATCATGCACGCCGAGCAGGTTACGGTTGACGCTGCTGTGTGCGAAGCTGTTGAGCAGACACGTGCGCGCGGTGGCCGGGTAGTGGCCGTCGGAACCACGGTGGTACGCAGCCTTGAGAGTGCCGTTCAGGGCGGAGTGCTCAGGCCTTTCAGTGGCGATACCCGGTTATTCATTACACCGGGCTACACGTTCAGCGCCGTGGATGCGATGCTGACCAATTTTCACCTGCCGGAGTCAACCTTGCTGATGCTGGTGTGTGCCTTTGCCGGGTTTGAACCGGTGATGGCCGCCTATCGTCACGCCGTTGAACAGCACTACCGGTTCTTCAGCTATGGTGACGCCATGTTTTTACGCTTATGCAATACCAACTCATAAATAAAGACAGTCGCGCCCGCCGTGGCCGACTCACTTTCCAGCGAGGTGTCGTTGAAACGCCGGCATTTATGCCGGTGGGTACCTACGGCACGGTAAAAGGCATGCGCCCGGAACAGGTGACGGAGACCGGCGCACAGATTCTGCTGGGCAATACCTTTCACCTCATGTTGCGCCCGGGAACGGACATTATCCGCGCTCACGGTGATCTGCATGACTTTATGCACTGGCAGGGGCCGATTTTGACCGACTCGGGTGGTTTTCAGGTGTTCAGCCTGGGTGAAATGCGCAAGATTACCGAGCAGGGGGTGGAATTCCGTTCACCGGTGAATGGCGACAAGGTGTTCCTCGGGCCGGAACAGTCCATGCAGGTACAACGCGCGCTGGGTGCCGATATCGTGATGATCTTTGATGAGTGCACGCCGTACCCGGCCAGCGTCGAGCAGGCGCGCGATTCCATGCAACTGTCTCTGCGCTGGGCGCAACGCAGCCGTGAAGCGCACGGGGATTCCGCGGCGGCGCTGTTCGGGATTGTGCAGGGTGGCATGTACCCGGATCTGCGGCTGGAATCCCTGCACGGGCTGACAGACATTGGCTTCGACGGCTATGCCATTGGTGGTCTGTCGGTGGGTGAGCCGCACGAGGAACGTATCCGGGTGCTCGATACCCTGGATCCGGCACTGCCGGCCGACGCACCACGCTATTTGATGGGTGTGGGGACGCCGGAAGACATGGTCGAGGCGGTGCGGCGCGGCGTGGATATGTTCGATTGTGTCATGCCCACCCGCAACGCCCGCAATGGCCACCTGTTTACCTCGCAAGGGGTGTTACGGCTGCGCAATGCAAGATTCCGTGAAGATACCGGGCCGCTGGACCCGGACTGTGACTGCTATACCTGCCGGAATTACAGCCGCGCCTACCTTTACCACCTGGACAAGTGCAACGAAATTCTGGGTTCTCACCTCAATACGGTGCATAACCTGCGCTACTATCAGCGCCTGATGGCCGGTTTGCGTGATGCGATCGAGACGGGCCGGCTGGATGCCTTCGTCACAGACTTTTATACGAAAAGAGGCCAATCCGCGCCGCCTGTGCCATAATGGCGCGCTCAAATTTGCCGTACCCGAAAACAGAACACACAGGTATTCAACTATGAGCTTTTTCATCAGCGACGCACTGGCCGCCGCCGCCCCGGCCCAGCAGGCCGATCCTGTCATGCAGTTTTTGCCCCTGCTGCTGATTTTTGTGGTGTTCTATTTCCTGCTGATTCGCCCACAGAGCAAGCGCGCCAAGGCGCAGAAAGCCATGATCGAGGCGCTGTCCAAGGGTGACGAGGTCGTGACCAACGGGGGCCTGCTGGGACGGATCACCCAGGTAGACGAGAATTTTGTCACCCTGAAGGTGGCCGACAACGTCGAGGTCAAGGTGCAGCGTCAGGCCATTGCCAACCTGATGCCCAAGGGCACCTCCAAGGCATCCTGATATCACCCTGAAACAAGGTTTGTTGCTGTCATGAATCAATACCCGGCCTGGAAATATCTGCTGCTTGTCGTCGTGATGATCGTCGGCGCCCTGTACGCGGTGCCGAATCTTTACGAATCCGACCCTTCGGTACAGGTGTCCACCTCGCGTGGCGGAAAGATCGACGATAGTGTGGAAGCCCGGATCAAAACCCGCCTGTCGGAGAAAAACATCTCGTTCAAGGCTGTCGAGAAGGATGATCCCTATCACCTGCTGGTACGCTTCAGTAACACCGAAGACCAGCTGGCGGCTGCCGATTTTATCAAGGACACGCTGGGTGATAACTATGTTGTGGCGCTCAACCTGGCGCCCTCCACGCCGCACTGGCTGCAGTCATTCGGCGCTTTACCTATGTACCTTGGCCTGGATCTGCGCGGTGGCGTGCACTTCCTGATGGAAGTGGATATGGACGCCGCGTTGCAGAAAGCACTGGAGCGTTATGCCTCTGACCTGCGCACGGTACTGCGCAAGAAGGGCAAGGTGCGTTACCTCAGCATCCGTCCGCAGAGTGACAAGCTGGTGGTGAAATTCCGCAATGCGGCGGATCGGGAAAAAGGCAGCGAGTTGATTCACCGTGAGTATGGCGATCTTGTCCTGAAAGACGTTGACGAGGGTAAAACTTTTGCCCTTGAGGCGAGCGTGAGCAAGAAGGAGCTGCGTGAAATTCGCAAGCTTGCGCTGGAGCAGAACATCACGACCCTGCGTAACCGCGTGAATGAACTGGGGGTGGCCGAGCCGGTGATTCAGCAGCAGGGCGATCGGCGTGTCGTAGTTCAGTTACCGGGCGTTCAGGACACGGTGGCGGCCAAGCGTATTATCGGCGCTACAGCAACCCTGGAATACCGCGCCGTGGATACCGAACACGATGTTGATGATGCCGTCAATGGCAGGGTGCCGGCCGGGTCGAAGGTGTACAAGGATCGCAAGGGTCGCCACTACCTGTTGAAGAATCGTGTGATTGTGACGGGTGACCAGATTATCAACGCCCGTTCCGGTTTTGACAGCCAGGGCGGTCAGCCGCAGGTCACCGTGACGCTGGATGGCAAGGGCGCGCGCAAGATGCTCGACTTCACCAAGGAAAGTGTCGGCAAGCCGATGGCCGTGGTATTTATCGAAAACAAGTCCACCACGCGCATGGTGAACGGTAAACGGGTGGTGAAGAATCGTAAGGTCGAGGAAATCATCAGTGTCGCCACGATCCGTGATGTCTTCAGCAAACGCTTCCAGACCACCGGCCTGGACAGCCCCCAGGAAGCCCATGAACTGGCCTTGCTGCTGCGTTCCGGCGCGCTGGCCGCACCCATCCGTATCATTGAAGAACGCACCATTGGTCCGAGCCTGGGTGCGGACAATATCAAGCAGGGATTTGAGTCGGTGGTCATCGGCTTCATCCTGGTGCTGATATTCATGGCCCTGTACTACAAGATTTTTGGTCTGGTGGCTGACCTGGCGCTGGCCATGAACCTGGTGCTTATCGTCGCTATCCTGTCGATGTTGCAGGCGACGCTGACCATGCCGGGTATCGCCGGTATCGTGTTGACCGTGGGTATGGCGGTGGATGCCAACGTGCTGATCTTCGAGCGTATCCGCGAGGAGCTGCGTAACGGCAACACACCGCAGGCGAGTATTCACGCCGGCTATGCGAAAGCGTTTTCCACCATCGCCGATGCCAACATCACCACCTTGATTGCTGCGGTTGTGCTGTTCAGTTTCGGTAGCGGCCCGGTAAAGGGTTTTGCCGTGACATTGTCCGTCGGTATCCTGACATCCATGTTTACTGCCATTATGGGTACACGCGCGGTGATTAACCTGGCATACGGTGGCCGTCGCCTGCAGCGATTGCCTATCTGATTTCAAAGGAACAAGGTCATGCGATTTCTTTCTAATGCAACGCAGATTGACTTCATGGGCAAGCGCAAGCTCGCCATGGGATTTTCGATACTGCTGATTCTGATTTCTCTGGGTTCGCTGGTTACGCGTGGATTGAATTTCGGTATTGATTTCACCGGCGGCACCCTTATTGAGGTGGCCTACCCGGACCGGGCGGACCTGGCTCAATTGCGCGAGGTGCTCGTCGATGCGGGCTTTCCCGATGCCCAGGTACAGTATTTCGGTACTTCACGGGATGTATTGATTCGAATCGCACCACAGGAAGGACGTGATCGAGCAACGCTGAGTGACGAGGTGTTACAGGCCTTGCACGCGGCTGACTCGGCTGTCGAGAAACGCCGGGTGGAGTATGTCGGTCCACAGGTCGGTGAGGAACTGACCGAACAGGGCGGGCTGGCCATGTTGTATGCGCTGATCGGTATCCTGATTTATGTCACCCTGCGTTTCGAATACCGTTTCTCACTGGGTGCGGTGGGCGCGTTGATACACGATGTGATTATCACACTGGGCGTGTTTTCACTGGCGCAAGTGCAGTTTGATCTGACCGTGCTGGCGGCATTGCTGGCCGTGATCGGTTATTCGCTGAACGATACCATTGTTGTGTTCGACCGCATACGTGAGAATTTCCGTCGCATGCGCAAGGGTACGCCGGAGAGCATCATGAATGCTTCCATTAACCAGACCCTGTCACGCACCCTGATGACATCGGGAACGACCATGCTGGTTCTGCTGGCACTGTTCTTTATCGGCGGCGAAATCATCCATTCCTTTGCCCTGGCACTGATCGTCGGTGTGTTTGTCGGCACCTACTCGTCGATTTTTGTCGCCGGCGCGGCAGCGCTGGAGCTGGGAATCAGCAAGGCCGATCTGATGCCGGTGGCGAAGGAAGGCGCGGAAGCTGACAACCGGCCGTAGCGCTCGACCTGATTGAAGAGGTTAAACTTGTGCCTTCTGTAACCGAGGACCGTAAACATACCCGCCTGGTGATCGAGCTTCCGGTAAAGCTGAGTCGGGAGAATCGCGGCAGCGTCGATGGAATGACCAGAAATATCAGCTTTGGGGGCGTCTACGTTGTCCTTGGAGAGCGCGTTGACACGTGTTCTGGCGATGCCTGCCAATTGCGCCTGGTTTTGCAAGGCGAACCCGAACCCATCGAGATTCAACTGAAATGTAAAGTTGTGCACGCCAGCGGAACCGGCCTGGGTCTAAAGTTTTTGGGTATAGACGCCAGCGACTACCAGGATTTCCAGTTTCTGATGATCAATAATTCAGACGACCCGGAAAAATTGCTTGAAGAACTCAGTCACAATCCCGGGCTTGAGGTTTGTTAGGCGCCTAGCGCGCCTTGCGCACTTCGTCAAAGGGGTCGCTTTCATCGCTTTTCGGCATGATCTTGCTGCACAGGGTGCTGCTGCGTCGCTTGCACTTGTCGTCATCTGAACCACGGATAGTGATGGCTGCCCAGACGGAAGCGATACCCCACATTCCCACACCCAGTAGTATCGTACTCGCGCTTGGCCCCATCAGGTTGGTAGGTCCCCCCAGCAACCCGTAGAGGATGCTGGTGATACTGGCCAGCCAGAACACGCCTATCGGTGCGGCGCAGCAACCCGCGCAGCCGAACCGGCAGGCGGCGAAGGGGGGAATCAAAAGAGTGAGTACGGCTCGTTTCATACGCGCGTTTCCGATACGTTCAAAATACACGCTGTTGTGTATATCACATATGCGGATGAGGGGTAAAGTCAGGGGGTCCCTGATTGATTCATTCCCCGTCATTCTGGCGTATGCCAGAATCCAGTGGTTTCAACGACATGGATACCGGCATGCGCCGGTATGACGAATTAATCTGGTTTACCGGGAAAGCGCAGAACACGCGCCTTTTTCGGACCGGGTGTTTCCGTGCGTAATACGAGGCTGCGGGCGCGTTCATGTGCGGCCTGTGTGCCTTTGACGGGTAGACTGTCAGGGGTGGACGTTGAGCTATCCTGTTTCGGTGTGGCTTCCATGCTGCTCAACAGTTTTTCCCCGATCAGCTGTAATGCTTTATCGCTAAACTTCATCATACGGGAATCTGAAAGGTATCCTGTTGTACAGTTTTGTTGTCTTTTATGCTGCACAGGTACGCCTGCGCCACTATACAAGGTAGCGGCAAAAGGGGGGGATTCCTGAATCCCGGGTGGGGGTCTGTCAACGTTTTGTGATCGATTCAGCTTTTCAGTGGATCGGTGAGGTGGGGATGAATTTCACGCAGTATGGCCGGAAACAGTTTGGGTGCTGCAGCGGCAATATGGCCGGTCTCAAGATGTGAGTGTCCACCCCCCAGGTCGCCCACCAGTCCACCGGCTTCACGCACCAGCAGTATGCCTGCGGCGATATCCCACGGGTTTAAGCCGATCTCCCAGAAGCCATCGAAGCGACCGGCGGCGACATAGGCCAGGTCCAGTGCGGCGGAGCCAGGGCGGCGGATACCGGCCACCTGGGTGATCAGGGCGCGGAACATGTCGAGGTAGGCATCGAGGTGCTGCATATCCTTGTAGGGGAAGCCGGTGCCAAGCAGTGCGCCCTCCAGCCCTTTCTGTTGGCTGACGCGGATACGGCGGTTATCCAGGAAAGCGCCGCCGCCACGGCTTGCCGTGAACAGTTCCTGGCGCATCGGATCGTAGATAACGGCCTGTTCGAGTTTGCCCTTGTGTCGGAGTGCGATAGATACCGCGAACTGGGGATTGCTGTGCAGGAAGTTGGTGGTGCCATCCAGGGGATCGATAATCCACTCGTAGTCGTCATTGCCCGGGTGCTGGCCGCTTTCTTCAGCCAGTATGCTGTGGTTCGGGTAGGCCTTGCGAATGATGGCAATGATCTCGTCTTCCGCCTGGCGGTCTACTTCGGAGACAAAATCGTTGCGGTCCTTGCGGGTGACGGTCAGCTGCTCAAGTCGGTTCAGGTGCTTGACGATGATGTCGCCGGCGTTGCGAGCGGCAGTGACCGCGATATTCAGCATGGGGTTCATCATAATCAGGGTTACCGGTTTCAGGGCGTCAAACAACGGCGCATTGTACCGGGTTGTTGGCAGGCTGTGAATCGTGGTGGCGGTCTATTTGTGCCGGTGTTGATATTCCTCACGCAGGCGTTGGCGTTCCTGTGGGGAAAGCCGTTCGTATTCCTGGCGTTTCTTCTCTACCTCGTGGCGTTTTTCAGGGGGTAGACGCTGGTAGCGTTTGGCACCCTCACGGATGCGTTGCTGGCGATCCGGGCCGTACTCGTTCCAGTGACCGCGGTAATTTCGCAGCGCGGCTTTCTCTTCATTGCTCAGTGACTGCCAGGGAATTTGGCCCTGTGCCGCAAGATAGATGCGCCCGGGGTTGATGGCGGCGCTGGCGGCGCCACTGAACAGCAATGCGCTGAAGATGAAAATAAGGGTAAGCCGTGTGTTTCGTGTATTACTCATGGTCGTGGTCAGCTGGTGGAATCAGCATCCCCCTTATGGTCGGCCAGCCACAGGTAGAAGTCCAGGTTTTCGTAGAGCACCGGGGTGGCCTCCGGTGGCGTTTGTGCCAACCGGGTCGTCGCCGGGTCATCCTGCAGGGCGGGTTTGATCAGCACCACGGCAACCAGCGCCAGCGCCACCGCGATGGCATAGGGTAGCCGACGCGAGGGCCGTGCGGTCGCGCCGAGGGCCAGCTGACGGAACCTGTCCAGTTGCGCTGTGGGCATATCGATCGCCAGTTTGCCGGGGTGCAGATGGCCGGACCCGTTGTAGCGTTTTCGACAGGATGCACATTGGCCCAGGTGAGTTTCGATCTTCGCCTTCAGCGCCGGCTCGTCATCCAGCAGGCCGGCGCGCAGGCGGTCGAGCAGTTCGTCGTCAGGATGTATGTTAAGCATGTTCATGTTCCCATACCTCTGCAAGTGATTTGCGCATGGCGCGCAGGGCGCGGAAATGGTGTTGCTTGATACTGTTCTCGGAGCATCCCAGGGTTTCGGCAGTTTCACGAATGCTCAGCCCCAGCTGTTCACGCAGCAGGAAGACCTGTCGTTGCCGTTCCGCCAGTTTGCCCAGGGCGGATTCGATATGCTGCTTTAACTGGCCATCTGTCGTGCCGGCTTCCGGCTGGCTGAAGCCCTCTTCGTGTGCAGGCTGAGGAAGGTCGTTTTCTGCCATATCGGCATCGCTGTCATCGCGCGCATAGCCCAGTCCCGTCAGTGAAAGCAGTTTGCGGGTGGTGTTTCCCAGCAGGCGCTTGCGGCGCTGGTCATTGATTTTACTGTTGAGTACCGTGCGGAACAGGGCGGGCCATTGTTTTTCCGGTTTGTTCCGGTAGTACTCCACAAAACGCAACATGCTTTCCTGTACGACATCGAGAGAGGCTTCACGCTCCCACAGTGCGCCGTAGGCGACATGGTAGGCCTTGCTTTGCACCCCGGCGAGGAAGTCGCTCAGTAGCGCCTGACCGGACACGGATTTGTACGCAGGGATACCTGCCTCCAGTGGGTTCAAGGATACGCTCCCCGGTGTCTGGTCAGCATACAGGATCGCTGTGTGCTCAGTAATAGCCGAGTCGTGCATAACCGGCAGGATAGCGTCGATCATCTCTGTCATGGTGCTTGCGGGAACGGTGGTTGTCGCGGTGGCGGTACTTCCTGTATCCCTCATGACCTCCGTAGTATTCGTCATGGTCGCCGGTATCACGGTAATGTTTGCGATGCCCGTAATCCCTGTAGACGCGTTTTTCCACATAGGTATCGGTATAGGCGTACGGTTGGCGATACCGCTTGCAGGCCCGGCCGTAGGGGCGATAGTAACGCTCGCTGTAGCTATAGCTTGTGCGGGCTGACGGGTAGCCCGTGGAAATACTGAAGCTGAAGCTGCTGTCAGCCTGGCTGGCAGCGCTCAGGGTCAGGCCGGACAGGCCAAGTATCAGTGCCGGGATGGTGCGTGTGATCAGGTTCATACAGTCGTCCTCCAGGTGTCCTGATAGACGACTAACGGGGCGGTGGGGAAAAGGTTAACCCGGGTTTTCCACCTCACCCATGGCTCCCCCTACACGAACCGGTGCTTCGGCGATGAGCGCAGGCTGCCAGCGCACAGCATCTTTTCCGAACAGCAGGATAACCGTAGACCCCATGTTGAAGCGCCCCATTTCCACACCCCGTTGCAGGGAAATGCCACTGTCCATGAGATCCCGGGTTTCGATGCGTCGGCGGTGCGGTGGTGTCACCAGGCCGGCCCATACGGTTTCGATGGCCGCGACGTTGATGGCGCCGACCAGTACCATGGCCATGGGGCCTGCGCAGGTCTCAAAAAGGGCGACGAGGCGCTCATTACGGGCAAACAGTCGTGGCACGACACGTGTCGTGTGTGGCGCGACGCTGAACAGGCGGCCGGGAATATAGCGGGTTTTGTGCAGTTGCCCGGTGAGTGGCATATGCAGCCGGTGATAGTCGCGCGGCGACAGGTAGACCGTGACAAAACTGCCGTTGTGGAACAGGCGGGCGGTTTCTGTGTCGCCACCCAGCAGTTCAGAGACACTGAAGCCGTGGCCCTTGGCCTGGAGGACAGTGTCCTCGTCGATAGCGCCAATCTGGCTGATGTGGCCGTCCGCCGGGCTGACCACGGTGTTTCCGTCGCCGTCCAGGGGACGCACACCGGGTGCAAGCTCGCGGGTGAAGAACGCATTGAAATGTTCGAAATCTTCCGGACGCGGGTGCAGGGCTTCACCCCAGTTGACCTGGTACCGGTCGGCAAACCAGCGGATGAAAGCATTTTTGAACCAGCGCACGCGGATTCGCGTCAGTCGCAATGTCAGGCGGGAAATGGCGTGGTGGGGCAGCAGGTACAGTGGCAATGATTTGAGGTAGTCCTGCCACGAAGCAGAGCGGGTTCGGGACATACGTCTCAGTCACCCTCTCGACCGCTGGGTGGCCTCATCATGCACGTCATTGGGTTGCCTCATACCAGTTGCGTATCGCGGTAAAATCTGCGGCGATTTTTTCGGGATCCTGTGGGGCGCCGAACAGTGCCTGGTAGTGGCCTTGCGGGTTGAACAGAAAGATGGCGGCGCTATGGTTGATCTGGTAGTCCGTATCACTACCGCCGGGAGCCCGGTCGTATTGAATACCCAGCTGGCGTGTTAACTGCTTTAGTGCCTTGTCTTCGCCCGTCAAGCCGACAAAGGTCGGGTGAAAAGCCGATACATAGCCGGACAGTACCCCGGGTGTGTCACGTTCGGGGTCCAGGCTGACAAACAGCACCCGTGGTAGCGGTGTTGCGCCAGCGGCTTCCAGCAGGGTCTGAACGCGCTTTAGCTTGCCCAGCGCAGTGGGGCAGACATCCGGGCAGTGGGTATAGCCGAAGAAGGCAAAACTCCATTGACCAGACAGTGAATCCTGTGTGAACGGCTGGTTGTGATGGTCGACCAGCGTGAAGGGTTCCAGCGTGCGGGCAGCGGGTAGAAGGGTTCCGCCAGCCAGTTGTGGCGGTCCGGGTGGGCTGCACGATGCCAGCAGCCACAGGGCCGCCAGTATCGGTATAATGCGCTTCGCGGCGCGGGTCGTGACATTGAGGTTTAACATGGCTGCGTATTATTCCACTGACACGGCCCGGACGACAGGAATCATTTTTTATGGCCGATCAGGCAGAATTACATACTATCCTTGACCTGGTGCGCTGGGGTGCGAGCCGTTTTAGTGAGGGCGGGCTGGTTTTCGGCCACGGTACCGACAATGCGTTCGACGAGGCACTGGTGCTGGTCAGCCACGCATTACATCTACCGGCTGGCTTTCCTCAACACTATCTGGATGCCCGCGTCACGGCGGAGGAGCGCAGGGCGGTGCTGGCCGTGCTGGGTGAACGGGTTGAAACACGCAAACCCGCCGCCTACCTGACGGGTGAGGCCTGGTTTGCCGGGTTGCCGTTTTATGTCGACGAGCGGGTGCTGGTGCCGCGTTCACCGATGGCGGAATGGATCGAGCGCGGTTTTACCCCCTGGCTGGAGCCTGACCATGTCGAGCGGGTACTGGATCTGTGTACGGGCAGCGCCTGTATTGCGATCGCCTGTGCGGTGCATTTTGATAACGCCGATGTTGACGCCGTGGACCTTTCCCCCGATGCGCTGGTTGTGGCGAAACGTAACGTGGAGCGCCACGGCCTGGAAGACTGGGTAAATCTGGTCGAGTCAGACCTGTTCGATGCGCTGGAGCCGGCGCGTTATCAGCTGATTATCAGTAATCCGCCCTATGTGTCAGACGAGGAGATGCAGACGCTGCCCGACGAATACCACCACGAGCCGGCGTTTGGCCTGCGCGCCGACCAGGCCGGGCTGGCCGTTGTCGTGCGTCTGCTGGCGCAGGCCGCAGACTGGCTGGCCGACGACGGTATCCTGGTGGTCGAAGTGGGCAACAGCCAGGATATGCTGGTGGAATGCTTTCCCGATGTTCCGTTTGTCTGGCTTGATTTCGAGCGTGGCGGGCACGGCGTGTTGTTGCTCGATGCTGGTCAGGTGCGTGAGTATCAGGGAATATTCCGTAGTATTTTAAAGTAGTTATGTCTGGAGATTAATCCATGTTAGGAAGACCAAAAACAGCAGAAGAGTACGTTGACCTGGTGGACCAGGCGTTGTTCGAGATCGAGGATCTGAGGGCGGCGGCGGAGTACGACATGGAGTCGATGGGTGCGGCAACGGAGTTTCTAGAAGAGCTGGAACGCGATGTACGCGGCCTCAGGACGTCCATGGCAGACGGGAGCTACCAGTTTGGCAAGGAGGATCTGCGGTTTGTGAACGTCGTCTCAAAACAGGATGAACGCATCCTGCCGTTCAAGCGGTTGCTGCTGAAAATCAACGAAACCCACCGTAAAGGCCTTGATGTAGACTGAGTCCAGTTTGATGCGTCGGGGTTGACGCAGGTCAAGGCAGTTGGCGGATTTTCAGTCCACACTGTATCCCATGATGTACCATTGACGCACTATGGAGAAACCCATGCAGCAAGCGGTTGATTTCGATGCCGACCTGATTCG
>CAYYAP010000021.1:22836-27177 GCA_964469575.1 uncultured Thiohalobacter sp.
GCACTATGGAGAAACCCATGCAGCAAGCGGTTGATTTCGATGCCGACCTGATTCGGCGCTACGCGGGTAGCGGGCCGCGCTATACCTCGTACCCGACAGCCATGGAGTTCAGTCCCGACATCGGCGCGGCCGATCACGAGCGCTGGGTACGTGCCAGCAACGACAGTGGCCGGCCACTGTCGCTGTATGTGCATATCCCCTTCTGTGCGCACGTCTGTTACTACTGCGCCTGCAACAAAATCGTCACGGCGGATCGCAGCCGGGCGCGTAATTACCTCGACCACCTGTACCGGGAAATTCGCTTGCAGGCCCTGATGATCGATCCGGATCGTCGCGTTGAGCAATTGCACTTTGGCGGGGGTACGCCGACCTTCCTCAGTGAAAAAGAACTTTGCGAACTGATGGGCGTGCTGCGTGAAAACTTCCATCTCAGCGAAGATGACAGCGGCGAATATTCTATCGAAATCGATCCCCGCGAGCTGCGTGAGGATACCTTGGCGATCCTGCGCGAGATGGGATTTAACCGACTCAGCCTTGGCGTACAGGATATTAATCCCGCGGTGCAGCAGGCCGTGCACCGGGTGCAACCGCTGGAGGAGACGCTGGCGGTACTCGACGAAGCGCGCCGGCTGGGTTTTCGCTCGACCAATATGGACCTGATGTACGGACTGCCGTTACAGACCGTCGACAGTTTCTCCGCCACGCTGGACGCAGTGATCGCGGCGTGCCCGGAGCGCTTGTCGGTGTTCAATTACGCGCACCTGCCACAACGTTTCAAACCACAGCGCCGCATTAACAGCGAAGACCTGCCGGATGCCGACGAGAAGCTCGCTATTCTGGCGTTGACCATCGAGCGGCTGACGTCAGCGGGTTACCAGTACATCGGCATGGATCATTTTGCCCTGCGCGACGATGAACTGGCGCAGGCGCAGCGAACCGGTAGTCTGCACCGAAATTTCCAGGGTTACTCGACGCACGCGGACTCGGATCTTGTCGCCATGGGCGTCAGTGCAATCAGCTCGATGCCGGGTGGTTATACCCAGAACCATGTCGATGTGAACGACTATTATCACGATCTCGACGAGGCGCGTTTGCCGGTGGCGCGTGGTGTGGCCATCAACGACGATGACCGGCTCCGCGCCGAAGTGATTCAGCAGTTAATCTGCCATGGGAGCCTGGATATGCGGCAGGTGGAAAGCGAGTTCGGGATCCGTTTTGACGACTATTTCCAGGATGAACTGAAGCGTCTGCAGCCGATGCAGTCCGATGGACTGCTGGATATCGACGACAGGCAGATAAATATCAACGAGCGAGGAGGCCTGTTGATTCGCAACATCTGCAAGGTGTTCGATCGCTACCGGAATGAGCAGGAAGCGAATTTCTCAAAGATGATCTAGGGAAGCTCAGTCCTTGTGCCGGTAGATCAGCCCGGGTTCGACCAGGACTTCGTTTTCGCTCAGACGGTCGAGCGGGAACTCGTCATCTTCGTACTGAGCAATACGGTCGAAAACATAGGGTTCGTCCTGTACTTCAATGGATTCAAAAATCGGTTTGCCGAGGTAGGTTCCAATAGCGTTTGCCCGGTGACTCACTGTATTCCCCTTGCCAGATCAGAATGGTTGGTCATTACGACAAGATTAACGGCGAAACGTCCTGAGCCTTTAACCATGCGGGTTCGGCACCCTCCCGGGTGTCATTCCCAAGCTGTGAAAGTCCTGTACAATAGCTCCCCATGTCGGGAAACAGCATCGGAAAACTCTTTACAGTCACCAGCTTTGGTGAAAGTCACGGGCCGGCAATCGGCTGTATAGTCGATGGTTGCCCGCCCGGCATGGCCTTGTCGGCCGAGGATCTGCAGGGGGACCTGGATCGCCGCAAGCCCGGCACCTCACGCCACACCACCCAGCGCCGCGAGGCCGACGAGGTACAGATTCTGTCCGGTGTCTTCGAGGGCAAAACCACCGGCGCGCCGATCGGGCTGATCATCCACAACACCGACCAGCGTTCCAAAGACTACTCAAAAATTATGGACCGCTTCCGCCCCGGCCACGCGGATTACACCTACCAGCAGAAATACGGTATCCGGGATTACCGTGGAGGCGGTCGCTCGTCGGCGCGCGAAACCGCCATGCGCGTCGCGGCAGGCGCGATTGCAAAGAAATATCTTGCAACACACTGCGGTATCACTATCCGTGGTTACCTCGCCCAGCTCGGCCCCGTCACACTGGAGGTGAAAGACTGGGAAGCGGTCGGCCAGAACCCGTTCTTTAGTCCGGACCCTGACAAGGTCGAGGAACTGGAAACCTACATGGATGCGTTGCGCAAGGCCGGTGACTCGGTCGGCGCACGTATTAATGTGGTGGCCAGCGGTATGCTTCCGGGCCTTGGTGAACCGGTATTCGACCGGCTGGACGCCGACATTGCGCATGCCATGGTCAGCATCAATGCCGTCAAGGGTGTCGAGATCGGCGCGGGTTTCGACAGCGTGACGCAGAAGGGCACCGAGCACCGGGACGAGATGACGCCGGAAGGGTTTCTCAGCAATCACGCCGGCGGCGTGCTGGGCGGCATCTCCTCCGGGCAGGATATCCTTGTCAGTGTCGCACTAAAGCCAACCTCAAGCCTGCGCCTGCCCGGGCGTTCGGTGGATGTTGACGGCAAGCCGGTCGAGGTGGTGACCACCGGGCGTCATGATCCCTGTGTTGGTATCCGCGCCACGCCGATCGCGGAGGCCATGCTGGCGATTGTATTGATGGACCACGTGCTGCGCCACCGCGCACAGAACGCCGATGTGAAGTCTGCCACCCCTGTGATTCCCGCAGCCCCCTAGTGCGGGTCATCGCTGTGTGGGTCGTCTGACGTCATGTACTGGCGACTGTCCGGTTTTTACTTCTTTTATTTTGCCTCGCTCGGGGCATTGATTCCCTACTGGGGTCTGTACCTCAAGTCACAGGGTTTCAGCGCGCTGCAGATCGGCCAACTGATTGCGATCATCATGGCGACCAAGATAGTCGCGCCCAATATCTGGGGCTGGATTGCCGACCATACCGGCAAGCGTATGTTGATTATCCGCGTGGCCAGCCTGCTGGCAGCAGTGGCGTTTACCGGGGTATTGTTTTCGCAGGACTACGGTTGGCTGGCGCTGGTTATGATTGTGTTCAGCTTCTTCTGGAATGCGGCCCTGCCGCAGTTCGAAGCCACCACACTCAACCACCTCGGCAGGGATACACATCGCTACAGCAGTATTCGTCTATGGGGCTCGATCGGTTTTATTGTCGCAGTAGCCGGCCTTGGCGCACTGTTCGATCACATCGGCACCAGTGGCTTGCCGATGATCCTGACGCTGCTGTTCGCCGCGATCTGGTTCAGCAGCCTTGCTGTGCCTGAATCTGCAGAGGGCCATAGGCCACCGGAGCATGAACCGATCCTGAAGGTATTGCGACGGCCCACCGTCGTAGCCTTGTTGCTGGTATGTTTCCTGGTCCAGGCCAGCCACGGGCCGTATTACACCTTCTACAGCCTGTACCTTGCCGATCATGGCTACAGCGAATCGGCCATCGGCCAGTTGTGGGCGCTGGGCGTGCTGGCGGAGATCGGCGTGTTCCTGCGTATGCACCGCTGGCTGCCACGTTTCGGCGCACGGCGTTTGCTGCTGATTGCCACGGCACTGACCACACTGCGCTGGTTATTACTGGCGGTGTTCGTGGAGCATGTCACGGTGATGATTTTTGTGCAGACACTGCATGCCGCCAGTTTTGGCGTGTATCATGCGGTGGCGATACATCTGGTGCATCGTCTGTTTGTTGGACGGCACCAGGGGCGTGGTCAGGCCTTGTACAGCAGCCTGAGTTTTGGCGCCGGCGGCGCCGTCGGCAGTTTGCTGGCCGGCTACCTGTGGGAGGGTGTCGGTGCGCAATGGATGTACGCAGGGGCATCGGTCACTGCCTTGCTGGCGGGCCTGGTGGCATGGCGTGGTATCCGCGAAGTGGAGTGGTAAGAGGAAAAGAGTATGCGCAGGGGGATAGGGTTGTTGCTGTGCCTGGCCATCCAGGTACAGGCCGGGGAAATACAGGTTTCAGGTTACCTGGCCGCGGAGTCGACACTGTTTGTTTCCCACTCCGCGTTTCCCGGTCAGTTCGACGGCACACAGAACGCGCTGATCGCTCAGCCGGAATTTCACTACGAAACCACAGACCGGCATAACCAGTACAGCCTTATCCCGTTTGCACACCTGGACAGCCAGGATGACCGGCGTACACACGCCGACCTGCGCGAAGCCTGGTGGATGCACATCGCCGATAACTGGGAACTGCTGGTGGGGGTAAACCGGGTATTCTGGGG
>CAYYAP010000022.1:0-4139 GCA_964469575.1 uncultured Thiohalobacter sp.
CGGTCACCATCAGCCAGTGATAACGACGACGCATCATTCGGGTTCAGACGCAACAGGTCAACCTGTCCGTCCGGCGTCATCTGCAGCGATTCAGCGCGACGCACAACACTGTCCACCGCATACAGTGGCAGACTGGCAATGCGTTCCAGCCCGGTGCCCTGCGAGGGTGGTATTACCGCGTCACCGCATGCCGTGTTATCCAGTTTGACTTCACCAAGCTGTTGGCTGAGTGCATCACGCACCTGTTCTGACGAAGTCTGGTCAAAACCTTCGAGGTCCAGCAGGTTACCGAGCACGCGCAATATCTTCCAGCCGGGACGGCTGTCGCCCGGCGCGCGTGACGCGGCGGTAAAACTTTGCCAACGCCCTTCGAGGTTAACAAAGGTGCCCGAGGTTTCTGCAAATACACTGGAAGGCAACAGTACGTCGGCATAATCGCGCATGGCGTCGGTCACATACGGTGTAAGCGCTACCACGAATTCTGCCTGCTGCATTGCAGCCAGTGCCTGTGCGCCGTTGGCGCAATCAAATTCCGGTTCAATGCCGAGCAACAGGTAATTCTTGCGCGGTTGAGCAATCATCTGTGCAGCATCCAGCCCGGTCGCAGAACGTGTCGCGCCACCGGCGCTACGATGCGGCAGCACACCGGCCAGACAGGCGCCGGCGCTATTGGCGCCATCGGAAACAAAGCCGATCTTCGCACCACTCAGTTCGCCAACCAGCACCGCAATGGCGCGCAAAGTCGAAAATGCCGGGTACATCGCGGCATCGAGCCCCAGCAACACGGTTGCCTGTTCCGCGTCGGCCAGCGTTGCCGCCATGGCCTGTTCGGTATCATTCGGCAGGGTCTGGTCAATAATGGCCTGCAAGGCTTCCGGCGCACGGGCCTTTTGACTTTGCAACAGGGCAGCGGCTACACCGGCCAGTGACTGCACCATGTGTGACGGCGCAACAATCGACTTGTGCGCCAGCGAATAGGTCAGCGGGTAATCAACCGGGTTGATCATCATCACACTGGCGCCTGCCATCGCGGCCTTGCGAATACGGTGGCCGATAATGGGCTGGTCCTTGCGGGGGTTACCGCCCACCACCAGGATGGTATTGGCCTGCTCCAGTTCTTCCAGGGTCTGTCCCAGGAACGGGAACAACGGTTGCTGCGCCTGCCCGGTAAAGTCCGTCTGGCGCAAGCGGTGATCGATATTGGAGACGCCCAGCCCTTCCGCCAGCTGGCTGAACAGGCTCAGTTCTTCCAGCGTGGCACTCGGGGATGCCAGCATGCCGAGTTGATCCGCACCCTGTTCCTTTACACGTTCAATAAGCGCCTGTGCGGCAATATGCAGCGCTTCTTCCCACTCGACGGCCTGCCAGCCATCCGCGCGCTTCACCATCGGTGTGGTCAGCCGGTCATCGCTATTGACACCCTGGTAGCCAAAGCGGTCGCGGTCGGTCGCCCAGACTTCGTTGATGGCCTCGTTCTCACGTGGCACCACACGCATCAACTCGCCACGACGCGTATGCAGGAAGATATTGGCGCCGACACAGTCGTGTGCCGCAACCGAAGCGGTCTGCTCCAACTCCCAGGCGCGGGCGCTGAAACGAAACGGCCGCGATGTCAGCGCACCGACCGGGCAGACATCGATAATATTGCCGGACAGTTCCGATTCGAGGTTGTGCTGAATATAGGTACCGATCTGGACGTTCTCGCCGCGACCCATGCCGCCCATTTCCTTGTGGCCGGCAACGTGCTGCAGGAAACGTACGCAACGGGTGCAATGAATGCAGCGCGTCATATCCGAAGCAATCAGCGGGCCGAAGTTTTTCTCCGGCACCACGCGTTTGTTTTCGGTAAAGCGCGATACACCACGTCCATATTCCAGTGCCACATCCTGCAATTCACACTCACCGCCCTGGTCACAGATCGGGCAGTCGAGCGGGTGATTGATGAGCAGAAATTCCATCACCGCACGCTGCGCCTTGCGTGCGTAATCCGACTGCGTCCAGATTTTCATGCCGTCGGCCACCGGTGTGGCACAGGCTGGCAAGGGCTTTGGCGCCATGCGGCCGCCCATCTCCACCTGCACCATGCACATCCGGCAGTTGGCTGCGACCGGCAGTTTCTTGTGGTAACAGAAGCGCGGTACGCTGATATCGTTATCGTCGGTGACTTCAATAATCATCGCGCCCTTGCGCGCCTTGTACTCGACATCGTCGATAACAACATTGAGCATATCGTCTGCCACGGCTTCAGGTTTGGCGCTCATGCCGCCGCTCCCTTTGCACCGCCGACACGGTGACTGCTGGTGCCCGGCATACAGTTCTTGTGCTGGATGTGGTATTCAAATTCATGGCGGAAGTGCTTGAGGAAACTCTGCACCGGCCAGGCCGCCGCATCGCCGAAGGCGCAAATGGTATGCCCTTCAATCTGTCCGGCCGCACTCTCCAGCAGGTCAAGGTCTTCCATGCTGCCCTGGCCTTCCTCGATACGCTTGATCACGCGGTACATCCAGCCGCAACCTTCACGGCAGGGCGTACACTGGCCACAGGATTCCGCATAATAAAAGCGCGAAATACGCATCAGCGCCTTGACCATACAGGTACTGTCGTCCATTACGATCATACCGGCCGAACCCAGCGCAGAACCGGCCTTGGACAGTGAATCGTAATCGAGCTTTGCGTCCATGATTAAATCGGCGGGCATTACCGGCATGGAACAACCGCCGGGAATCACGGCTTTGAGCTTGTGCCCGTGGCGTACACCACCGGCCAGTTCAAGCAACTCGGTAAAGGATGCGCCCAATGGAATTTCATAGTTGCCCGGCTTGTTCACATGACCGGATACACACCAGATTTTTTCGCCGCCATTGTTAGGCTGGCCGAGATTCAGGAACCAGTCGCCGCCATTGCGCATGATCGCCGGCACCGAGGCCAGGCTTTCGGTGTTATTAATGGTCGTCGGCTTGCCGTACAAACCGAAGTTGGCCGGGAACGGTGGCTTGTAGCGTGGCTGGCCTTTCTTGCCTTCCAGCGAATTCAACAAGGCGGTTTCTTCACCGCAGATGTAGGCGCCGGCGCCGAGGTGCGAATACAGGTCAAAGTCGACACCGGTATCCATCAGGTTCTCGCCCAGGTAACCGGCTGCGTAGGCTTCCTTCAGCGCCTGCTCGAAACGTTCGAACGGCTCGTGGTGAAATTCGCCACGCATGTAGTTGTAGCCGATCGTTGCGCCCATCGAGTAACCGGCAATCGCCATGCCTTCGATCAGCGCATGCGGGTTGAAACGAATGATATCGCGGTCCTTGCAGGTGCCTGGCTCGGATTCGTCGGAGTTACAGACAATGTATTTCTGCACCGGCGCATTACGCGGCATAAAACTCCACTTCAGACCGGTCGGAAAACCGGCGCCGCCGCGACCGCGCAGGGCGGAACTCTTGACGATCTCGACCACATCTTCCGGCGGCGTTTTCTCCTGCAGGATTTTCTTCCACGCCTGGTAACCGCCGATCTTGAGATAGTTCTCAAGCGTCCAGGGCTCGTCGAATTGCAACGTGGTGAAGCAGACCTGGTTTGTCATGCCCTACTCCAGTCCGTCCAGAATCTGATCGACTTTCTCAATTGTCAGCTTCTCGTAATAGTGGCCGTTGACGGTCATCATCGGCGCGCCCACACAGGCGGCCAGGCATTCTTCCTCGTTCTTGAGGTAGATGCGTCCGTCGGGCGTGCTTTCGCCCAGCTTGATGCCGAGTTTCTTTTCCACGTGCGCGACCAGATCATCCGCACCGCACAGCATGCAGGAGATGTTGTTGCAGAACGCCACGGTGTTGCGGCCGACCGGTTGTGTCTCGATCATCGAGTAGAAACTGGCGACTTCGTAGACCGATACCCGTGGCATTTCCAGGTAATCAGCGACAGCATCCATCTGCGCCACACTCACCCAGCGATTCTCGTGTTGCACGGCGTGCAATGCGGCCAGCACCGCCGACTGCTTCTGGTCCGGCGGATACTTGGTCAGCCAGAGGTCGATCTCGGTCCTGACCTTGTCCGGCAAGGTGTAAGGCGTGTTGTTGTCCTGTACTGCACTCATTACCGATCCACCTCACCAAATACGATGTCCTGGGTGCCGATGATTGCCACCACATCCG
>CAYYAP010000022.1:4239-11647 GCA_964469575.1 uncultured Thiohalobacter sp.
CGATCCACCTCACCAAATACGATGTCCTGGGTGCCGATGATTGCCACCACATCCGCCAGCATATGACCCTGCGACATTTCATCGAGCGACGACAGGTGGGCAAAGCCCGGCGCACGAATCTTCACCCGGTAGGGTTTGTTGGCGCCGTCGGAAATCATGTAGATACCGAACTCGCCTTTCGGGTGTTCGACGGCCGCGTAGGCTTCGCCGACCGGCAGGCAATAGCCTTCGGTAAACAGCTTGAAGTGGTGGATCAGGGCTTCCATGTCCTGCTTCATTTCCTCGCGTGACGGCGGCGCCAGCTTGCGATCACCCACCATCACCGGCCCGCTATGCTTGCGCAGCCAGTCGATACACTGCTTGATAATCCGGTTGGACTGACGCATTTCCTCGATACGCACCAGGTAACGGTCGTAGCAATCCCCGTTGACACCCACCGGGATATCAAAGTCCATGCGATCATACACTTCGTAGGGCTGTTTCTTGCGCAGATCCCAGGCGATGCCGGAACCACGAAGCATGGGGCCGGTCATGCCCAGTTGCAGGGCGCGCTCCGGCGTCACAATACCGATATCGACGGTACGCTGTTTCCAGATGCGGTTGTCGGTCAGCAGGGTTTCGTATTCATCCACGCAGGCCGGGAAACGCTCGGTGAAGTCCTCGATAAAATCGAGCATGGAACCCTGGCGATTACGGTTCAGGCGTTCAACATCGGCCTGGCCGTGCCACTTCGATTCCCGGTACTGCGGCATGTGATCGGGCAGGTCACGGTAGACCCCGCCCGGCCGGTAATAGGTGGCGTGCAGGCGCGCGCCGGATACGGCCTCGTAGCAGTCCATCAGGTCTTCGCGTTCACGGAAGGTGTACAGGAACACCGTCATGGCGCCAATGTCGAGTCCGTGCGCACCCAGCCATAACAGGTGGTTGAGGATACGCGTAATCTCGTCGAACATAACGCGAATGTACTGTGCGCGCTCCGGCACTTCGATACCCAGCAGTTTTTCGATAGACATGACGTAGGCGTGCTCGTTGCACATCATCGACACATAATCGAGCCGGTCCATGTAACCGATACTCTGGTTATAGGGTTTGCTCTCGGCCAGCTTCTCGGTGGCGCGGTGTAATAAACCGATATGCGGGTCGGCGCGCTGCACGGTCTCGCCGTCCAGTTCCAGCACCAGGCGCAACACGCCGTGCGCGGCGGGGTGCTGCGGGCCGAAGTTCAGGGTGAAATTCTTGATTTCAGGCATCGTCTTCCCCGTCGCTTTCGTTCTCACCCACAGGGCTGACTTCGTCCAGTGTTACTGGCTCAAGCGCATCGCCACGAATGACCTTGGGGACCAGCACACGCGGCTCGATACTGACCGGCTGGTAGACGACACGCTGTTTCTCCGGGTCGTAACGCACCTCGACATTGCCGCTCAGGGGGAAGTCCTTGCGGAACGGGTGGCCGATAAAGCCGTAGTCGGTAAGAATCCGTCGCAGGTCCGGGTGCCCTTCAAAGAGAATGCCAAACAGGTCGAAGGCCTCGCGTTCGAACCAGTTAGCGCCATTCCAGAGTCCGACCACCGAGGGGATCACCGGCAGCTGCTTGTCCGGCGCAAACACGCGGAGTCGCAGGCGATGATTATGCGTAACAGACAGCAGGTGGTACACCGCAGCAAAGCGCCGATCCTGTTGCAGCGTCTCTACTGAAAGATCTTCCTCCAACCCCGGTAACCGTCCTGCTGTCCTGGCATCCACACCCCGGCTGAAGCCGGTGGTGGTGGTTTCCTCCGTTGCCCATTCGTCCACACCGTAATTCAGGTAATCGACACCACACACATCGATCAACTGCTCAAACCCGAACACCTGTTCATCGCGCAGGGCGCGACAGGTATCGAGCAGATCTTCCGGCGCCAGCTCAATGGTGACTTCGTTCAGACACAGCACCGCATCGCGTAAGGTATCGCCAAAGCGTTCCTGTAACTGTTGAAGAAGTGCCTTTGCCTGCATGTCCTGTCTCTTCAGCGCGCGATGGTACTGGTGCGGCGAATCTTGTTCTGGAGTTGTATAATGCCGTACAACAACGCTTCTGCCGTGGGCGGACAGCCCGGCACATAAATATCGACCGGCACGATACGATCGCAACCGCGCACCACCGAATAGGAATAGTGGTAGTAACCGCCACCGTTGGCGCACGAACCCATGGAAATGACCCAGCGCGGTTCGGACATCTGGTCATAGACCTTGCGCAGCGCCGGCGCCATTTTATTACACAGCGTACCGGCAACAATCATCACATCGGACTGACGCGGACTGGGACGGAATACCACACCGAAACGGTCCAGGTCATAACGCGAGGCGCCGGCCTGCATCATTTCCACCGCGCAGCAGGCAAGCCCGAATGTCATCGGCCACAGGGAACCGGTACGCGCCCAGTTGATCAGCTTATCGGCGGAGGTGGTGATGAAGCCTTCTTCGAACTTACCTTCGATACCCATGTTAAACCGCTACTCCCATTCCAAAGCTCCCTTCTTCCATTCGTAGATGAACCCGATTACGAGAATCCCGAGGAAGATCATCATGGCGATGTAGCCAAACCAGCCGATGTCATGGAGCACCACGGCCCAGGGGAAAAGAAAGGCAATTTCAAGATCGAAGATAATAAACAGGATGGCAACGAGGTAGTAACGCACATCAAACCGCATACGGGTGTCTTCGAAGGCCTCGAAGCCACATTCATAGGGCGAGGTCTTCTCGCTGTCGGGCTTGCGGGTGCCCAACATGAATCCCATCATGGTCATGACCAGTCCGATCCCTATGCCGATGGCGATAAAAATCAGAACCGGAAGATAGTTCTCCAGCATGCAATCCTCATCCAACGCTTGCGGTTTTCACCGTGTGGTTTTGTTATGTCATGTTTCCGTAAAGCGTCCAGCAGTCTAGGCCAGTGCGTTTGTGGGTGTCAAGCAAAGTGGAGGAATGCTTTTTATGCCAAATCAAAGCGTTAATCTGAGTTTGTGGGCCTATAAAAAATGCCCATGAAGCAGGCAAAAAAAAGCGGATCAAAGATCCGCCTTTTTCGCTGATGGTGCCGACGGCCGGAGTCGAACCGGCACGGCTTTCGCCACTACCCCCTCAAGATAGCGTGTCTACCAATTCCACCACGTCGGCTGATAGGCGTTACTTTTGTGGCGTGTCGGACCCCGGTTTGGGCGCTTCAGCTGGCGCCTTGGGCAGGTCGTCCGCTGGCGGAAGATCGCTCGGCACTTCGGCAGCCGCATCGGCTGGCGCCGGCACCTTGGCGTCAGGCAAATCTGACGGCTTTGCGGGTTTTTCAACCTTGACGTGCTCGGTCACACTGGCGTTTGCATCCTGGACATTGCGCACCAGCGGCGAGGACAACAACACGCTGTTCATAAAGAACAATGCCGCAAGTATCGCCGTGGCGCGGGTAAAGAAGGACCCACCTCCGCCGGCGCCGAACACCGCCCCGGAGGAACCTGCACCAAAGGCGGCCCCCATATCGGCGCCCTTACCCTGCTGCAAAAGTACCAGCACGATAATCGCCATCGCCAGCAATACCTGTAAAACCAACAATACTGTAAACATTACCCTCTCACCCGGGACACGATGCCCCTCTCGTCATTCCGGCGGATGCCGGAATCCATTATTTCAGCGCGCGGGATGCCGGCCCGGGCCGGCATGACGGTTTGCTATGAAAAGTTCAGTGACCGGCCTTGCAGATGGCCAGGAAATCACCGGCATCCAGTGACGCACCGCCGATCAGACCACCGTCGATATCATCCATCGCGAACAACTCTTCGGCATTGCTGCCCTTGACGCTGCCGCCATACAGAATCTGCACCTTGTCCGCGATAGCCTGATTCAGGCCGGCAAGTTTACCACGAATGAAGGCGTGAACATCCTGCGCCTGCTGGGGACTGGCCGTTTTACCCGTGCCAATGGCCCACACCGGCTCATAGGCGATCACCGCATCACCCAGCGACTCGATGCCTTCCAGCTCGATCACCGCGTCCAGCTGACGCGCAACCACCGCTTCGGTAATCCCTTGCTCGCGCTCTTCCAGCGTCTCGCCCACGCATAAAATCGGCGTCAGACCCACACCACGGGCGGCGGCAAACTTGCGCGCTGTAAAGGCATCGTCCTCACCGTACAGGGCGCGACGTTCGGAGTGACCGACAATGGCGTAGGTGCATTTGAAGTCATTCAGCATCGGGCCGGACACTTCGCCGGTAAAGGCACCGGATGTCTGGTCACTGACGTCCTGGCTACCCAGGGCGACCTTGCTGTCGGCTACCAGGTTCGAAACCAGCGGGATGTAAACAAACGGAGGACACACCGCAATCTGCGTATTCCCGGTATCCCCGGCGCCAGCAAGAATACCTGCAACCAGTTGTTTAATGCTTTCCAGCGAACCGTTGAGTTTCCAGTTCCCGGCGACCAGTGTCTGACGCATGCGTGTCTCCTGCAAGCCCTTGAAAATAGCCGCGTAGCGTAGCGGGATACCCCGTAAAAATCAATCGCCGGACGAAATGCAGGGGGATTCGATCGGAATCACCAGGCTGTCGCCACTGCGATGGATCGACGCCAGCGGTGACTTGCGCACCAGCAAGCCGCTCTGCCCCCGGTAAACGGTGTAGGCATAGCCCGGTTCGATGGCCTGGTAGACGGAACTGCCAAACACCGTGTCCAGTGGCGATAACGCGCCCAGGAAACCACCGGCCAGCCGAGCGGGATCGAAGACCCCGGTTGCGGACAACTGCCAGGCCACATGGGCGCGCGCATTTTCCTGCCCGACATCCCGGTAGCGTCCGCCAAGACGATCGAGCCGGTAACGGGCATTCAGGCCGAGTACATTGGCCCAGGGCTTCCATTTGAGGAAATGCGCGTCAAGACGCCACTCATCACCGTACAGCAGGAACGTGCGAGGGGTGCAGAAATCGCCACTGAGCAGTTCAACCCGGTACTGTTGCGCCGCGACAGGCTGGAAGGTGAGCCTGGCGACGGGCGCTTCATCGGTCAAACGCTGATAGGTGCGCAGGTTCATGGCAAACAGGGCTGCGATCACGCCAACACCTACCAGCGACAACAGGGAAATCCGCCGCAACAGGCGCATGAAAGATCAGGCCGTTTCGCTGGCGGCTTCGACAGCCTGCTCGACAACCTCGGCGAGTCGTTGCGCCTGCGACAGCACCAGCGCACCGTCCTCGCCCTCGACCATGACGCGTATCAGCGGTTCGGTGCCGGATGGCCGCAACAATACCCGCCCCTTGTCATTAAGACAGGTCTCGGCCTCACGCACTGCATCCTGGATCAAGGTGCTCTGTTCAATATCGATACGCCGCGCCAGCGGGACATTGATCATGTGCTGCGGGTACTTGTTCATCCCCTGCTTGAGTTCATGCAGCGACTTGCCGGTTTGCACCAGCGACGCCAGCACCTGCAGGGCGGATACGATACCGTCACCGGTTGAAGTACGATCGAGACAGATAATATGCCCCGAAGATTCACCACCGAGTACACCGTCATGGGCTTTCAGCAACTCCATAACGTAACGATCACCCACACTCGCGCGCATGAACGCAATACCCTGGTCGCGGAAGGCATGCTCCAGACCGAGGTTTGTCATCAGGGTACCGATGACCGGGCCGTGTAACTGCCCCACCGCCTGCCGGGAGGCGGCGATGATATACAGCAACTCATCGCCATCGACAATTTCACCCTTGTGATCCACCATGATCAGGCGATCGCCATCGCCATCGAGCGCAATACCCAGGTCCGCCTGCTGCCGCAGCACTTCCTCACACAGTGCCTGAGGCTGGGTGGAGCCAACACCATCATTGATATTCAGCCCATCCGGCGTGACGCCGATGGTAATCACTTCCGCACCCAGTTCATCGAGCACACTGGGTGCTATATGGTAGGTCGCGCCATTGGCGCAATCGACAACGATTTTTTTGCCCGCCAGTGAAAGTCGCAAGGGGATTGTGCTCTTGCAGAATTCGATATAACGGCCGCGCGCATCTTCAACACGCTCCGCCTTGCCAAGGCGTTCCGAGGATACGGTGACCATGGGTTTTTCCAGCTCGTCTTCAATCGCCGCTTCAACTTCATCGGGCAATTTCATGCCATCGGCGGAGAAAAACTTGATGCCGTTATCATGGTGGGGGTTGTGGGACGCACTGATCACAATGCCCGCACAGGCATGCAAGGTGCGCGTTAAATACGCAATACCCGGTGTCGGCATGGGGCCAAGCAGGCGAATATCAACACCTGCTGCGGACAGACCCGCCTCCAGCGCCGACTCGAACATGTAACCGGAGATACGCGTGTCCTTGCCGATCACAACCCGCGTCGCCGCACCGTTGCCCAGCACACGGCCCATGGCCCAGCCCAGTTTCAGCATGAACTCGGCATTAATCGGGTATTCACCGACACGCCCGCGAATACCGTCTGTCCCGAAATATTTTCTACCCATCCTGACTACCCCTTACCGGCTTCCTGTAATGCAATACACATCTGTAACGCCTGCCAGGTCGCGGCGACATCATGCGCCCGGACCAGTCTTGCCCCCCGCTCCACCGCCAGCACGGCCAACGCCAGACTGGCGGGCAGACGTTCCGCCACCTCCAGCCCGAGCAACTTGCCAATCATCGACTTTCTCGACAAACCCACCAGCAGCGGATATGCCGTGTCCGCCAGTGTAGCAAGTCCAGCCAGCAAACCCAGATTCTGTTCAGGCGTCTTGCCAAAACCAAACCCCGGGTCCAGCAGGATCCGCGCCGCCGGGATGCCGGCCTGCTCGCAGACCGCCGCGCGCTGAAGCAGGAAATCGCGGACGTCAACCACGACATCGTCGTAATCCGGGTTGGCCTGCATGGTGCGCGGATCGCCCTGCATATGCATCAGGCACACCGGCACAGCGCAGTCCACCGCCACCTCAACCGCCCCGGGCGCGCGCAAGGCATTGACATCATTGATTAATCCGGCACCTGCCACAACAGCGGCACGCATTACCCGGGGCTTCTGCGTATCAATGGATATCGGTACATCGAGCCGGGACTGGAGTGCCTCGATCACCGGAATAACCCGGTCCAGCTCTTCCTGCAACGGCACCTGCGCCGCACCGGGACGGGTCGATTCCCCCCCGACGTCGATAATCGCGGCACCGGCTGCCTGCATGTCCAGCGCGTGTTGCAGGGCTTTTTCGGGCGAAAAAAAATCACCCCCGTCGGAAAACGAATCGGGGGTGACGTTGAGTACGCCCATTACCTGCGGGCGCGACAGGTCGAGTACCCTGCCGTTGCAGTCCAGCTGCATGGCTGCCGGACGAAGCGAGCTAGTGCTGGCCGGCCGGGCCACCAATCGGGTCACTGTCCGTGCTGTCCTTGCTACTGTCCTG
>CAYYAP010000022.1:11747-27126 GCA_964469575.1 uncultured Thiohalobacter sp.
GGCCGGCCGGGCCACCAATCGGGTCACTGTCCGTGCTGTCCTTGCTACTGTCCTGTTCGCTGGAGGCGGTGCTACCACTGCCACGCGACGACGGGTCATCCTCCCAGTCCTCCGGCGGACGCGGCGGCTTGCCGGACATGATGTCGTCGATCTGGCCAGCATCAATGGTTTCGTATTTGATCAACGCATCTGCCATGGCGTGCAGCTTGTCCCTGTGTTCTTCCAGCAGACTTTCAGCACGCTGATAGTTACGATCGATAATGGAGCGAATCTCGGCATCAATGGTATGCGCGGTTTCGTCCGACACATTCTTGTGTTGCGTAACCGACCGACCGAGGAACACTTCACCTTCTTCCTCGCTGTAGGTCAGCGGCCCCAGGCGTTCGGAAAGCCCCCACTTGGTGACCATGTTGCGCGCCAGCTCGGTGGCACGCTGAATGTCGTTGGAGGCGCCGGTTGTCACCATGTCTTCACCAAAGATCAGCACCTCGGCGATACGCCCGCCAAACAAACTGGAAATCTGGCTTTCCAGCCGTTGTTTGCTAAAGCTGTAACGGTCTTCCTCGGGCAGGAACATGGTGATACCCAGCGCACGACCACGCGGGATGATACTGACCTTGTAAACCGGGTCATGCGCAGGCACCAATCGTCCGACAATGGCGTGTCCGGCCTCATGGTACGCGGTGAGTTTCTTTTCTTCCTCACTCATCACCATGGACTTGCGCTCGGCACCCATCATGATCTTGTCCTTGGCTTTTTCCAGGTCATCCATGTCGACCAGGCGTTTGTTGGCACGCGCGGCAAACAGCGCGGCCTCGTTCACCAGGTTGGCCAGGTCAGCTCCGGAAAACCCGGGGGTGCCGCGGGCGATAATACTTGGCTTGACATCATCCCCCGCTGGCACCTTGCGCAGGTGCACCTTGAGAATCTGCTCACGACCACGCACATCCGGCAACGGTACGACCACCTGCCGGTCAAAACGGCCCGGACGCAGCAAAGCGGGATCCAGCACATCAGGCCGGTTAGTCGCAGCAATGACGATGACGCCCTCGTTACCTTCAAAACCGTCCATCTCGACCAGCAACTGGTTGAGGGTCTGCTCGCGCTCATCGTGACCGCCGCCGAGACCCGCACCGCGATGACGACCGACCGCATCGATTTCGTCGATAAAGATAATGCACGGTGCATGCTTCTTGGCCTGCTCGAACATGTCGCGCACGCGCGATGCGCCAACGCCCACGAACATCTCGACAAAGTCAGAACCTGAAATGGTGAAAAACGGCACCTTGGCTTCACCGGCAATAGCGCGCGCCAGCAGTGTTTTACCGGTACCCGGTGCGCCCACCATCAGCACACCACGTGGGATCTTGCCGCCCAGCTTCTGGAACTTGCCGGGGTCGCGCAGGAACTCGACCAGTTCAGCGACTTCATCCTTGGCTTCCTCGACACCGGCGACATCACCGAAGGTGACCTTGATCTGGTCTTCGCCCAGCATCCGTGCGCGGCTCTTGCCAAACGACATGGCGCCGCGACCACCGCCACCGCCCTGCATCTGGCGCATGAAGAAAATCCACACACCGATCAGCAACAGCATCGGGAACCAGGAAATGAAGATCTGCATCAGTATCGATTGCTGCTCTGGCGCCTGCGCCTTGACCACGACGCCGTTACTCAGCAGGTCATTGATCATTTCCGGATCGTCAGGCGTATAGGTGGAATAGGAATCGCCACTAACCAGCTTTCCCTTGACGACACGGCCGTCAATGACCGCGCTCTGTATGCGGCCGGCTTTGACATCAGCAATAAATTCAGAATAAGGCACACTCTGCGCACGGGGCGCCGTGGGTGGGCCAAAGTTGTTGAACACAGACATCAGGACAACCGCAATGATGACCCAGAGCAGGATATTTTTCGCCATGTCGTTCAAATCGAGTACCTCATTATATTAAAATCACTGACGGCGAGTGTCGGGCAGGAAAATAACTGAAGACATTGTCCTGTAAGGCGTTTCGGCCCGGAAGGCAGTGACTGAAACGATACTATACTTTCCAGCCCCTAGCCAGCGCATACACTTCGCGGCTGCGCGGTCTGGAGGCCTTTGGCTTGCGTATCAGCACCTTCCCGAAGCGCCGGCGCAAATCTCGCACCAACGCATCAAAACCCTCGCCCTGGAACACCTTGACCAGTAAATCACCACCCGGCCTGAGTACCTGGCTGGCAAAATCTACTGCCAATTCCGCAAGATACATCGATCGTGGCAGGTCCACGGCTTCTACCCCGCTTATATTGGGGGCGATATCCGACATTACAAGGTCGATCTCCCGGCCATTGAGCATTTTCATCAGGGATTCAAGCACAGCATCTTCACGGAAATCCCCCTGCAGAAAATCCACACCGGGTAACGGCTCCATGGGCAACAGGTCCATGGCCAGGATCTTGCCCTTTCGACCCACGAGGGGGAGCGCATACTGGCTCCAGCCACCCGGCGCCGCGCCCAGGTCCACAATTGCCATACCCGGTTTGATCACCCGGTCGCGTTGCTGGATTTCGTCGAGCTTGTACACGGCGCGCGAACGGTAACCGTCGCGCTGGGCGCGCTTCACGTACTCGTCGTTGAAATGTTCTCTCAGCCAGCGGCTACTGCTCTTGCTCCTGGACATAATCCCTGATTCGCCTGTGGGGTTGGGGTATACTCTCGCGCCGGATTCGGAGTATTCATGAATGTCACTGACGGAACAACAGAAAAAGCACTTGCGCGGACTCGGTCATGCGCTGAAACCGGTCATCATGGTGGGTCAGCATGGCCTGAGCAAGGCGCTGCTGGATGAATTCGAGCGTTCTATTGCGCATCATGAGTTAATCAAGGTCAAGGTGTCTGTCGGTGACCACGAGGCCCGCGACAAGGCTATTGCGGCGATGTGCGAACACAGCCATGCACAATTGATTCAGCGGGTGGGGAACATGGCGCTGGTGTTTCGCAAGCGCAAGAAAAAATCCGCTTTCGAGGCGCTATAACGTATACCCCCGTTCAGAGCAGGTTCAGTTCTCCTCGCGCGCAACCACCAGCAGCAGGCCCAGCACGCTGGTAATCAGATAAGCGACCGAAGCAACACCGTGCAGGGTGGCGAAGGCTTCGCTGTCCACCCTGCCCTCGATACGCATGGCCGCTACCTCCGGCGCCAGCACAAACTGTCCTGTGGCAATCAGGACCAGCATCAGCACCAGGACCACGGCACGCAGGTTGATGCGTTTCTGCGAAGCACGCAGCTGGTTGAATAACAGCAGTAAACCGCCACAGGCCAGGCCGACCCAGGCGATGATATGGAACATGACACCTGCCAGCGTTCCAGCCAGCGCGCGGTCTTCGAGGTTGGCGAACAGGGCCGGTGCAACCATGTAACCCATGGTCCACATACCCCCGACCCACAGGGTCAGGAGTAGGCGCTCGCCGGCGAGTAATCGGGTGGGAGTCATTCTCGTCATGCCGGCGCAGGGTTATTCATAACGGACTTCGACAATCTCGAAGGACTTTTCGCCGCCGGGCGTCACCACCCCGACCACATCGTCCTCGAACTTGCCGATCAATGCCCGCGCAATCGGTGAACTGAAGGAAATGCGGCCTTCCTTGATATTCGCCTCATCTTCTCCGACGATCTGGTAGGTCACCTCGTCACCGCTGTCCTCGTCCGCAATCACCACGGTGGCGCCGAACACCACCTTGCCGCCGGCATCCAGCTCGGTCACATCGATGATGGTTGCATTGGAAAGCTTTCCATCGATTTCCTTGATACGCCCTTCGGCAAAACTCTGCTGTTCACGCGCAGCGTGATACTCGGCGTTTTCTTTCAGGTCGCCGTGCGCGCGCGCTTCGGCAATGGCCGCAATAATGCGTGGGCGGTCTACCATTTTGAGTTGTTGCAATTCTTTACGCAACTTCTCCGCTCCGCGTTTGGTCAGTGGTACCTTGTTCATGCCACAAGCTCCCGGTGCAAATCCTGCAACCTTTCTACTCTCGGTGAATCAATACAGGTCAATGCGAGACTGGTCGCATAGGCGTGCGCAATGGTGGTGCTGTACGGCACCTTGTGTTGCAAAGCCGCCCCGCGAATCGTATACGAGTCTGCAATTGCCTGTTTGCCTTCTGTCGTATTCACGATCAGGTCTATCTGTTCATTCTTGATCATATCCACAATGTGCGGCCGTCCTTCCATCACCTTGTTGACCACTTCGCAGGGCGTTCCAGCCGCACTGATCGATTCCGCCGTGCCACGCGTGGCCACCACGGTAAAACCCTGCCTCACCAGTTCGGCAGCCACCTGTCCGGCATCGTCCTTATCAGCGTCGCGCACGCTGATAAACACCTTGCCACCGGCGCGCGGCAACACTTCTCCCGCTGCAATCTGCGCTTTGGCAAACGCCTCGCCAAAACTGCGGCCAACGCCCATGACTTCGCCCGTGGACTTCATCTCCGGCCCGAGCAGGGGGTCCACACCCGGGAACTTCACGAACGGGAAGACCGCTTCCTTGACCGCGTAATACGACGGCACACGTTCCTCTGTCATATTCTGCTCGACCAGCGAACGGCCGGCCATACAACGGGCGGCAATCTTTGCCAGCGGCAGCCCTGTGGCCTTGGAGACAAACGGCACCGTGCGCGATGCGCGCGGATTCACTTCCAGGATATAAATATCATCGCCCTGGATAGCAAACTGGGCATTCATCAGGCCAATCACCTTCAGCGCCTTTGCCATAACGCGCATCTGCTCGCGCATGCGGTCCTGGGTTTCCTTGCTGAGGCTGTAGGCCGGCAAGGAACAGGCCGAGTCACCGGAATGCACGCCAGCCTGCTCGATATGCTGCATGATGCCACCGATCAACACCTGCTCGCCATCGCAGATGGCATCGACATCGACCTCGATCGCATTGTTAAGGAAACGATCCAGCAACACCGGCGATTCATTGGAAACGCTCACTGCGACGGCCATGTAGTTACGCAGGTCATCCTCGTTATAGACGATTTCCATCGCGCGTCCACCCAGCACGTAGGATGGCCTGACCACCAGCGGGTAACCAATCTCATCAGCCAGCACCAGCGCCGCATCCACACTGCGCGCGGTGCGGTTCGGCGGTTGCAGCAGCTGGTTTTCCTCGACCATTTGCTGGAAACGTTCACGGTCTTCCGCCAGGTCGATGCTGTCCGGCGTCGTACCGATAATGGGCGCACCGGCTGCTTCCAGCGCACGCGCCAGTTTCAGCGGTGTCTGTCCGCCGTACTGCACGATCAGGCCTTTGGGCTGTTCCTTGTGGACGATCTCCAGCACATCTTCCAGGGTCAGCGGCTCGAAATAGAGGCGGTCCGAAGTATCGTAGTCGGTGGACACGGTTTCCGGGTTACAGTTGACCATAATGGTTTCATAACCGTCCTCGCGCAGCGCCAGCGCCGCGTGTACACAGCAATAGTCAAACTCGATACCCTGGCCGATACGGTTCGGTCCACCGCCCAGCACCATGATTTTCTCACGTGCCGTCGGTTCCGCCTCGCATTCCTCTTCGTAGGTGGAATACAGGTAGGCGGTGCTGGTGGCAAACTCGGCGGCACAGGTGTCCACCCGCTTGTACACGGGGCGCACATCGAACTCGTGGCGCAGCTTACGGAACGCCGATTCGTCAATACCCAGCAACTTCGCCAGCCGGCGATCCGAGAAACCCTTGCGCTTGAGTTGACGCACGCGCTCACGGTCAAGACGGCTGACACCCTGCTCACGCACCTCGGCTTCGAGTTGCAGCAACTCCTCGACCTGCACCAGGAACCAGGGGTCGATCCTGGTCAGATCGTGTATCTCATCCAGTGACAGGCCGGCGCGAAATGCATCACCGAGGTACAACACGCGGTCAGCGCCCGCATCGCGCAATTCGCGACGGATGGTATCCACTGCGTTGTCCTGTTCGAGATCGAGCATTTCATCAAAACCGTCGATACCGGTTTCCATGCCGCGCAGGGCCTTGTGCAGGGACTCCTGGAAGGTGCGGCCAATCGCCATCACTTCACCGACCGACTTCATTTGTGTAGTCAGGCGGTTTTCCGCACGCGGGAATTTCTCGAAGGTAAAGCGCGGGATCTTGGTCACGACATAATCGATCGACGGCTCGAACGAAGCCGGCGTGGCGCCACCGGTGATCTCATTTTGCAACTCGTCCAGCGTATAGCCCACCGCGAGTTTGGCAGCCACCTTGGCAATCGGGAAGCCGGTAGCCTTGGACGCCAGCGCGGAAGAACGCGACACGCGTGGATTCATCTCGATGATAATCATGCGGCCATTTTCGGGGTCGATAGCGAACTGCACGTTGGAGCCGCCGGTATCCACGCCAATCTCGCGCAGCACGGCGAGCGACGCATCGCGCATAATCTGGTATTCCTTGTCGGTCAGCGTCTGCGCTGGCGCAACGGTAATGGAATCCCCTGTATGAATGCCCATCGGGTCGAAGTTCTCGATGGAACAGATAATGATGCAGTTATCCTTGTGGTCGCGCACTACTTCCATCTCGTATTCTTTCCAGCCGAGAATGGATTCCTCCACCAGCAACTCACTGGTCGGTGAAAGCTCAAGGCCGCGTTCGCAGATTTCCACGAACTCTTCCTTGTTATAGGCGATACCGCCGCCACTGCCGCCCATGGTGAAGGACGGGCGAATCACCGTCGGGAACCCCACCTGCGCCTGCACCTGGAAGGCTTCTTCCATACTGTGCGCCACAGCAGCGCGTGGCATGTCGAGGCCGATTTTGAGCATTGCTTCGCGGAACTGGTCGCGGTCCTCGGCCTTGTCGATGGCTTCGCGTCTGGCGCCGATCATCTCCACACCGAATTTTTCCAGCACGCCTTCGCGCGCCAGGTCCAGCGCACAGTTCAGCGCGGTCTGGCCACCCATGGTCGGCAGTAACGCATCGGGCTTTTCCTTCTCGATGATGCGCGCCACCGTTTCCCAGGTGATCGGCTCGATGTAGGTCGCATCCGCCGTGTCCGGGTCGGTCATGATGGTCGCCGGGTTGGAGTTAACCAGGATAACCCGATAACCCTCCTCCTTCAGCGCCTTGCAGGCCTGCGCGCCCGAGTAGTCGAATTCGCAGGCCTGGCCGATCACGATGGGACCGGCGCCGATGATGAGGATGCTTTTTATGTCAGTTCGTTTTGGCATGCGCCTGCTTGCTCGGTTGTACATTGATCAGTTCAATAAAGTGATCGAACAACGGCGCCACATCGTGCGGGCCGGGACTGGCTTCCGGGTGTCCCTGGAAACTGAAGGCCGGTTTATCGGTACGGTGTACGCCCTGCAGGGACTGGTCGAACAACGAGCGATGCGTTGCCACCAGGCAATCCGGCAGGGTCGTATCATCCACGGCGAACCCGTGGTTCTGGCTGGTAATCATCACCACGCCAGTCTCCAGATCCTGCACCGGGTGGTTGGCACCGTGGTGACCGAATTTCATCTTCACGGTCTGCGCGCCACTGGCCAGCGACAACAGCTGATGCCCCAGGCAAATACCGAATACGGGGATGTCCTGCTCAAGCAGGGTGCGGATGGCTTCGATGGCGTAATCGCAAGGTTCGGGGTCACCCGGACCGTTTGACAGGAATACACCGTCCGGGTTCATGTCCAGCACCGTCTGCGCCGGGGTCTGCGCCGGCACCACCGTCAGGCGGCAGCCGCGATCCACCAGCATGCGCAGGATGTTGCGCTTGACGCCGAAATCGTAGGCGACCACGTGCCGGGGCAGTTTTTCATCGATGGGGTGCGGCGCCTCCGGCAGACCGTCTTCCAGTGTCCAGCTGCCCTGCGCCCACTCATAGGGCTGGTGGGTCGTCACCGCTTTCGCCAGATCCATGCCCTTCAGGCCGGGAAAGGCGCGTGCAGCTTCGATAGCCGCCTGTTCGTCAATCTGCTCGCCCGCCACCAGGCAGCCGCCCTGGGCGCCCCTTTCACGCAGAATGCGCGTCAAGCGACGGGTGTCGATATCAGCGATACCGACAATGCCATGTGCCTCAAGGTAGGCGTCCAGCGACTGGCGACCTCGCCAGCTGCTGTAGGTCAGCGGCAGATCACGAATAATCAGCCCGGCGCAGTGAATCGTGGAAGATTCCTCGTCGTCCGGGTTCACCCCGACGTTGCCAATATGCGGGTAGGTCAGCGTCACCAACTGGCGCGCATAGGACGGATCGGTCAAGATCTCCTGGTAACCGGTCATCGCGGTGTTAAACACCACTTCTCCCGTGCTTTGACCAACCGAACCGATCGACCGCCCACGAAACAGGCTGCCGTCTGCCAGGGCCAGTAAGGCCGATGTCGTCAATGAAACCTCCAGCAGGCGTTAAACATTGTGTTGCTGGCGGGATGCCAGGCGGCTTCAGTCCGTCAGAATGACAGCATCGGAAGCGGCGAGATTGTACTCGAAGCACTCTGCCCTGCCAAGGTGGCAGATAGAAATTTGCCGGTCGTTCAGGAACCTGTGGGGGTCAGGAATAGGCCCCACGCCCACGCATCGCCTGCTTGGGCCAGCGCCGGTTGACGCACAGCCACTGCCCGGGTGTACGGCGGATCAGTCCGGCCAGCACTTCATTGATCTCTGCGGTCAGTTGTTCGATGGATTTGGGTTCACCGGAATCGCCCGCATAGCGTGAAATGGCCGGATGCAGGGTAAACCGAAAACGCGCATCGCCGAGGCGCTCGGTATGTACCGGGACAATATCGCACTCGAACTTGCGCGCCAGCCAGGCCGGCAGCGTGGTGGTAGTGGCGTCGAGTCCGGCAAACGGCGCCAGTGGCGCATCATCCACGCGCACGTCGACGTGCAGGCCCACCGACCGTCCCTGTTTCAGGCTCCTCATTAACTTGCGCAGGGCATTCTGTTTGGGTACCAGGCGGCAGCCGAGTTTTTCCCGCCGAGCCGTCACCATCGCATCGAGCGCGAGATTCTTTTGCGGGTTGTAGATGACATCAAGCGGGTAACCGAACTGCTGAATGCCCCACGACGACAACTCCCAGTTACCCAGGTGGGCGGCGACAAATATACAGGGCTTTTGGGGGGGCTGACTCCCGGGGTCCGGGCTTTCACGGACGAGTTCAACGGCGGGATTGTCACTCTTCTGATTCGTTATCGCTTCCAGGTGTACAAACTCCGCCAGGCTTGCGCCAAGATTGCCCCACACCTGGCACGCCAGCGCCTCGATCTCGTCGTTATTACGCTCCGGGCACATGATGCGCAGGTTCGCGAGTACGTGCCGGTGTTTGACGGTATGCGGTCCGATGGCCTGCATCGCCCGTCGCCCCAGCGCCGAGGCGCGCGCCGGCGACAGGGCGCCGGCCAGCAACCACAGGCTGCGCAACATAAAGACCTCACGCCACCAGCGTAACCGCTGCGCAAGGCCAGGTGACTTCCCGGGGCCGCCACTAGTCATCGTAAGCGCCCTTTTCCTGCATGCGCGCCCTTGGCCAACGTCGTTTGGTACACATCCACTGGTCCGGGTGCTCCCGTATCAGGTCGCCGATGACACGGTTCAGTTGCCCGGTTAAAAAATGGATTGCTTCCTCGCTGGAACTGCCATCCGGGGCAGGCTCCAGCGGCGGAAACATCGTAACCCGGAAGCGCGCACCGGGCAGGCGTTCGGTACGAACCGGCACAATCTCAACACCGGTTTTCACCGACAGGAAAGCCGGGGCCGTGGTGGTGGTCGCGTCCTCCCCAAGCAAGGGAAACAAATCTCCACCATCTACCCGCACATCCACGTGGATGCCGACCGAGCGTCCCTGCTTCAGGGCTTTCAGCATCGGCCGCAGTGCATTCTGCTTGGTAATGAACGTGCAATCGATCACGGAGAGAAAATCAAGAATACAACGATCCAGCACGGGGTTGGCGAGTGGACTATAAACGATATCGACAGGGAATCCCGACTTGCAGATGGCGTCTGCCGAGAAATAGATATTTCCCAGGTGTGCGGCGACAAAAATAAACTGTCCCTCGGCGGAAACAAATGCAGGATCCCGGTTAGCGTAGACGATGTCATAGCGAACTTCATCGTCGAGTCCCATCATCTCACCCAATTTCGGGTATTCGGCAATCATGCTGCCCAGGTTGCGCCACACGCCGCGTGCGTACGCCTGAATCGTTGCTGCATCACAATCCGGACAGACCATGCGCAGATTGGCGAGCACATGCCGCTGCTTGGCGCTGCGCGGCCCGTAGAGGCCAAACAGCCAGGCGCCAAACGCAGAAGCCTTTTTCGGGGGCAACAATGCGGTAAACCACCAGAGCAACCGTACGATCGACGCTTCAACCCACTGACCAGGACGCGTCAGCCAGGGGAAACGCTCATTGTCTTTCCACAGGAACTTTGCCATATCAGCCCCGGGAGGACATCAAAATCCGTCGATCAAAAACCCAGCACATCCGGCATGTCATACAAACCATTTGGCTGCTCAACGACCCAGCCGGCCGCGCGTATGGCGCCCGAGGCGAAGGTCATACGACTGGACGCCTTGTGGGTGATTTCCACGCGTTCACCCTCGGCGGCAAACATCACCGTATGTTCACCCACAATATCGCCGGCGCGGATGGTCTCAAAACCGATGGTATTGCGCTCGCGTGCGCCGGTAATACCTTCACGGCCGTACACGGCGCAGTCCTTCAGGTTCCGTCCCAGCGCATTGGCAACCACTTCACCCATCCGCAAGGCCGTGCCGGACGGCGCATCGACCTTGTGACGATGATGGGCCTCGATGATCTCGATATCGACCTCATCACCCAGCGCACGCGCCGCCACATCGAGCAGCTTGAGGCACAGGTTGACGCCGACACTCATGTTGGGCGCAAACACAATACTGATGTCTTTGGCGGCATCGCTGATCTGCTGCTTCTGTTCATCACTGAAGCCGGTGGTGCCAATGACCATTGACTTACCGTGCTGACGACACAGTGCGAGGTTGGCCAGGGTAACAGCCGGCGCGGTGAAGTCGATCAGCACATCGAAGTTGCCGATAGCCGCCTCCGGGTTATCCACCAGGGTGACACCCAGTTCGCCAATGCCCGCCACCACGCCCGCATCGCTCCCGATCAGGTCGTGGCCCGGGCGCTCGATGGCCGCACCCAGCGTAAGCCCCTCGGCGCGCTGGCAGGCATCGATGAGGTTCCGCCCCATGCGGCCGGCGGCGCCGGGAACAGCAATGCGTGTCATGATAGTTTCTCTCTCTAGAATTTCACGCCGTCGAAGAATTTCTTCACACCATCCAGCCAGGAATGCGCCTGCGGACTGTGCTTCTTATTGTCCTTCATGCTGCCGTCCAGTTCACGCAGTAATTCTTTCTGTTTCGGACTGAGCTTGATGGGGGTCTCGACCACCACACGGCACAACAGGTCACCGACCATATTATCACGCACCGGCTTGACGCCCTTGCCGCGCATACGGAACAACTTGCCGGTCTGGGTCCCTTCTGGCACCTTCAGTTTGACGCGACCACCCAGCGTCGGCACTTCCAGTTCGCCGCCCAGCGCCGCCGTGGCATAGCTGATTGGCACTTCGCAATACAGGTTGGCGTCGTCGCGTTTGAAGATTGCGTGTTCCTTGACCTGGATCTGTACATACAGGTCACCGGGTGGCCCGCCGTTCTCACCGGCCTCGCCCTCGTTGGCAAGACGAATCCGGTCACCGGTGTCGACGCCCGCCGGCACTTTCACTGACAGGGTTTTCTGTTCCTTGACGCGCCCCTGTCCGTGACAATCGCCGCAGGGATCGCCAATGATGGTGCCGGTGCCCTTACAACGCGGGCAGGTCTGCTGCACCGAAAAGAAACCCTGCTGCATACGCACCTGGCCATGCCCACCACAGGTGGTACAGGTGCTGGGCTGGGTGCCTTTCTTTGCGCCACTGCCATTGCAGGTCTTGCAGGTGGTAAAGGTCGGCACGCGGATCTTGACCGTGGTACCGCGTACCGCGTCTTCGAGAGAAAGCTCCAGGTTGTAACGCAGGTCAGCGCCACGATAGACACGCTGACCACCACGGCCACCGCCTCCACCACCGAAGATATCGCCAAACACATCACCAAAGATATCGCTGAAGTTGGCGCCACCGCCTCCGCCACCAAAACCACCGCGCCCGCCACCCATGGAAGGATCAACGCCGGCGTGCCCGAACTGGTCGTAGGCGGTACGCTTTTGCGCATCGCTCAGGACCTCGTAGGCCTCCTTGGCTTCCTTGAACTTCTCCTCGGCTTCGGCATTATCCGGGTTACGATCCGGGTGGTGTTTCTGCGCCGCTCGCCGGTAGGCTTTCTTCAGCTCCGCGTCACTGGCGTTTTTGGCCACGCCCAGGACTTCGTAATAATCTCGTTTCGACATAAGTTCAGTTTCTTTGCTTCGTTATTAACCACCAAAACGCCAAGAACGCCAAGGTTAGCACGAAGGCAACACTTGGCGTTCCGGCGGTTCGGTTGTTGGCGCGGCGAACCGCTTGAACCACCCCGGCGAAACCACCGGGGTTATGTTCACAGCTTACTTGTTATCTTCCTTGACCTCTTCAAACTCGGCATCGACGACATCATCACCGGCTTCCGCCGAGGCTTCGGCCTGCTCGCCACCGCCTGCCGCACCGGCGGCAGCTTCGGCGCCACCTTTCTCGGCATACAGCTTCTCGGCAAGCTTACCGGACAATTCAGCCAGCGCAGCCGTTTTGGCCTCGATTACTTCCTTGTCGTCGTTCTTGAGAACCCCGTTAAGCTCCTCGATCGCCTTGTCGATGGCAGCCTTCTCATCCGCGCTGACCTTGTCTTCACCGAGATCCTTGATGGACTTCTCGGTGGCGTGGATCATGTTGTCCGCCTGGTTACGGGCATCCGCCAGTTCGTGGAACTTGCGGTCCTCGTCGGCGTGCGCCTCGGCATCCTTCACCATCTGCTCGACTTCAGCATCTGACAGGCCACTGGATGCCTTGATGACGATCTTCTGTTCCTTGCCGGTGCCCTTGTCTTTCGCAGACACATTGAGAATACCGTTGGCGTCGATGTCAAACGTCACCTCGACCTGCGGCACGCCACGCGGCGCCGGCGGGATGTCGGTCAGGTCAAAACGACCCAGCGACTTGTTAGCCGATGCCACTTCACGCTCACCCTGCAGGACATGCACGGTCACCGCATTCTGGTTGTCGTCGGCGGTCGAGAACACCTGCGTCGCCTTGGTCGGGATGGTGGTGTTCTTGTCGATCAGCTTGGTCATCACGCCGCCCAGCGTTTCGATACCCAGCGACAGCGGGGTCACGTCGAGCAGCAGCACGTCCTTGACGTCACCGCCCAGCACACCACCCTGGATCGAGGCGCCCACAGCCACCGCTTCATCCGGGTTGACGTCCTTGCGTGGCTCCTTGCCGAAGAATTCCTGCACCGCTTCCTGCACCTTGGGCATACGCGTCTGGCCACCGACCAGGATCACATCGTCAACTTCACTGACGGACATGCCGGCATCCTTGAGCGCCGTCTGGCAGGGGCCAATGGTACGCGTCACCAGGTCCTCGACCAGCGATTCCAGCTTGGCGCGGGTGATCTTCAGGTTCATGTGCTTCGGACCGGTCGCATCGGCCGTGATGTACGGCAGATTGATGTCGGTCTGCTGGCTGGAAGACAGCTCGATCTTGGCCTTTTCAGCCGCTTCCTTGAGGCGCTGCATGACCAGCGGGTCACCGCGCAGGTCGATGCCCTGGTCTTTTTTGAATTCGTCGGCCAGGTAGTCGATCAGGCGCTTGTCAAAATCCTCGCCACCGAGGAAGGTGTCACCGTTGGTGGACAGCACTTCAAACTGGTGTTCACCGTCGATATCAGCAATTTCAATGATGGAGATATCAAAGGTACCGCCACCCAGGTCATAAACCGCGATTTTCACGTCGCCGCGTTTCTTGTCCATGCCATAGGCCAGCGCTGCCGCCGTCGGCTCGTTGATAATACGTTTGACGTCCAGACCGGCGATCTTGCCGGCGTCCTTGGTCGCCTGGCGCTGGGAATCATTGAAGTAGGCAGGCACGGTAATCACCGCCTCGGTGACATCCTCACCCAGGTAGTCTTCCGCGGTTTTCTTCATCTTCTGCAGAACACGGGCCGCGACTTCCTGCGGCGCCATCTTCTTGCCATTCACTTCCACCCAGGCGTCGCCATTGTCGGCCTTGATGATCTTGTAGGGGACCAGGCCCATATCTTTCTGGACTTCGGCATCCTCGTAACGACGGCCGATCAGGCGCTTGATCGCAAACAAGGTATTGGCAGGATTGGTAATCGCCTGGCGCTTGGCCGCCTGGCCCACCAGTACCTCGTCACCGTCCGCGAATGCAATGACGGAGGGCGTGGTACGATCGCCTTCACTGTTTTCAATGACGCGGGGTTCGCCACCTTCCATCACTGCGACACAGGAATTGGTGGTTCCGAGGTCTATTCCGATTATCTTGCCCATTTGCTTGTCTCTCCTGGATTCAAATGCTGTGTAAAATATTCAACTGCTTCCCTAGGTGGGGGCATCAACAGGTTTTTCAAGCCTGCTCGTCAAGCGTGCTGCCGGCGGGTGCCTTCGACACCATAACCAGCGCCGGTCGAATCAGGCGATCATTGAGCAAGTAGCCCTTCTGCATCACCGCCACAACCGTATTCGGCTCCACATCATCACGGTCCTGCATGGACATAGCCTCGTGATAATCTGGATTAAATTTATCATTTAATGGGTTGATTTCTTTAATATTAAACTTCTCAAGTACTGAGCCAAGCATTTTCAGCGTCAGCTCACTGCCCTCGATGAGTTTGGCGACATCGTGGTTTTCACCGGCGGCCGCCAGCCCCATTTCCAGGCTGTCCTTGACCGGCAGAAGCTCGGCGGCGATTTTCTCCAGCGCAAACTTGTGCGCATTGGACAGGTCACGCTCGTTGCGCTTGCGCAGGTTTTCGATATCCGCCTGTAAACGCAGACACTGGTCCCAGTGCTCATCCGCCTTGGAACGCGCATCGGTCAGCAGCGCGTGCAATTCCTCGTGCGTCGGCGCCTCCGATGTAGTGTCGCCATCGGTTGCCGCCTCCGCTTCCACACTGACGTTCTGCTCGTCTTCCGGCGCCACACTCTGTTCCTTAGCCATCTATTACCTCTTTAATAAACAATATGTTATTAAACGAATCTCTAGTTAATTCGTCATTTCGGGCGCTGCGTTCCTGAAGAACTTACCCCGTCATTGCGAGGCGCGTAGCGCCGCGGCAACCTCCGACCGGTTAGCACCCGCCCCGAAGAGATTGCCGCGCTTCGCTCGCAATGACGGGCTTCAGCGCCAACATGGGGGCTAATCTCTGGGATTCAAGGCCGCGCTCAGAAT
>CAYYAP010000023.1:0-16821 GCA_964469575.1 uncultured Thiohalobacter sp.
GGACCGTGCGCAGTATATGTGGTCAGCAAAAATTTTCAGAACCCGGCCGGACAACGAAGCAAGCTTTTACTAGGCTCGTATCTCAGCGACTGCTCCGGCCTGTGCGTGACCGGAAGCGTTTGTACACACGCGCGGCGAAAAAAAACGGCGACAGACTGACGACGATCATTTCAGCGGGGCGCATCAGCTTCGAGAGCAGCAACTCCCGGTGCCGGGAATGGGTAACCAGATGTTTCAGCTTGCGTTGGGATTTTTCCTTGGGCCTGAAATTGAAATTGTCGCTCTTGCTCACGCTCTGGGTCGCTATCATCGGGAATATGGCGTAGGCGCCGGGTAACTCCGCATAGGCTGAATCGAGCGCCTTGCCAACCAGCCGCAGTTTTTTGATACCGGGCGTTCCCCAGGGGTGATCGTGCAGCCATTGCGTCAATCGTGGACTGACGATATAGGCGTGCGCACAGGCGGAACCCGTGCGCAGCACGTTGTGTTTTACCGGGTAGGCCCACACCGGCCAGTGGCCGAGGAAAAACAGCATCCAGTCAGGCGGCAGGCCGGCGATGGCGCGGCGGATCGAGCGCAGTTTCGAGGGCCGCAGATTGCTGCTGAACAGTACGTCATCTTCCATGATCAGGGTTTTTTCATAACCACGCTGGCGCGCATCGTCACACACGGCGCGGTGAGATTCCCAGCTGCCGATGATGCCTTTGACAGGGTGTTTCAACGGGCGATAGAACATCACATGCTGGCACAAACCCACGCGGTGAAATTCCGCAGCGACATTGGTGGCGCGGTCTTCCCGGCTTTTCAGTGAGATGCAGTAGGCACCGTCAAGAAACGACCAGTCCAGCGCCTGCCCGTCCGGGACTGAACCCGTGCAATACGGGCAGGACGGATCCGGCGGGCAGGGGTGAAATACCGGTCTATCCGCGTCGTTTGTATGTTCAGCCACAAAAGCCATCCTGTCATCGTCGTTAACGGGGTATTGCGTTTCCGAAACCGGGTGGTGCGCCCGGTCTGGCAGCTTTTCTGCACAGGCAGACGTGTAGTGTAAGTGATTTACGCGCTCAAGACAGTATTGTCAGGTAGCCGCTGGCAATGCCTTCACCGTCATCCCGGCGCAGGCCGGGATCCAGAATTTCCGGTAGAGTTTGCTAGCTATACCGCTTTGCGTACAATCACTCCTGCCTCAGAAGGAAACTTTTACAATGGACCCGTGGTCTTCGTACCATGTGCCCCGCATAAATGGCCTAACGTATGAATATCATCGACCGGTTTCGCCAGGCCCGGCGCAAAAAGGTAAAACGTGCAGGAAAGCTGCTGTTACGCAGGTTAAGCCGGTTTTTTGCAGACCAGTCACTGATTGGTGACAAGCCTGTATTCGACAAGACGGTATTCCCCTGGACCGCTGATTTTGAAGCGAACTGGCAGACCATCCGCGCCGAGCTTGACGAGGTGCTGAAAACCCCCGAGGCGCTGCCCACTTTTCACGAAATTTCACGTTACCAGAAAAGAATTTCAACCGGCGATAACTGGAAGACGTTTATTCTCTATGGCTTCGGTATCCGTGTCGAACAGAATTGCCAACGCTGTCCCGAAACCACGCGGCTGCTGGAGCGGCTGCCGAACCTGCAAAACGCCTGGTTTTCGATTCTTTCACCACGCTACCATATCCCTGCGCACAAAGGCCCGACCAATGGCATTATCCGCATCCACCTGGGCCTGATTATTCCGCGCGATCGGGAAAATTGCCGCATCCGCGTGGATGATACTGTGCTGCACTGGGATGAGGGTAAATGTATTGTCTTCGACGATTTCTATGAACACGAAGTCTGGAACGATACCGAGGATGTTCGCGTAGTGCTGTTTTTTGATGTGGATCGACCCATGCGACCGGCTGGACGGCTTGTGAACCGGTTCATAATTGCCTGCATGAAACGCACGGCCTATGTCAAAGACTCGCTTTCAAACATGAAAAAGTGGCAAGCAACCCAGGCGGCGGGACGTGGGCAGGATACAGGCCGATAGCGCCGTGTATTTCCGGGGCCTGCCCCGGTGATTCAACGTGAATAACCCAGCGCCAGCAGCGCCAGGCCCGCCAGCGCGATCATGGCGTGAATACTGACCACCACCATGGGCTGCGGCTTGTTATCCTCATGCAGGGCAAGTAACACCAGACCGCCACTCAGGGCCAGTGCGAACAGCAAGGCGGCAGAGTTATAGAGCATGTTGGTGGGGCCGCGAACTATCTGTATACCCAGCAGAATAAATGCCAGTAGCGCAACACTGGCATGGCCCAGGCCGGGTTTCAGGTAACTCCGCTGGTGGCGCACGCCCATCACGGCAAGCGCGCCCCCCATAATAGCTGCCAGCGTAAATAACAGAATGGCGGACAAAATCATCCCGGTTTCCTCTTTATGGCAAAAGACAATGTTGCTATGTTAGCAGCAATCGGGAAAGAGACTGGCAGAGGGAAGTTGACATGATGAACAGGATCAAGGTGCGGGTGGATGGCCCGTTGTTATGTACCGGCGATATCGAAGTGCGGGACGCGGATGGCAAGGTGCTGGAAAAGTCCGACGATGTGGCCTTGTGCCGCTGCGGGCAATCACACAACAAACCGTTCTGCGATGGTTCGCACCGCGAAGCGGGTTTCAGTGACGACGGCTGTTTCACCGATGACAAGCGCGAGCCGCTGGAGGGTGACGGGCCACTGGTGATCACGGTGCGTGACAATGCCATGTTGATCGCGAAGGGGCCTGTGACGATCAGCAGCGCGGATGGCAGTTGCACGACCACGCGGAACAAGGCGGCCCTGTGCCGTTGCGGCGAGTCGGCCCGCAAGCCGTTTTGCGACGCCAGCCACAAACGTTGTGGTTTCAGCGCCTGAGCGGTCAGCGCCTGTCGGCCTCTGAGGCGCGTTTCCGGTATTTCCAGCGCTTGTACATCCACAGCCAGTGTTCGGGGTGTTCGATCACCTGTTGCTCAATAGCCTGTATGTAGCGTTCCATCAGCCCGCCTTCCGGCAAAGACCAGGGCGGTTCACCCAATGGTTCGAAACGCACCCGGTAATAGCCACGCCTGACCCGGGTAACATGGGTAAATACCAGTGGCATGTCCAGCAGCCGCGCCAGTTTTTCAATACCGGGATAGAATGCCGTGTCCTGGTTGAGAAAAGTCGCCCAGTATTTTTCTTCGTGTGGCTGCGGCCCCTGGTCGGCGAGCACGGCGACAATGCTGCGTGCGTGGGTGAAACGCACCAGTCGTGGCAGTGCGCGGCGTGCCGAAATCATCTGCCCGCCAAAGCGTTCGCGTGTCCGGTTAAGCATCGCTTCAATACCGGGGTGGTTGAGTGGCTTGTACAACGTTGCCAGGGGTGCCGACATGCACAGCGAGCTGGCCATCTCAAGCCACTCCCAGTTGCCCTGGTGCGCAGCAACGGCCAGCGCCTTGCCATGCTTGTCGAGTAGCTGGTCGAGCAATTCCGGGTTGTCGAACTGTACGCGGCGGCGCAGCTCGGTCTCCGACATACGCTGGGCATGAATCGTCTCGAACAGGACATGCAGGGCATTGCGCCAGGATTTCGCGGCGATGCGTTCTCGCTGCTGTTCCGGCATATCGGGGAAGGCGCGTTGCAGGTTGCCGGTCGTCAGTTTGCGTTCCAGGCGAAAGATGTAATAGAGCAGCAGGAACAGTACGTCAGCCGTCAGATAGAGCAGCGGCAATGGCAGCCAGGCCATGCCTCGAATAAACAGGACAAGCGCGCGTTCACCAGGTTTTGCAGAGTGTTTCCCGGACATGGGGTGTGATTATGGCACGCTTTGCCGGGTAATAACCGACGCAACCTGAACGTACGTCCATTGAGGAAGAGAAACGCCGCTACTGGCTGGCTTTCTGTTCCACGTGGCTTGTCAGGTAGCGCCACAGGGCGCCACTGGGGCGGTCATCGCCGGTACGGGAATAGTACAGCGCCTGGTGGTCGCGCATGTTGTGTTGCAACGGGTACCTGGCTTCCTCTCTTCCGCAAAACAGAATCTTGTCGCTGGCGCCCAGCGGTTCATCCATTTCCGGCAGCAGAACAGATTTATTTTCCCGCTTGATCAGTAAGGGGACGCAGGGCAGTGCAAGTTCGCGGTCACGCGGATCGCTGCAAATGTGTGACAGACGCACCTCTTCACCGCGAAGCAGGCAATCGATGATTGCCGGCGTATCCTGCGCTGAAAGGTCTGTTGCCCAGGTTTCAGGGGCAATATCTTCTACCACGCCGGCAACACGGCTCACCAGGACGTTGGCCCAGGCATCATCACGGCCGTGCGCCAGTTGCAGAAAGTCATCCAGCAGCGGGGCCAGAATCAGGTTGAGGATATTCTGCGCGGTGATGGTGCCGGGTTGCATCACAAGGTTCGGTCGTGCGGCCTGGAAGATGGCGTCGTTACTGCGGTGATTCTGCCGGATGACGGTGAACAGGTCGGGGTTCAGGTTGTTTGCGGTAATCAGTATGGACAGGTTGTTGGTGTCGTCATCGGTGCCGGCAATAATCCCGTTGACCTGTTTGATGCCGGCCTGAATCAGGGTGTCGGCTTCAGTACCGCGGCCTTCGATGGCATCTTCCGGTGCTGCGGTCATTTCGATATGGGTCTCGATGATGCGGGTATCGACACCCTCGACGGCGATGTGTTCCCTGACCGCTTTGCCAAAGCGTCCGTAGCCGCACATGATCCAGTTGCCGTGTGGCGGGTTCCTGAAGTCAGACAGTGGTGCGTTGTGTACGCCGGTCATCCATTCATAGACCAGGTACATGCTCGGGGAATGGAGCATCATGGCAAAGCGTGTGGCAAAGGTTTCAAAGGGGTCAACAACATGATCGGTGCCGAAAGAGGCCATGTTGGCGGCGGTATCAGCCGAGTCGGACTGGCAGAACACCGGTAAGTCCGGCGCCAGCAGCTTGCTGGTAATGGCAATGGTAAGGTTGCTGGCATCACTACCGGTCAGGCCGATAACGCCAATGCAGTTTGGCAGTTTCAGGCCGGCGGTCAGCAGCGATTCGGCTTCGCTTGCATCAGCATTCAGACCGGCTACGGAATAGGCCAGGTCTTCTACATCCAGGTCGAGGATCTTGTTCTGGTCGATGTCGATGACCACACACTGCATGTTACGTTCGTTCAGTTCCCTGACCAGCCAGCTGCCGGCATCGCCATAGCCGCAGATGATATGGAAGGGTTCCTGCAGCCGACGGACCCGGCGCGTAAAAGCGGATCGTGCCAGTACCCGACGAAAGCCCTGGTCCTGGATCAGGGCGAGTATCGAGCCAATGGCATACAGCCATGACACGACGGCGGCATAGATGATAAGGGTGGTCCATAGCCGCTGTGCATCGGTAAAGGGGTAGGGGATCTCACCGAAGCCGATGGTGGAACCGAGAAAGCTGACAAAGTAGATGGCATGAAAGAAATCCATACGCCAGGGATTACCCTGATCATCCATGCCGGGAATCAGCGTCATCCCGACGATGGAGATGGCGTAGGTAGAGATCAGCACAATCAGCGGCAGACGCATGCGCCGTAATAACAGGAAGATGACCTTCTGCATGGCGTGTCTAGCGGCGGAAGGTGATCGATTCGATAATCAGCAGGATGACCGATACCGTGTTGGCAAGCAGTGCGCCACCGGACATGGAAACGATGCTGGCAACCGCCATGGGTGTGAGTCCGGTATCACTGATATTGACCGCGTAGCCCCATATCAGCGCAGCGGTGATCAATTGCAGGTCAGCCACCAGGCTGGTTGCCAGCAGCAGTGCACCGATATGCGCACGGTCACCGAATTTCATAATGGTAGCGATCAGGCTGACGATAAGCGCGGCAAACAGTTCATAGGCGTTATGGTGTATCGGGTCGTCGAGTTCGCCGATAAAGAAACCGAAGTTCACTGTCAGCGCCAGAATTGAAAAAAACGCAAAGATGACTTTTTCAAGATTCATGGCCGGGATTTACTCCTGTTATTCTGGTTTACCGGCAAGTGTAGCGGAAAACGCCTAGAGCAACAGCTCTGCGCGCGGTTCGGCTTCCGGGTCTTTGGGGGCGGTGCGAGGCGCGCAACTGACCAGCTGGTCGGGTGCTGTCCCGGCCTGTTCTACAAGATAGTCCATGACGGCATCTGCGCGCTGTTGCGCCAGTGTTTCGAGTTTTCCAGGCAAATCTTTCCTGACCGCAGTGCCGCAGACCCGGATGGTCAGTTTGGGCCGGTTTTTCAACAGTTCGGCGACCTTGTCGAGATAGGGGCGCTGTTTTTCCGGGATAGACACATCGCCCGGCGCAAAGATAACTGGCTCCAGCCGTATCTGCCCGAGTTTGTCGTGGGCGTATTTTGCCACCGTGAAGATTGCGCCATAGGGTTGCAGTGCAACAGTGAGGTAAGTCATGGCGCCCTTGCTGATCGCGCCGGAGAGTGCTTTCACGATGGCATCGCTGACATCAAAATCCGGACTGGAGGCATCACCACTGACAGGAATTTCAAGCGCAATAGTATTGTTCTTGTCGCGCAGGGAGCTGAGTGCCACATTCATTGGAACCGGTATCCTGCTTTGCAGGCTGTTCCCGCTTTTTACGTTTTTCAGGGCAAGCTGATGAAGTTTCAGTGTAGCCTTGCCATCAAGTTTGCCGGCGTGACTGGACAGTGCGAGATCCATGTCCAGGGTGCCGCTGTCCAGTTTTAGTCCCAGCGTTTCCCGGGTATATGACGTTAATGGCGGTAAGGCGATGGCGCGCAAGGTGGCTTTTATGTCGGCACCAGGCGGTGAGAGGAAAGGTTGTATCCGGCCGTTTGCCCTGAGACTGCCGTAGCGGCCAGGTGAGGCACGTACGGAGAAGGGGCTTTGCTGTGCTGGCTGACGGGTATCCAGCTGCTCCAGTACGATTTGTTTTAAGCCGGTGGTCAGGCGAAAAGGGGGTTTCACGCTGTCGTCACTGAAATGAATTGCGCTGTCGCCGTCAATGACAATCTCCTTGATGACAACTGCCGGTGTGGATGTCCGTGATGCCTTCGGTTCAGCATTCACACGACTTTCGACAGGATTGACACCCACTATTTTACCCTGCGCATTGATGTGCAAGCGCACGGTCAGGCCGCTGTGGTGAAGGCGATCAATTTCAATCAGTGAGGGCGTGATATGCAGGTTGTCCGCTTGCAGTTTTGCCAGTTGTATTTCGGGGGTTCTGTCCGGTTTTCCCGGTATTTTGCCCGGCAACCAGACCTGTAGCGCTTCAAATGTCAGATCGCCGTGCTGATCATACTGTGGACCTTCAGTACCCATCGAGAGGGCTACTTCGCTGTCCAGGGATAGCTTGCCTGCCAGATGCGCCAGCACGGGTTTGGCAAAAATCCCGAAGGGTTTCAGCTCCAGCTGTTTAAGTGAAACATCGGCCTGGTAGCGGGGTGTGCCTGCAAAGGGGGAAAGCTTTCCCTTGATCACAAAAGCAGCGCCGTTAAGTTGGCCATGACTGGTAAGGCTGGCGGGCGTGTCAGGTGCCCATTGTTCCAGCCCGTCCAGTTTGAGTGTGTCGAGATCAAGGTGAAGTTTGAGCCTGTTGTCGAGATAGATCAGCCTGATGTTGCTGAAAGACAGTCGCCGGACACCGATAGCCCAGGCTTTACCGCTATCTCCGGATGCCGGCGCATCAGCGGTTGATGATTTACGTGGTATGAGGATGCCGCCAACAGACAATAGTGCCGGATTGCGGTTATCGATGATCCCCTTGAAGCCGGAAAGGTGTACAGCATCAAGTGTGATGTGCTGTTTCAACAGGGGGCGCCAGGCTATGTCGAGCAAGGCTGAGTCAAATGACAGCGTGGTTCCATTATCGCCGTGAATTTTCAGTCCTTCCAGTTTCAGCGTGGCCGTAAACGGGTTGAAATCGACATTGTCGATCGAAACCCGGTCACTGCCGTGTTCGAGTAGCCAGTTGCTGAACAGTTGCTGTATGAGGAGGGGGGCGCCAGCGAGGAAGATGGCGAATACTGCGACGATAACAAGGCTGTAACGCAGCCAGGACGGAAACTTTATCATCTGGAACGGACCCTGCACGATTTGCGGGGAGTATAGCGCCTCAGGGAATAAAAAGGGTAAAGCGTCCGCCCCCATTGATACCGTTGTTGTGCGTACGGATAAACCCTTGCCTGCCTTCATGCTGGTGCAGGGCAGCGATAGTGGCTGCAAAGTACAGACCCAGCCCGGTGCTGCCTGACTTGAAACTGATGGCGGGGGCATCCTGCTCACCTTCATGGAGCATGAAGGCCGGAAATCCATTGCCGTCGTCCTCAACATAGAACGTCAGGTAGTCACCTTCCCGCTGTGCGCCGATATGTATCCGCCGGTTGGCGTATTTCCAGGCGTTATTGATGACACTGCTGATCAGGCCGCTGACCAGTTCATGGTCAAAGAAGCCTTGCAGGTCTTCATCGCAGTCCATGTCGATTTCGATACCCTTGAGCGCCAGCAGGCCCTCGTTGTCGAGCAGGCATTCTTCCAGGACATCGCTGGCATCGTTTTCCGTGATGTTGGGTGAATAGCGGGACTCGTTAATCCGGTACAAGGTCAGCACCTGGACCAGGTTCGAGCTGAGTCGCTTTCCTTCGTAACGCAGTTGGGAAAACCGGTCGTACGATGAACAATGCTCAGGGCCGCAGCGTGAATCAATTTCATCGAGCGCCGTGAGCAGCATGCCGACCGAGTTTTTCATATCGTGTACGGAGTTGGCGAGGATAATATTGAAGTCCGGTTTTTCTGTGTCGTCTGTCATAGGGTATTCCGTATCAGGTGAGTTCCTGCCCGCGCTCTGTTTCTGCGGGAAGGTTGGCAGCCAGTTCGCGGCAAGTCGTCAGTAAACGATTCTGGCGTTGGCGGTGCATCTCGTTTTCACCGGCGGCCCGGATATAGCCCAGGGCCTGGGCAAGCGCAGGGCGGCTGGCCCCGCTGTTTCTCATCTGGCTGATCAGTGATTGCGCCGCATTAAGGTTAATCACCGGATTGCGTGGCATGCCGCGCGCGGCGCGGGTAAACAGTTGTATTGATGCTTCAATTTCACCGTCTTTCAGCAGTTTTACGCCCTCGTTATTGATACTGACAATCTCCTCGCGGGTGGTTTCAATCAGGGTGTCGATGGCATCGCCCGAGCCGGCTTCGGTATACAATTTCGTCACCTGCACAAGAATGCCTTCATCAGTATCGTTGTCGCAGATGACCTGGCGAATCATACGGTCAGCATCTTCCCGGCGGTCGTGTTCGAGACAGGAGCGGGCCAGTGACATGCCGACATCGGCGGATACCAGTTCCGGTTGTTGCGTGGCTATCTCAAGCGCATCAGCAAGTGCGCTGGCGCTTTCTTTTGCGTTTCCCTGCGCCGAGTAGACCTTGCTGGTGACGGTAGCCGCTTCCAGTTTCGCCAGTGGACTGTGTTCGAACTCGGTGCTGATCGATGTGGCGATGCGCAGGGCTTCCGTATTGGACTCCCGTTGCAGCAGTACGCGGGCAAGCGCGGCATAGTCGGCAGGCGCACGCAGGATCGATCCCTTACCGATACGCACCGCCTTGCGACGGGCCGTTTCGCAGGTTTCCATGTCTTCATTGCAGTCGGCCAGCTCGGCGAGTGCGCGCTGCCGGAGCAGTGACTGTGGTGAACGCTCAATCCCTTCCATGAGGGCTTCCTGTGCCTGTTGAGTGTCGCCGAGCCGCTCACGGGTTTTCGCCAGCCAGTCATAGGCGGCGATGAACGTGGGGTTTCCTTCCAGCAGTTGTTCGAACAATGTAGCAGCGCGCGGGTAATCCTGGCGGAAAAAGGCAATACGTCCGATATCAAAACGCGCCCAGGGTAATTCGCGCCCGGCCAGCACAGCCTCACAGAGATTCTGCGCACGCTCAAGGTCTCCGCTGCGGATTAACAGGTCACACTTCAGCTTGTAGAGTTCAAAACGGTACTTGTGCCGGTCTTCCAGGTAACGGTCGATGAGTTCGACGGCGGCCGGGTATTGTTTGCAGTCCATCGCCCGGGTGATCTTGCGCAGCTCGTCCTGCTTTTGTACAAATTTCTTTAGCCTGACCTGCAAGGTCACCTTGGTCACCGGCTTGGAAATGTAACCGTCAGGTTGTTGCTCCATGGCGCCCATGACCATCTGCGCATTGGTTTCGGCTGACACCATGATGAAGGCCGAACTGAATGGCAGCAGGTTGCGGTAGCGGGCTTCTTCCAGCACTTGCTGGCCATCCTTGCCTTCGCCCAGGTTGTAGTCACAGAGAATAATGTCAAAACGGCTTTGCTGGAGTTTTTCAATCGCGTCGTCGCCGTTGCGCGCGGTTTCGATACGGTCGGGTTGCCACGGCAGCAGCATACTGCGCAGTGCCGAGCGCATTTCCGGAAAATCATCGACGATCAGGATCGTCCTGTGTTTGAGGCTCCAGAGTTTCATGATGTCGGCGGTTGAGTTCCGGCCTTCCCTGTCCATGCGGAGATTCCGCGAGTTTTCGAGTATATCGGTTACAATCGGCCCATGTTGCGATTCACTGAACTTTCCTTGCGGCGAGGGCCGCGCCTGTTGTTCGAACAGGTGTGCCTGCAGATTCATCCCGGTTACCGGGTTGGCCTGACCGGGGCCAACGGAACCGGTAAATCCAGCCTGTTTTCACTGATACTGGGTGAACTGCATGCGGATAGCGGCGAGCTGTACCGGCCGCGTGACTGGGTCATCGCCCATGTGGCGCAGGAGGCTCCCGGCGGCGACCGCGCCGCCATCGAATACGTGCTGGATGGTGACCGGGAATTGCGCAAGCTGGAACGCTTGCTGGCGGATGCTGAAGCGAACGATGCGGGTGAACAGATCGCCACACTGCACGGCCGCTTCGAATCCATCGGCGGTTACCAGGCACGCAGCCGCGCCGCGCGACTGTTGCACGGGCTGGGGTTCTCTGTCACCGATGATAACCGCGCCGCCAGTGAATTTTCCGGTGGCTGGCGTATGCGCCTGAACCTGGCGCAGGCGTTGATGTGCCGCTCCGATCTGCTGTTGCTCGATGAGCCCACCAACCACCTCGATCTGGACGCAGTGATCTGGCTGGAGAACTGGTTACGCAGCTACCCGGGGACATTGCTGCTGATTTCCCATGACCGCGAGTTCCTCGACAGCGTGACCGATCACATTGCGCACATCGAGCGGCAACGTATTGCGCTGTATGCCGGCAACTACTCGGCGTTTGAGATCTACCGCGCCGAGCAACTGGCCAGCCAGCAGGCACAGTACGTCAAACAGCAGCGTGAAATTGCTCACATGCATGCCTACGTGGAGCGTTTCCGCGCCAAGGCCAGCAAGGCGCGCCAGGCGCAGAGTCGCCTCAAGGCGCTGGAGCGTATGGAGCGGATTGCCCCGGCGCACGTCGATTCACCCTTCCATTTCAGCCTGCCGGCGGCGGAAAAAATGCCGGACCCGTTATTACGGCTCGACCGGGTGGCGGCCGGCTATGCGCAGACACCGGTAATCAGCGCCGTGAACCTGGGCCTGTCGCCCGGTGATCGCATTGGTCTGCTTGGTCCGAACGGGGCGGGTAAATCGACCCTGATCAAGGTACTGGCCGGTGAGCTGGCCGTGCAGAGCGGTGAATACCTGCCGGCGCAGGATCTCAAAATCGGCTACTTTGCCCAGCACCAGATCGAGCAGTTGCACCCGCAACACAGCCCGCTGGATCATATGCAACAGCTTGACCCGCAGGCCCGTGAGCAGGCGCTACGCGATTATCTGGGCGGTTTCGGCTTTGTCGGCGACCAGGCACTGGCGCCCACCGGCCCGTTTTCAGGCGGCGAAAAATCACGCCTGGCGCTGGCGTTGCTGGTCTACCGGCGGCCCAACCTGCTGCTACTGGACGAACCCACTAACCACCTCGATCTGGAAATGCGCCAGGCGCTGGCCACGGCCCTGCAGGATTTTGAAGGCGCCATGGTGCTGGTCTCGCACGACCGGCACCTGCTGAGGGTGTGTTGTGACCGCTTGTTGCGGGTACACGATGGCACGGTGGATGAGTTTCCCCTTGGGCTCGACGAGTATCCGGGCTGGCTGGCGGAGCAGGCCCGCCTGGCCCAGTCTGCGGGTGACCGGGATGCTAAAACATCCCGGGATGCTGGCGCGCGCAAGGCGCAGAAGCGTCTTGAGGCGGAACGGCGCAAGCAGTTACAGCCTTTACGCAAGAAACTGGAGCGGGCCGAGGCGCAGCTGGAGACGCTGCACGCGCGTCAGGCAGCGCTGCAAGCCCGGCTCGCCGCGCCCGAGTGCTATGCTGACGATAACCGCGAGCAGCTAAAGGCCCTGTTACTTGAGAAAGCCGGGGTCGATAGCGAATGTGAGCGTGTGGAAGCCGCGTGGATGGATGCGGCTGAAGTGCTTGAGTCAGCCATGGCCGACGTTCGCAATGACGGGGTATTAGGGTTTCCTTAATTTGTCACGCTGACTTGATCCAGGTCAAGACAAAGAGCTCTGCACCCCCCATAATGGCCGCGTCCTGACAGGAAAGCGCTTGTCAGATTGACAGGTACCAACCAGTAGATCAGGATGCTTGTTCATTTATGGGTAGACGTATATGGAAGAAACGGCTGACAAAATTTGCCGCAGCTTCACCCATCGCTCTCATCCTTGCGAGCATCGTGTTCGGCGTCCTGTTGTGGGGTGGTTTCAATACCGCGCTCGAACTGACCAACACCGAGACGTTCTGCATCTCCTGTCACGAAATGCGCGACAACGTCTACAAGGAATACCGCAACACCATACACTACAAGAACCGGACCGGTGTACGGGCAACCTGCCCGGACTGCCACGTGCCGCGCGACTGGATTCACAAGGTCGTGCGCAAGATAGCGGCTACCAACGAGCTGTTTCACTGGATGGCGGGTTCGATCAATACCCGCGAGAAGTTTGTCGCCCGGCGCTACAAGCTGGCGCAGCACGTGTGGGACGGTATGAAACGTACCGATTCACGCGAATGCCGCAATTGTCACGATTTCGAAGCCATGAAGCTGCCGCGCGGAACACCCGTGCAGGAAGATCGCCACTGGCGCGCCAATATGGAAGGCAAGACCTGCATCGATTGCCACAAGGGTATTGCCCATCAGCTCCCCGAGGAATTCCTGGAGATTGATCACGCACGTATCGAGAAGGAAAAAGTTCCCTGTTACCAGTGTCATGCCGATATGCAACGGCCGCCGGATGATGACTGGGATGAATAATGTCACGGTTACGGAAATAAAGAGAGGTTTACTATGGGAGGTCAACAATGCTGAGTCATAACAAGGTTACTGTACAGTTGCTGGGTGGCGTGCTGGCAGTACTGTTAGGTGGTATACAGAGTGCAACGGCGGCATCTTCTGCGCTGGTGGCAAAGGGTGAAAAGCTCTACAACCAGAACTGCGCGGTCTGTCACCAGCCGGATGCAATCGGCAAGCCGGGTTTTGCACCATCGCTGGCCAACCCGGAGTTGCTGAGTATCGCATCCGACAAGTTTCTGATGAGTACCATCCGCGATGGTCGGGTGGGAACGGGTATGCCGCCATTCTCGCATCTCGGTCGTAAATCCATCAGGGCTATCGTGGCCTATCTTCGATCACATGCAAAACTGCCCAACAAGGCCGACAAAGTGAATGCGGAACGGACGGCGTATGGCGATCCCCGGCTCGGGAAACAGTGGTACAACGATATCTGCGCAACCTGTCACGGCGTGGCGGGTGACGGTTATGCGGCGGGTGGTACAGGTACCGCCATTGGAGAGTCCGGTTTTCTGAGTAAGGCATCCGACGGCTTTATTCGCACAACCGTCAAGTATGGGCGTTCGAACACTCGCATGCGAGGCTTCCAGGGTCCTGCAGGCCTGGCCAACCTTTCAGATCAGGAAATCGATGACATCATCGTCTACCTGCGCACCCTGTCGAAAAAGTAAGGAGACAACAGTATGAAACGTTTCAAGATAACGCGTAGAAACTTCCTCAAGGGAAGTACCTTCATTACCGGTACGGCAGCCGGGTCGAGCCTGTTTGTCGGGGTGAACCCGGAACTCGAGGCGGCGCCCGCCGAACCCGAAGGAGACAGCGCCACACGCACGACAGCGCTGGCGCAGTGTCCTTACTGTGGCGTGGGTTGCGGTACGGTGATCCAGGTGGAGAACGGCAAGATTGTTTCCATGCGCCCGGACAAGGATCACCCGACCAATTTCGGTCTGCAATGCATCAAGGGTCTGACAGCGGCCGAACCGATCTATGTTGATCGCCTGGAAGGCGACCCCTATGTCCGCAAGGATGTCTGGGCCGAGTGGAAAAAACCCGGGCATGGCGACCTGGAATATGTGACAAAGACCAAGGGATCGTTCGACGAAGAGCACTTTATTCGCGTGCCCTACAAGGATGCCTCGGAGATGGTGGCGCACAAGATTGCGCACCTGGCGAAAAAGTACAGTGGCAACTCGATCGGCCTGTACGGTTCCGGCCAGCTCACCATGGAAGGCCAGTACCTGGAAAACCTGTTTATGAAGGGAGTGCTGGGTTCCAACACCATTGAGGCCAATGCGCGCATGTGCATGACGTCGGCGGTGACCGGTTACTTTGCTACGCTGGGTTCCGATACGCCACCACTGGCGTATGAAGATATCGAGATGTGCGACATGATCATGCATTTTGGTCACAACGCGCGTGAATCACACCCGATCATCTTCTGGCGTGCGGCGGACTACAAGAAAAAGGCGGATATCCCAACAGTCGTGGTCGACCCACGACGCACTGGTACGGCAATGGGTTACGAGGATATTAACCCGAAAAACTCTGTGCACGTGCCGATCCTCAATGGTGATATCAGCTTTCTGAATGCCATCGCGCATGTGTTGCTCAAGGAGCACCCGGATGTCATCGACTGGGAATTTCTCAAGGCACACGTCGACGGTTGGGAAGCCTACATTGATGGTGTCAAGAAGGACTACAGTCCGGAGCAGGTGCAGGACCGCATGGGTGGCGTCAACCACGATGTGTCGCCAGCGCTGATCCGGCGTGTCGCCGGCATGTTTGCCGATGCGACCCGCAAACGTCTTGCCCGCAGCAAGGGCAAGCACAGTGGCAAGGGTTATGGTGGCGTCATCATCATGTGGGGCATTGGTTACAACCAGCATATCCACGGTCAGAACAACGTTATTTCCATCGTAAACCTGTTAACCCTGACGGGTAACCTCGCCAAGCCGGGTTGCGGTCCGTTCTCCATGACCGGCCAGCCTAATGCCATGGGTGAGCGTTTCACCGGTGGTTTGACCGGACGTCTGCCGTTTAATATGCCGCTGAAGAACGACAAGCATCGTCTGCATATGGCCAAGCACTGGCGGGTGCCGGAACAGAACCTGAAAAATGCCATGAACTCCAAGAACCCCGGCATGGCCGTTGGGATGATGGAACGAATGTTGAAGGGTGAAGTGAAGGCCATATTCATGGTCTATGCCACCCATATCGATCTGCCTGACCAGGAAAACCTGGTACGACCGGCGTTGAGCAAGGCATTCACTGTGGTGCAGGAGATTTACCGCCATGCACCCAATAATCTGTATGCCGATGTGATCTTCCCGGCGGCGACCTGGGGCGAGGTCAACGGTGTGTACATCAGTTCCGAGCGCCGCATCAATATCTGTGAACAGGCGGCTATGCCACCCAAAGGGTGTCTGCCGGATCTCGACCTGGTGGTGCACAAGGGCAAGGAAATCGCCAAACTGCTCGGCATGGATGGCGACAAGATCTTCCCCTGGAAGACCGATAAGAACGGCTTTATCGATACAGAGGAAGTGTTCCGTGACGTATGTCTTGCTTCAGCCGGTACCGACACCGATCTTACCGGTATCATCGAACGCGAAAAGCTTGATGGCATCTCGCCCTACGAACAGCTCAAGGAATTGCGTGGTATTCAGTGGCCGGCGCCGACCTACGAGATTGCCAAGAATGGTGGTAGCAAACGGCGTTACATGATGCAGGAAGGGCAGTGGGAAAACCGGCCTTACGGGTATTTCCGCACCAAGGATGGCAAGGTGCATATGAAACTGTGCAGGCAGGACTACAGTGATCGTGAGGAAGTGACGCGCAAGCTGATGGAGTTCGGGGTGAAGAAAGATCACTACGCCAGCGACCACATCGACCTGCTCAAGGAAGCACGCGACAAGGGCCTTACGCCGGATCTGCCGGATGAGAAATTCCGGGGTCGCAAATGGGACAAGGTGCCAAAGGACAAGTACCCCTTCTGGTTCGGTCTTGGCGTGGTGTACGAGCACTTCCATACCGCCAAGTCCATTCGTAGCCCAACGTCACGACGACTGGTGCCGGAAATGTACATTGAAATGCATCCCGACGATGCGAAAGAACTGGGCATCAAGGATGGCGACAAGGTGCGCATAGTGACCCGGCGTGGTTCGATGGAAGCGCGAGCGCAGGTGGGCACCCACAGCCTGGTGAAACCCGCACGTAATGGTGTTCCCCGGGGTTATATGTTCAGCCCGTGGAATCTGTCGGTTGCGGACAGCGCCGTACCGGAGAAGAACAAGTGGTTGGCGAATCGTGTGACCAACCGCGTGTGGGACCCGGTGTCCGGTCAGGTGGACTTCAAGAAGTCCGCGGCGCGTATCGAGAAGATATAGGGAGGGTATGACGTACTCCTGGTGAGATTCGTATGCAACGCAGAACGTTCATTAAATCGATAGGTGTTGCGGCCGCTGCGGCGGCCGCGCCCACGGTGTCGTCTGCGGCATTTACGGAGCGGTCGTCGTTACGCTACCTGCGG
>CAYYAP010000023.1:16921-24172 GCA_964469575.1 uncultured Thiohalobacter sp.
GCCCACGGTGTCGTCTGCGGCATTTACGGAGCGGTCGTCGTTACGCTACCTGCGGCCACCGGGCGCACTGGCGGAAGACGAGTTCGTCAGCCGTTGCATTCGTTGTGGCCAGTGTGGCGAAGCCTGTCCCAACCGTTGTATCAGTTATTTTGGCATCGGTAACGGCATGGCGTCACTGGATACGCCTTACATTATACCGCGTGACAAGGGTTGTATCCTGTGTATGAAATGCGGCGATGTCTGTCCTAGTGGTGCGATCAAACCCATTGTGCGCGGTTTGAAGCCGATCCTGGAAGGTGTGCATATGGGGCATGCCGTGGTCGATGAGCATCTGTGCCTGTCCTACCAGGGCAAGAGTTGCGGCGTCTGTTATCGCGCCTGCCCGTTGCCGGATGTCGCTATCAGCGTCGGCATGATGGAACAGCCGCATGTTTCCGACAAGTGTGTCGGTTGTGGGTTATGCGAACGCGCCTGTATACAGATGCCCCAGGCCATCCGTATTGTCCCGGCCCATGGGTAGTGATTTATGAGTACGAAAGCAAAACCGTTTTTTCTCTGGCGGCACCTCAACAAACTGCGTTGGGTGACACTGGCGGGTGTGTTCTCGATGCTGGTGTTGCTGCCTTTCCTGCATGTTTACCAGACTTATGTGGCGGCGCACGCCTACGACTTGCTGGCGCCGCAGGAAAAGGAACTGTACGACACCATGGAAATGCTGACGTCGCCGTTTGTCAGCGATCCTGCCGAGGACCTGGATGCGATCAAGGGTAATACCTGGTCCGGCAATATTTTTGGTCTGAAACTCAGTGATCCACTGGCGGCAATCGGGCAGATGGCGGCCGGCAGGAACCTGTATACCCCTTTTCTGCTTACGGCGTTGATCCCGGTGTTGTTCAGTGTGTTGTTCGGGCGTTTCTATTGCGGGTGGATTTGTCCGGCCAGCTTTCTGTATGAGCTGAACAGCAACCTTGCCATCCTGTTGCAGCGTATGGGACTACACACCGGGCACCGCCACCTCGACAAGCGTTTCAAATACCTGGTGCTGGCGGCCGGGCTGGTATTTTCGATGGTGACCGGTTCGATCGCGGTGGCGGCGATTTACCCCCCCGCTGTGGTCGGGCGGGAACTGTACTATGCCATTGCGCTGGGCGGTTTTGGGGCTGGCGCGGTGTTCTTTGTGGGTACGCTGTTGTTTGATCTGCTGGTGGCGCAGCGGGGTTTTTGCCGCTACCTGTGTCCGGGGGGCGCGCTGTATTCCCTGCTGGGGCGCTATCGCCTGTTGCGCATCCAGCGCATTGTCGGGAACTGCAACGACTGCGCCAAGTGCAATGCCGTTTGCGAGTTCGGTCTTGATCCCCTGCGCGATGGCTTTGGCCAGGAGTGCAACAATTGCACGGCCTGTATCGCGGTTTGTCCAACGGACGCACTGACTTTCGAAATCAAGCTGAAAGATGTGGGCTACCAGGGTCCCGGACACCTGGGCAAACGTTACCAGCGTGAGCATCAGGCCACGCAGCGCACCGAGGAAGCCGCGTGATTCAGCGACGCACTGTGCTGCAACGGCTCATGTATACTCTGGGCCTGGCGGTGACCAGTACGCTGCCATACGGCTTTGCGCGCCTCATGACGCCGGACGTCAAGGCTGATCCCAGGACGCACCTGCGCCCGCCGGGCGCACTAAAGGATGACGCGGCGTTCAACAGCGCTTGCATTGGTTGCGGCCTGTGCGGTGAAATCTGTCCACCACACTGCATCAAATTCTATCAGCGTGAGGGTGGCGACAGGTTCAATACGCCCTATATCGATCCGGAGCAGAAAGCCTGTATCCTGTGCAACAAGTGCATGGAAGTGTGTCCCACCGAGGCGCTGACAGAGACGCCGCGCAACGACATTGATATGGGCGTCGCCCAGATCGACCGAAGCGCCTGCTACCCGTGGGTGGACCGGGGCATCTGTGGCGCCTGTGTCAGTATCTGTCCGTTGGGCGAGCGCGCGATTGGCTTCAAATACTGGAACCAGTACAAACCGGTGGTCAAAAAGGAGTGTGTCGGTTGTGGTTTGTGCGTGGAGGTCTGTCCGCACCCCAGCCTGCCGATCCGTATTGTTAAACGTTCGGAAGGAACAGTCACGCATCGCAATCTATGAAATGTTTCGCACAGTTTATTTTTGCCGTCACGCTGATCGCCCTTGCTGCGTCGGCCTCCGCCCACCATGTGCTGGGACGTCCTGCCTATAGTCTCAATGAAGACTCCAACACACCACCGAGCATGCAGGTGGAAACCCAGATCGGCAATTATTTTGTCACCTACATGGTGTTCCCCGCGTTCCCGCGCGCCGGTGAACCAGGCCGTGTCAATTTGTATGCCCGCAACATCGATAACGGCAAACCCTTTTCCGGTAACGTCACGTTTACTGCGCGCGACGATACCTGGTTTGATACAGCAAAACCCGAGAAGCTTGGCGTGCAGATTATTGATGACAATGTCTTCCGCCAGGGCTTTGTGTTTAAACACGATGGCGACTACATCATCCGCGCCGAGTTCCATGACGGGGGTGAACCCTACCTGATCGATTTTCCACTACGCATCGGCCAGCCGTCGCCGGTGGGCCCGCTTACCCTGGCGGGGGTTGCGCTGTTTGCCGTGTTGATCGGAGGCAGCCTGTTTCAGCGCAAGCGTCTGCAACGCGACCGTATTCGCGACGCGCACCGTGACGAGCGCAGCCATAGTACCCGCGAGGAAGGTGTGTCGTGATCATGACGCACCCGGGGCTGCCCGCACTGTGGGGCATGGTCGTCATCGGTGGCATGATTATCCTGACGCTGTGGGCGGTCATCACGCCCTTGCCGGCTTCCGCCAGTGCCGCAGTCTATAACCTGACGCGTGTGCCGCTGTTGCGCGGGCTGGTGCGCTATCTTGTTTCCAGCCCCGGTATCCTGCTGGGCCTGAAACTGGTGTTTGTTGTCCTGTTCCTGCTGGTGATCTACGCGGGTTTGTTCGGCAGCCAGATCCCCGAACGCAACCTCGCCACGCTGCTGACCTGGAACATCTGGTGGGCGGGGTTGATTTTCTCTGTGTTTTTTCTCGGTACCGCCTGGTGTGCGGTGTGCCCCTGGGACACGCTGTCGCAGTGGCTGGTGCGGCGTCGCCTGTGGAAACGCGCCGAGCCCAACAACAGCCTTAACCTGCGGGTGCCGCGCGCCCTGCGCACCATCTGGCCGGCGTTGTTGATGTTCATCGCACTGACCTGGCTGGAACTGGGGCTGGGCATCACCACAAACCCCTATGCCACGGCGGCGGTGTCCCTGCTGATGGTGGTGATGGCGACCAGCTCGCTGGCGATTTTTGAGCGCAAGGCATTCTGCCGGTACTTTTGCCCGGTTGGACGCACGGTGGGTTTCTATTCGCAGCTGGCGCCGGTCGAGTTGCGACCCATCGACACGCAGACCTGCGCCGATTGCAAGACGCTGGACTGTTACTACGGCGACAAGGACACGGAGCCCTGTCCGACCTGGCTGGTGATGGGGCGGCTCAAGCAGAACAGTTATTGCACGTCCTGCGGGAATTGCGTGCGTAGCTGTCCCAACGACAACGTGGCCTGGCGTTTGCGCTCACCCAGCGTCGAGGCGGTGCAGGATGCGCGGCCGCGTCACGATGAAGCCTGGTTTATGATCGGCCTGCTGGCGCTGACCGGGTTTCATGGCTTGTCGATGATGCCATTCTGGGAAACCTGGATGAGCCAGCTCGCGCGTGTCCTTCACGATTCCGGGCAATTGCTGCCCAGCTTTACCATTGGTATGTTCGGCAGCATGGCTGTTGTGGTGCTGGTTTATGCACTGTTCGTGGCGGCAACGCGCTGGCTGATGGGGAACGGGGTGCCATTCCGGCGCCTGTTTACCCACCTGTCCTTTGTTGCGCTGCCACTGGCGTTTGCCTATCACATGGCGCACAACCTCAACCACCTGGTGCGCGAAGGCGTGGGTATAGGCGCGGTATTTCTGAATCCACTGGGTACCGGCATGGCGCCGCTGAGCATGATGGAAAAGCACGCGCGTCATTTCCATATGGTGATTTCCCAGAATAGCCTGTTTGCCATTCAGGCCGGGTTAATGGTGTTCGGGTTCTGGATTGCCGTGCAGATCCTGCGCCACCGCGGCCGCACCTTACTGGTTGCCGAAGGCCTTCGTGGTGGCAGCTGGCGGCTGGCGCCGATGCTCGGGTTTGTGGTGCTGATGACCGGGTTTCACCTGTGGCTGTTGTCACAGCCCATGATGATGAGAATGTGAATGGACAGCTCGCGGCGTGGATTCTTTCGCCAGATGGCGCACAAGGCCGGTACCACGCTGGTGCAGGAAGCGGATCGCCGGGTAGCGCGTCGTGCCGCACACTGGATACGCCCCCCGTACGCCCTGGATGAGCTGGAGTTCCTGCTTGCCTGTACGCGTTGTAATGCCTGCGCGGAGGCCTGCCCACACCAGACAATCTTTCCCTTGCCTGCACGACTGGGCGCACAGTTCACCGGTACACCGGCGCTGGACCTCGTCAACAAAAGCTGTCACCTGTGTGAGGGCTGGCCCTGCGTCAGCGCCTGCGAGCCGGGTGCCCTGCGCTTGCCGGAAGTGGAGCAGGACGAAGCCCTGCCGGCGCCAAAGCTGGCACGGGCGGAAATCGATACCGACCACTGCCTGCCCTGGCAGGGGCCGGAGTGCGGCGCCTGCGCCGCTTCCTGCCCACAGCCCGGGGCGCTCAACTGGGAGAACTGGCGGCCGGTCATTGATGCCGCCCAGTGTATTGGCTGCGGTCAGTGCCGGGAAGCCTGCATCATCGAGCCGCGTGCGATCCGCGTAAGTTCGCTCTACCGTGCGGCTTCTGACGACAGTACCGAGGCGCCGAATGTGGGTGACATGCCCCTGCGTCCCTGATTTTTCTCCAGAAAGATAAATTCTCCATACAGAACCGGCATTTTCCGGTATCATACGCGGCCATTTAGAACAGAATGGCCATCCGCCACAGGCGGGCGGGCAGCGTTCACGGCGCGGCGCCTTTTCGCCAGGCTTATCGAGATACAAGCCATGTTATTGACTTAACATGGTTTGTTTTATTTTCGGTGGCAGAAAGTGCGGTTCGATGATGATTTAACCAGCTAACGAGTTGAGACCATGACAGACCTAAGCAACTACCGGAATATCGGTATATTCGCCCACGTGGACGCCGGCAAGACCACGACCACCGAGCGGATCCTGAAACTGACCGGCAAGATCCACAAAATCGGCGAGGTGCATGACGGCGCCGCGACTACCGACTTCATGGAACAGGAGCAGGAGCGCGGCATTACTATCCAGTCCGCTGCAACCACCTGTGTGTGGAATGGTCACCAGCTGAATATCATCGATACCCCCGGACACGTGGATTTCACCATCGAAGTGTATCGCTCGCTGAAAGTGCTCGACGGTGGCGTGGGTGTGTTCTGCGCCTCCGGTGGTGTGGAACCCCAGTCCGAGACCAACTGGCGTTACGCCAACGAATCCGAAGTGGCGCGTATTATCTACGTTAACAAACTGGATCGTATCGGCGCGGATTTTTACCGCGTGGTCAAACAGGTGGAAGACGTGCTGGCGGCCAACCCGCTGGTGATGGTGCTGCCAATTGGTGTGGAAGACGACCTGACTGGCATGGTCGATCTGCTGACTCGCAAGGCGTGGATCTGGGACGACTCTGGTGATCCGACGAAATACACCATCGAGGACGTGCCGGCCGATATGACCGACCTGGTCGAAGAGTGGCGTGAAAAGCTGGTCGAAACCGCCCTCGAACAGGACGATGATCTGATGGGGGCCTACCTGGAAGGTGAAGAACCCTCCATCGAAGACCTCAAGCGTTGCATCCGCAAGGGCACCATCGCGCTGGACTTTTTCCCGACCTATTGCGGTTCCTCGTTCAAGAACAAGGGTGTGCAACTGGTGCTGGATGCTGTGGTTGATTACCTGCCGAGTCCGACCGAGGTCAAGCCCCAGCCGGAAGTGGACAAGGAAGGTAACGAAACGGGCGAATTCGCCATCGTTGACCCCGACAAGCCATTGCGCGCACTGGCGTTTAAGATCATGGACGACCGCTTTGGTGCGCTGACCTTCGTGCGCATCTATTCCGGTCACATCAATAAAGGCGATACTATCCTTAACACCTTCACCGGCAAGACCGAGCGTATCGGTCGTATGGTGGTGATGCACGCCGATGACCGCGAGGAAATCAGTTATGCACAGGCCGGCGATATTATCGCTATTGTCGGTATGAAGAACGTGCAGACCGGTCATACCCTGTGTGATCCCAAGCACCCGGCGACACTGGAACCGATGGTGTTCCCCGATCCGGTTATCTCTATCGCCATCTCGCCAAAAGACAAGGCGGGTTCCGAGAAGATGGGTATCGCCATCAGCAAAATGGTACAGGAAGACCCTTCCTTCCGCGTCGAGACCGACGAAGAGTCCGGTGAAACCATCATCAAGGGCATGGGTGAGCTTCACCTGGATATCAAGGTTGATATCCTCAAGCGTACACACGGTATCGATGTTGAAGTCGGCAAGCCGCAGGTGGCCTACCGCGAAACCATTACCCAGCGTGTTGAAGACAGCTATACGCACAAGAAGCAGACCGGTGGTTCAGGTCAGTTCGCCAAGATCGACTACATCATCGAGCCGGGCGAAGTGAACAGCGGTTTCGAGTTTGAATCCAAGGTGACCGGCGGCAACGTGCCGCGAGAGTTCTGGCCAGCGGTCGAAAAGGGCTTCCGCACCAGCATGGAAACGGGTGTACTTGCCGGCTTCCCGCTGCTGGATGTGAAAGTTACGCTCACGGATGGTGGCTACCACGCTGTTGACTCCTCGGCCGTGGCCTACGAGATCGCCGCCAAGGGCGCCTACCGTCAGTCCGTACCCAAGGCTGCGCCACAGCTGCTGGAACCGATCATGAAAGTGGATGTGTTCACCCCGGATGACAATGTCGGTGACGTGATTGGCGACCTTAACCGTCGCCGTGGCATGATCAAAGCGCAGGAATCGGGTCCGACCGGCGTACGCGTCAAAGCTGATGCCCCGTTGAGTGAAATGTTCGGTTATATCGGTGACCTGCGTACCATGACCTCCGGTCGTGGCCAGTTCTCCATGGAGTTCTCGCACTATGCACCGTGCCCGAACAACGTGGCGGAAGAAGTGATCAAGGAAGTGAAGGAACGCGAAGCGAAGAAGTAACGCAACGC
>CAYYAP010000023.1:24272-26895 GCA_964469575.1 uncultured Thiohalobacter sp.
GTGTATGCTCTGCCGGCATTTTTTATGACAGGAGAAAAGCATGAAAGCGACTGCAGAGTTACAGGTGGTACCGATTGGTGAAGGTGTGTCGGTCAGGCAGCAGGTTATTCGTGTCGTGGAGTTGCTGAACAGCGGGGACTTCATCGTGGAAACCCACGCCTCCGGCACCAATATCGAAGGCGACCTGGACGCCATACTGGCGATGGTGGCAAAGATCCACGAACAACTGCACGCTGACGGCAGCGTGCGCCTGGTGAGTTACCTGAAACTGGAGACGCGTACCGACAAGGTACCGACGCTGGCGGGGAAGGTGCTGTAGGACTGGCCTGCCGGTTGGCGCCTAATGCGTGGCCCAGCTGATTTTCTGCGAAGTACTCGTGTATTTCTCACCATAGGGCTTGGCCTCGATCTGGATATTTTTGGGACGGAAGCCATCAGGGAGCACGATCTCTTCGCTAATATCCTGTTTCCGGTTAAAACCCATTTTGACATACGAACGCCTGTCGGATGACAGCCGTTTAAAGGAAAGCCGCACGGGTTCCTTGTCCAGGAAGCCATTGACGGCAATCCAGATGGTACCAGTCACCCGGTCAGTGGTATTGGCCGGGTTGATCACCGAAAAGGTCACCCGGAAGACGTTTTCCGAACCCGTCTGCCCGATATGAACGCCCTCCAGCCCAAGCCTTGGCTGTGCGGATACGGTTGCCCTGGCCAGGGGTTTCGGTGCGGGCGCCTTGCGCGGCGGTGAGGCTGTTGCCACACGCCCTTGTCCCCGGTGACGAATCCGCTCATCTGCAAGGGCCTGTGTGACCTGCTTTACACTGTGTTCCAGTTCTATGACCTGTTGCTTCAGCGAATCGCGTTCCTTCTCCAGCTCAGCGATGCGTTGCGCGGATTCCTGCGTCTGCTCGGCCAGGGGAACAACATCCCCGGGTGCCTGGCGCTGACCGGTTGCATAGGCGATCCAGGTCGTGAGCACAAAGGCGAGAAACAGCAGGCCATAGCGGATAAATCGCTGACGGGGACTGGTGCGTATGATTTTGGGTGTCACCGGGGCAACGACTTTTGTACGCGCTATCATCCTTAACAGTATAACCCCGTGGCAATTCGTTACAATTGTTACCGCTCATGAATATTATAAAAGCACATAATCTGGCGTGCCCGATTGACGGTGTCCCGCTTGAGCGCCATGAAAAACAACTGAGTTGCAGGAATGGACATACCTTTGATATCGCCCGGCAGGGCTATGTCAATCTGCTGCCGGTTCAGCACAAACGTTCAAAACAGCCTGGTGACAGCAGGGAGATGGTTTTAGCGAGAACCCGGTTCCTGAATTCAGGGGTATACAAGCCAGTCGCCGACAGCCTGGCCGAAATCGCCTCCGCACACATTACGGACGATGAAGAAACCTGCATGATGGATGCGGGTTGTGGCGAAGGGTATTACCTCGACGCTGTTTTCAATGACCTTAAGCAAAAAAATGGCGCTGGCGATCTCTCTTTTATCGGGCTGGACATATCAAAGCCCGCCATCATTGAATCAGCAAAACGAAACAGGCAGATTACCTGGGTTGTCGGTACAAACCGGCAGCCGCCCGTTACCCCGGCCAGTGTGGATATTATTTTATGCGTGTTCGGATTTCAGAGCTTTGAAGGATTCGGGGAAGTATTAAAGCCGGGAGGGAAGCTTGTTCTCGTTGAACCCGGGCTGGATCACTTAAAAGAGCTGAGAGAAATCATTTATCCGGAAATCAAAAAGTCACACCCACCCGATCATGTCCAGGCCGAAAAATCCGGGTTTACACTGTTGGATGAACAACAACTGAAATTCACAACAGGTGAAATCGACAATGAGCAACTTGGTGATGTACTCATCATGACGCCACATTTTTACCGGGCGAACAAGCAAGGCCGGGAAGCGGCGGCCCGGCTGAAAGTGCTGGATTTAACCGTCGATGTTGTTTTCAGGATATTGGGGAAAAGCTAATCCCCATCCTCCGGCAGACCGGTTACGCAATTTATGGGGCTATAGCGCCCTTCCTGTTCCCGGGAGGGAAACCCTCCAGTATTTTCGCAATCGTGTGGTTTATATTTGCGGTAATTTGTTCGGGCGTTTCTGTTTTGTCGATATAGTCCTGGCCTGTCCCACGCCATATCAACTGTTTACTCTTGCTGTCAGCAATATCGACGATCAGCGTGCCCTCCTGGTATTCGTAGGTATAGGTCCGCAGGTAACCCGGCCAGTAGCCCCTGTATCCCCAGGTGGGGGCGTAGTAACCCAGGTAGCCGTAGTAGGTATCTATGGTTTCCTGCTGGATTTTGTTTTCAATGCCTCCAAACCAGTTGACAAAAAAATCGGCTTTATCCTTATCGACCAGTCTGTAACCTTTTGCCTGCAGATTATGGTTTACTGCATTCACCACCCGGTTGATGATCAGGCTGTTATTAATACGGATATCATTGCTGGGGGGTTTACCCTCCAGCCATGCATAGGTTTTCAGGGTTGAGAAGTCATAGCTTGTATCATAGTCAGTCTGCACGGTCAGGGTGGTGCAGCCTGCGAGTAATAAAAATCCGAGCGCAGCGGCTTTTATCAGATGCGTCATGGTCTGTTGCTCCCTATG
>CAYYAP010000024.1:0-4129 GCA_964469575.1 uncultured Thiohalobacter sp.
AAGATCATAATGGCGCCGGTGACCGAGGCGAAGACAAAAAACTTCATCGAGGCTTCGGTCGCAGTAGCGTTGCGTGGCCAGGCGACCAGCGCAAAGGACGCCAGGCCGGAGAGCAATATACCCAGCACCAGCAGCATGGTGTCGCCGGCGCTGGCCAGTACCAGCGAGCCCAGCGTGACCAGGCTGACCAGCACATAGACCGTGCCTTCGCGGTCACTGCCGCCGAGTTCCGCGCGCGCCAGCAGAAGGGATAAGGCTGTCGCGGGCAACAGGATGAGCTTGGCCCAGACACTCAAGGTATCAATGCGGTAGGTGCCGCTGAACACGCTGGTGTCTGCGCCCAGCAGTGGCAGGGTCAGGCCGGTGGCGAGCAGTAAACCGGCCAGCGTAACAGCCAGTGCGACGCGCGGCAGGCGCAGCATCTCCGCCACCAGTGCGAAGACGATGGTCAGCAGCACAGTGATCTCGGGGATCAGCAGGGCAAGATCGTCCGCCATCAGAACTGTAACGCGGCTGTGGTCTTGTGAATCATATCCAGCACCCAGGCCGGTGCGATGCCCACCACGACGATCAGGATGAGCAGCGGGCAGAGCGTGAGCACTTCGCGGGTATTCAGATCACCCATGCCGGCCCACTGTTCGCGAGCTTCCCCGAGAAAGACCTGGCCGATGGCTCTCAGGTACAGGCCGGCGGTGATGACGATGCCGAGGATAACGATAACGGCCACAGGCTCGACCCGCAGGGTCGCCAGGAAGATCTGGAACTCGGCCGGGAAGTGCGCCAGTCCCGGCAGGCCCAGCGAGGCGAAGGCGGCCAGTACGAAGGACCAGCCGAGTACAGGCGTTATCTTCAACAGGCCGCCGAAACGATCCATCTCACGGGTGTGGGCGCGGTCCTGGAGCATGCCGACCAGGAAGAACAGGGCGCCGGTGACCAGCCCGTGACTGACCATCTGCAATACCGAACCGTCCATCGCCGTGGCGCGCACCGCCGGGTCGACAGCCAGTGCGGCGATGGCGACGCCAACGATGATATACCCCATGTGATTGACCGAGGTATAGGCCACCAGGCGTTTGAGGTCGCTCTGCGCCAGCGCGGCGAAGGCGCCGTAGATGGCGCTGACAACACCGAATACCAGGATGACGATAGCCGCTTCCCGAAAGGCATCCGGGGTCATCTGCAGGGCAAATCGTACCAGTCCGTAGGTGCCGAACTTCAGCATGACCCCGGCGAGGATCACACTGCCGGCAGCAGGCGCCTGCACGTGTGCGGCCGGCAGCCATGTGTGGAACGGGAATACCGGTGTCTTGACCGCGAAGGTGAACAGCATGGCCACCAGCGCCAGCATGGCTGCCGTGCCACTCAACGGCGGGCTTTCGATCCACACGCGCATATCGAAGGTGTGCGGGTCGCTGCCCAGGTACAGTCCGAGGATGGCGAGCAACAGCGGCAGACTGCCTAACAGGGTATAGATGAAGAACATCAACGCAGCACGCTGGCGGTCTTCGTGTCCCCAGCCGGCAATCATGAAATACATCGACACCAGCGACACTTCAAAGAACACATAGAACAGGATAGCGTCCAGTGCGGTGAATGCGCCGATCGAGGCGGTTTCCAGCAGCAGCATTAAAACGACGTAGGCGTGAGGCCGTTCCCGCACCTTGGCCGAATAGATAAAAGTCAGGAAGAACAGCAGCGCACTCAGCAGCACCAGCGGCAGGCTGATGCCGTCCACGCCCACGCGGTAGGCCGCACCGATAGCCGGCATCCAGTCAAACTGTTCGAGCTGGGCAAAACCGGTCGCGTTGACCCCGCGCGACCACATCCACAGTGCGCCGATGAGTGTCAGGCCGCTGGTGAGTATACCGATCGTATGCACGACCGGTGCGGGCGCCTTGCGTAAGGCCATGACGAGCAATGCTCCGACAAGCGGCAGGAACAGGGTAGAGGATACGATGGGAAGCATTAATGCATTTCCTCTTTATGGCTTTGTTTCTCACAATATGCGACAACCCGTAGGAGTGGGCTTGCCCGCGAACAGCCTGGATTATCTGAAAGCCGGTTCGCGGGCAAGCCCGCTCCTACGGTATCGGTGACGTAAGACGCCTGTGGTTGGTCTGACATGCCGGTTTTCAAATCAGCAAACCTGCCAGTAGTGCAGCAAAAATGAACGCAGTACCCACCACAGTGATCGCCATCTCGCGATGGATCAGCCCGCTCTGCAAGGTGCGGGCGCGCCTGCCGAGTTCGACCGTGCCGCGCACCAGCGAAAAGATCAGGCCGTCGATGCCCTGGTCGTCACTGCGGCGTACGACGCGGCCAATGTCGAGGCTAAATCGGCCCACGGCCAGCGCCGCGTTATACAGGCCGCGTTCCAGTTGTTCGCAGCTGCGTGCAATGGCGAGTACGGGGCGCACCATCCAGGTATCGAAACCACCGGCAATGGCAAAGCCCTGCTGCGCCCAGGGCAGTAGCGGTCCCAGTAGACGCCGCCCGGGGATGAACCAGCCCAGCGTCAGGCCACCCAATGCTGCGCCAAGTCCGAGGACCTGTGCGAGCGTGTTTTCAGACAGTGATTCATGCAAAACCGTCTCGATGGACGGGAAGGCTGCCCCGAGGATGACAGCCAGCGTGACCAGCCCGGCCAGTCCGGTGCCCATCCAGCCCAGTCCTGCAATGTCGTGCGGCTGACGGTCGCCACGCCACAGGATGCGCAACGCTCGCGCCATGTAGGCGCCAGTCAGCACGGTGCCGGCCAGCGCGAACGATGCCAGCACCCAGGCATTGGGTGATGCCAGCGAGGCGGCGATGATGGCGTCCTTGGAGAAGAAACCACTCAGTGGCGGGATGCCGGCCAGCGCCAGTGCCGCCAGAACAAAGCCGAAAAATATCCGTGGCCGGTCACGCCCGACGCCTGCCAGGTCGGTGAATGCTGTACTTTTCCGGCTGTGCTGGAACACGCCGGCGCCAAGGAACAGAGAACTCTTGATGGCGGCGTGCGCGATCAGGTGCAACAGTGCCGCCAGCGGTACACCGGCGCCCACCGCCACCAGCATCAGGCCGTACTGACTGGACGTCGAGGCGGCGAGCAGGCGTTTGAGATCCCGTTCGCCCAGCGCGATCATTCCGGTAACTACCGTGGTGACGCCACCGACAATACCCGCTACCAGCAGCGTCTCCGCCGGCAGCATTGGCGCTGTGCGGATCAACAGAATGGCACCCGCTGCCACCAGGGTGGCCGAGTGCAGCAGTGCCGACACCGGTGTGGGGCCGGCCATGGCGCGTTGCAGCCAGTCGTGTAACGGCGTCTGCGCCGACTTGCCCATGGCCGCAAGCAGTAATAAAAGTCCGGCCACCACGGCAGTGTTGCCGCCCGTATTCAGGGTGGTCGCGATATCGCTGCTGCCGGCATTGGCAATGAGCATGAACACCGCGACATACAGCCCGAGGTCAGCACTGCGGGTCGTCAGGAAGGCGCGGGTGGCGGCGGACCGGACACCCGGCCGCCGGTACCAGAACCCGATCAACAGGTAACTGCTCAGGCCGATAAGCTCCCACGCCGCGAGCAACAATACCCAGTCACCGGCCAGCACCAGTGTCTGCATGGCCGAGACAAACAGCAGCATGGTGGCAAAGAAGCGGACTTTTTCGTCGTCCTGCTTCATGTAGCCAACGGCATAGACCAGTACCAGGGTGCTGATGACAGCAACCAGGGTGGAAAGTAATGCCGTCAGGGGTGTGGCGACCAGCCGCAGCGGCATGTCCGGCAGGCCGGGCAGGATCAACGCGTCGCTCGTGCCGTGGAAGGCATTGGACAATAACCCGAGGCTGGCGAGCAGACCGGCCGCAGCGCCCGCTAACGCCAGCGTCGCGGGTAAACGCCGTAGCAACAGGATCAGCGCCATCATGGACAGCGGCGCCAGAATAGCGGTGGCGATGAGGTTCACCCTTTCAACTCCGCGGCTTCTTCCATTTCCACCGAGCCTTTGGCGCGGAAGCGCGCAATGGCGACGCCGAAGCCCACGGCCATCTCGATGGCCATCACGGTCATGATGATCAGCACGAACATCTGCCCGGCCGGGTTATCCGGGTGCAGGTAACGCCAGAACGCCACCAGGTTGACCATGGC
>CAYYAP010000024.1:4229-26513 GCA_964469575.1 uncultured Thiohalobacter sp.
CGGCCGGGTTATCCGGGTGCAGGTAACGCCAGAACGCCACCAGGTTGACCATGGCCGCGGCGAGCATCAGCTCCACACCCATCATGATCATCACCAGGTTGGTCTGTGACAGGGCGCCATAGATACCGACGCCGAATAAGGCGGCGCCGGTAATGAGGGCGAGGAGAAGTTCAATGCTCATTTTGAAGACCCCGATTTCGATACAGCTACACCTGTAGGAGCGGGCTTGCCCGCGAATCCGGGTTCAGCGGGTTCCGACTGGTGTTGTTCGCGGGCAAGCCCGCTCCTACGACTGGTGGTTTCGCGGGGTTGTATGGCCACCGCCGTGGCGGCAATCATCGCGGTGAGAATCGTGATGCCGGCGGTTTCGAAAATCAGCATCGAACGTCCCAGCAGTTCAAGACCGAGATCGACGGTCTGCTGCGCGGCATCCGGCGCAACACTGGCCACCGGCCCCCAGTCGACAAACACGGCGACGGCCACGGCGGCGATAAAGGAAACGATCCCGGCCCCCAGCGACAGGCGTTTCTGGTGGGTCATGTCCATCTCACCCAGTCCACCCGGGTCCATCATGAACATCACCATAAAGATGGCCATGATACTCATCTCCGTGGCCATCATCATGATCTGCAGGACACCGAGGAATTCCGCCTGCAGGCTCAGGAACAGGGCGCCGAGTGCGGTCTGTGAGAACAGCAGCGCCAGCGCCGAACGCACCATGGAAAAGGTGCGGAACACCACAACCCCGAACCATATTGCGGCGAGGCCGAAAAAACCGATGAAGAACATTTGTGCCGTCATGGAAACACCAGTACGAGAACACCGACAATGAAGATATTCAGCAGTGCCAGCGGTATGCCCAGCTTCCAGCACCAGGCCAGCAGGTGCGCTTCACGGATGCGTGGCATCATGCGCCCGGCCAGTAACATGCTGGCGGTTACTGCCAGTATCTTGATGGCGCTCCATGCCCAGGGCGGCAGCCACGGTCCCTGCCAGCCACCGAGGTAAAAAATTACCGTCGCCGCGGCGAGCGTAATAATCAGCGCCAGGCGGCCAAGCCGGAACACAGCAAGCCGAACGCCGGTATATTCGGCTTCCACCCCACCGGCCAGTTCGCCTTTCGCAGTGGGCAGGTCAAAGGGCGGCAGGAAGGCCAGCGCCATGGCTGCGATGTAAAACAACACGAAGCCCAGCGGCTGGTAAACGATATTCCATAAATCCGCCTGGGAGATAACCACCTGTGTGGTCAACAGTGATTCGGCGCGCATCACCACCGCAGTGATGGGCATGACGATGAGCATGGCGTAGGCAATCAACTGGCCGAGGAAGCGCCAGCCGCCGACCATGGCATAGGCACCATCCGGTCCCCAGCCGGCCATCAGCAGGGCCACCAGGACATACACCAGTGCGGCGTTGATGAACAGTGCGCCGGTGGCCAGGTCGGTAATGATCAGGCCGGGCGTCAGTGGCACGACGGCTGCGGCCAGCACTGCCGAAAGCAACAGCAGCACCGGTGCGACTTCAAAGAAAAGCCGGTCGGGTTTGCGCGCGATGATGGATTCCCGTCCCAGCAGGGCGATGCCGGCAAGTACCGGTGCGGCCAACCGAAAACGTCCACTCGCTGTCCAGTCTTCGAGTACCGCGACCAGGTAGGCGCCGAACGCCAGTAACAGGAGCAAAAGCGCGGTGGTCATTGCCGCACCTCCCAGGGCGACAGGTCGAGGGAACCGACTGCCACCAGCGCATCGCCCAGTTCCTGTTGTTCGGTTAACCGGTCAATGAGAGTGAGATGATGCGAAGAAGGCGTTTCCAGTTGCGCCGCAGTAACCTGGCCCATCTCCAGTGTCAGTTGCAGGCGGGCCGGGCCGCGAGGAGTTTCTACACTGGCCTCACCGGTACCGGATATTTCACCGGAAGTGGCGGGTTCCGGCAGTTCAATCGCGCCCGCCGCTGCAATGAGCGCCAGGCTGTGGCTTATCTCGTCCAGGCGAACGTGCAGGCGGGCAAACGCGTCGCCTTCCTTGCGACTGGCCGGCGCAAATCCCAGCATGGTAAAGCTTTTATCCATATTGCGTGCATCGTCACTCATCCCGGAGGCGCGCGCCACGGGGCCACGCAGCGCGGCGCCATGCACCAGTCGGCCAATACCGGCTGTCCGGGATTTCAGCAGGGGGGTGCGTTGCAGGCGTTTCACCAGCGACCGTATGGCGGGTTTCAGTGTCATGAGCGGTTTCAGGTCGGCGTGCCGGCATTCCAGTTGCAGCGACGCCGCACGCTGCATCAGCCAGTCGAAACCGGTTTGTTGTCCAAACAGCGCCAGCCAGCCCAGGTGGCTGGCGATGCGTTCCCGCTCCAGTGCGCCGACACGCCCACGTGCAGCATCAACAGGCGCATCCACGCCAGCGGCATTTTCCAGCGCCCGGCAGGCCAGCAGCCGATAGGCAACCGGGGCCAGCGGGTCCATGCCGGCCAGTCTTTCGATGAAGTGCATGGCATCCAGGGGTGAGTGGCAGAGCAGCGCAGGATTCCCGTTGAGGGCACTGGCCCCGGACCCGGCGACCGTGTCACCGTCGAGTGTCAGTGTTAACAGAAGACCACCGGGCAGGCCTGGAAAAAACGGGCCGAAGGGCGCATCGATCCATTCCATCGGCAGGCCATCTCCGCTGCGTGGCAGATCTTTGGTGACATCGATCATGGACATAAATCCCATGTCATCATGGTCCATAGTACTGTGGTCCATGGCGCTGTGATCCATATCGGCGTGTTCATGGCTCTGGTCATTGCTTTGTATTTCGCGCGGTTCGAGATCCATACCGCACTTGGGGCATGAACCGGGTTCACTTTGAACAACTTCAGGGTGCATGGGGCAGGTGTATTCGACGGCTGCTTCTTCGGCTTGTACTTCCCGTGGTTCAAGGTTCATCCCACACTTGGGGCATGAGCCGGGTTCACTTTGGACAACTTCCGGGTGCATGGGACAGGTATATTCAACAGTCGCATCATGACCCATAGGGTGATGATCGTGTACTGGTTCATCTGCACTGGTATCGGTTTCTCCCTGATCGGTATGCGTATGGCCCACACCGGCCTGTACCTCGCGTGGCACCAGAAACATCCCGCACTTGGGACAGGAACCGGGTTCGTCCTGAATGACTTCCGGGTGCATGGGACAGGTGTATTCGATACGGACTTGCAGTACCGGTGCATCGAAGTCCGACACCTCGGGGGAAAAGGCACCTTCGGAAAATACGTGGCGAAGTCGGCGTACTCCCTCGATAAGATCCTGCTGGCTGAGGCCCGTTGATATGTCGGCGGCAGGCAAGGGCGACAGCTCGCCTGCACCGAGGGTGAATAATGCCCGCGGGCGAACCATCTGGGCGTAAACGATGGCTGCGGCTTCCCGTAACGCCGGGGGAATAGCGCCAACCACCATCAGTACACTGGCATGGCGCGGGCTGGCGACCTGTTGCAGCCCTGCTGCTTCAATGTCCAGGTCATGCGCACGGGCAATATCGGGACCGGGGATGATGAACACCTTGAGATCACGGGCCATGGCGGCGGCAACCAGCCGCCGTAAACCGGACCATTTTCCTTGTCGGGCGCCGGTGATCATTTATTGTCTCCGCAGCGCACCCTGACTCCAGCCATACAGTAATCCCAGAAACAGAATTGCCAGAAAGATCCCCATATCGAGCAGTGCGACCAGGCCTACCTGTTTGTAAACCACCGCCCAGGGGTACATGTAAGCCATTTCCATATCAAAGGATAGAAACAATAAGGCATAGCCATAGTAGCGAGCGTGATAGCGTACCCAGACCGGGTCGCGTGACAACTGACCGCCGGTTGCGGGTACGTCCTTGCCCGGTTCCTTGCGCGCCTTGCCAAACGCGCTGGCAAGGGCATACAGACTGAGAACGAATCCGATAGTGCCGACCGTCAGGCCCAGTAGTAAACCGTATTGTTCCAGTGTGCTCACAATTGCCTATCCTTACATAACATTCCAGGGTTGCGGGTGTACCGGTCGTTTACAGGTGGCGCAGATAAAACAGGTAAAGTCGTTCAAACAGGTTCTTGACGGTAATAAGTTTGCGCGAATGGCGAGGGAAAATATTCCAGAACGGCGGTTTGCCGTCGCTGGCGGCATGCAGCCACATCGCGTCGTTCTCCATATTCAGGATGCAGGAAAGTTCAAAGCGATACGTGTGCGTGGGCTGCTGGCCATTTAACACAGCCCGCAGGTTTTTTGCCGCGGCCTCCGAGCGCAGTTGCGCCATATGAGCCTGGTGGGGTACCCAGGGTGGCGGGTTTTCATGATTACTGCAATCGCCCGCAGCAAACACATTGTCCAGGCCTTTTACGCGGCCAAACCTGTCGACATCGATATGCCCGCCAATGGAAACCGGCAGGCAGGATTGCTGTACCCAGTCCGGCGCCCGGATGCCGGGTGTAAACAGGACCAGGTCGGCTTTCCGAAAGGTGCCATCCGCATCACGCATGCCACCTTCGACAAACTCCGCCGGCTCGTAGCCATAGTCGAGGATAATACCGCGCTCCTGCAGTCGGTCAGTGATGGCCCCGGTCTCCCCCGGTGCAATGTCCGGGGAAAAAAGGTGGATTTCGAATTTATCCCTGACGCCTTTCTCTTTCAGGGCATAGTCGAGCAGGCAGGCGCACTCGTACATCTGGCCGCCACGGCCGGCGACAAAGCCGTCGCGCTTGTTGAGCTTGAACCCGACATAGATGATGCCCTCGCGCAGGCTTTCCAGTTTTTGCAGGAAAGCATTCATGTCATCCGGCCCGCCACAGGGTGAAAAAGTATGTACCCCGGTACCGGGAATATCGTCGACCCGGAAGGCCGGGCCGGTGCCGATGAACAGGGCATCGTTGGTGTAGCGGCCCTGCGTTGTCAGTACGGTCCGACCGCCGTCCTGGATATCGACAACCTGGTCATCGATAAAACGAATGTTCCGGCGCCATAGCCAGGGACGGATGTCAGTGGTAATGCCGTCCTTTGTTTTTTTTCCGATGATGAATTCGGGGATGGCGGGGAAATAGATAAACCGGCCATTGCCGATAAGGGTGATGTCATACCGTGAAAAGATCCGGCGCAGGAAAAAGGCGAAAACCGGGTAGACCGGCAATGACAGCAGGTAGCCAATAAAAAACAGGGAGGCGAAACCATTGCCGACAATGACGATCTTTTTCTTCATGAACCCCACTTGTTAGTTCTTGTTCCAGGTCACAGTCTGACTGCTGGCAGGCCTGTGTGGTTCCGCTAGTATACAGAGCATGACAGGGAAGAAAACAGGCTTTGCTTCTATACTCGAGGGGACGTCTTTTACCCCGTTGACATGTGTGTGGCGCACAGGTTCTATACTGACGGTGTGGCGGCGTTGGCCAGATGGAATATCTTGATAGGAGAAGCAGTAATGAGTGTCGAAAGTGGAAAAGTCAGGGATCCGGTCTGTGAGATGATGGTCGATCCGCGTGAGCTGTCGGTTGACTATCTCGGGATGCATTTCGCGTTCTGTTCCGAGCAGTGCAAGCAACGCTTTTTGAATAACCCTAATCTTTACATAGGTACAGCCGGGCATAGGGCGCCCAAGCAGGAAGGTCGTGAAGTGCTTAAACGACGGCGTCTGAAATTGTCGGAGCCATTGTCAGAGGAAACCAGGGAAGTATTGATTCAACAAATCCAGTCGATGATGGGTATCAAATGCGTCGATGTCGAGGGTGATATTGTTGATATCACTTATGACTTGATTGAAGCCACAGAAGCACAGATCGAGGAGGCCATTGCGCAATCCGGTGCAGCACTTGGGCAGGGTCTGGCCAGGCGTCTGAGTCGGGGGTTTGTCCAGTATCTTGAGGAAACCGAGATTGAAAACCTTGAGGTAAAGCCACAATCTCACCATCACGGCCATTAGCCTGTGCGCCACAGAGATTTCTCACCGGAGGATCAAGCCAGGATGAAACGTATTTTACCCCATTCCGATATCGTGCCAGATCGTTCGCGACGGCGATTCGTACAAGGCCTTGCCACTGGCGGTGCAATCCTCGGCTTGTCTCCTTTACTGGGCCGCCCGATTTGGGCGCAGGAAGTTGCAGGAACAAAAACAGGTATGGCGCCGGTGCTTTCTGGCACGGAATTCAATCTCACGATAGCCGAAACGGCGGTTAACTACACCGGTAAACCGCGCATGGCGACAACCATTAACGGTTCGATTCCTGCACCGATCCTGCGCTGGCGCGAGGGTGATACGATTACCCTGCGCGTAACGAACCGTCTTGGCGTGTCTACATCCATCCACTGGCACGGGATTATTCTTCCTTACCAGATGGATGGTGTGCCAGGCGTCAGTTTCACGGGTATCGCGCCGGGAGAAACCTTTGTCTATCGCTTTAAAGTGCAGCAGTCGGGGACCTACTGGTACCACTCGCATACTGCTTTTCAGGAGCAGACCGGCATGTATGGCGCCATCATTATTGATCCCGCTGAAGGAAACCGGATCAAGGCTGATCGCGATTATGTTATCCAGTTGTCTGATTGGACCGATGAGAATCCGATGGCTGTTTTTGCCAAATTAAAGAAGCAGAGTGACTACTTTAATTTCAATCAGCTCACAGTTGGCGAATTCTTTCAGGATGTCTCTGACAGGGGTTTGGGTGTCGCCCTGCAGAAAAGGCGCATGTGGAACCGCATGCGCATGAATCCAACCGATTTGGCGGATATTTCGGCCTATACCTACACCTTTTTAACCAATGGTACGACGCCTGCTGGAAACTGGACAGGCCTGTTCAAACCGGGTGAGCGGGTACGGCTACGTTTTATCGACAGTGGCACCCAGAGTTTCTTCGACGTACGAATTCCCGGTCTCAAAATGACGGTCGTGCATGTTGATGGCCAGGACGTTGAACCTGTCACTGTCGATGAGTTCCGTTTCGGCCCGGGTGAAACCTATGACGTGATTGTCGAACCCAAAGAAGACCGTGCTTACACCATATTTTCACAGGCTATGGATCGTACGGGCTATGCGCGAGGGACGCTGGCGACGCGTGTCGGCATGGAGGCAGTCGTTCCTGAACTGGACAAGCCGGAGTGGCTGACCATGACAGATATGATGGGTGGCATGGCGCAAGATGGCATGAGTGGCATGAGTGGCATGAGTGGCATGAAGAGTATGGATGGCAAACCTGTGCATGTGCGTCACGCCAGAACAGAATACGGTCCCAGCATCGACATGCGTGTTGATACACCACGCACCAACCTGGATGACCCGGGTATCGGTTTGCGCAACAATGGACGCCGCGTACTGACCTATGCTGATCTCCATACTATCGGTGGTCCACTTGATCCTCGTGACCCCGAGCGTGAGATTGAACTTCACCTGACCGGAAATATGGAGCGTTACACCTGGTCACTCGATGGTCTTGAGTTTGGCCAGTCCACGCCGGTGCATTTCCGCCATGGCGAGCGGTTGCGCGTGATCCTTCATAACGACACCATGATGACGCATCCCATGCATATGCACGGGATGTGGAGTGAGCAGCAAACTCCCGACGGAACGTTCCTGGCTCGCCGGCACACTATCAGTGTGCAGCCGGCGCAACGTGTCAGTTTTCTCGTAAACGCAGATGCACCGGGTCGCTGGGCCTGGCACTGTCATCTCCTGTATCACATGGAGGCAGGTATGTTTCGCGAAGTAGTCGTGGCCTGAGCGCGGTGTAGTTGAATGAAGGAGAAAGCAACGATGATGAACAAGCAAGTCATACCCTTTGCCGCCATCGTGTTGGTGCTCAGCCTGTCGACTGTCCAGGCACAGGAAACCGGCATGACGCCACCGAAGATGCAGGGAGGATCGCCGCCAGCGGATGCGCGCGACCCCAATGCCTATTCAGATGGCTATGGTTTTGGCGGGGTCCCACGTCCACGGTTTGCAGATGAGAGTAACTTCTACTCGCTCCTGATGGACCGTCTGGAAGGCGTAAGGACAAACGGCAGCACTTCAGAATTCTACGATTTACAGGCCTGGTATGGCAGGGACTATGATCGTGCTGTGCTAAAGGCGGAAGGTACCGTCGATAGTAATAATCTTGAGGATGCCACTACCGAGCTGTTGTGGGGGCATGCAGTAGCGACCTACTGGGATACACAGCTTGGTGTGCGTTACGACAGTGGTGATGGCCCTGACCGGAAGTGGCTGGCATTCGGTGTACAAGGGATTGCACCTTACTGGTTCGAGGTGGATGCGACCGCCTATGTGGGCGAAGGCGGGCGTACTGCTGCAAACCTGGAGATGGTGTATGAGCTGCTACTGACCCAGAAGCTCATTCTTCAGCCGAGAATAGAAGCAGACTGGTATGGCAAGCGTGATGCCAGGCGAGGTTTGGGCAGCGGCCTGTCCGAAGTGAAGAGCGGGTTGCGCCTGCGTTACGAGATCCGGCGCGAGCTGGCCCCCTATATGGGGGTTGAATGGGCGCGAAAACTTGGTGACAGCAAAAATTTTGCGCAGGCTGCCGGACAGGAGGCGAGTGAAGCGAGGTTTGTCGCGGGATTGCGTTTCTGGTTCTGATATTTTCGCTGGTTTTATTTACCCTCCTGGAGACAGGGAAATCCTTGACCTGTGTCCAAGGTACAGGTTGTACACTGTTCAGGTAGGGAGTTAAAGATTAATCAGTGTCCAGGGAGGTTACGATTATGACAGAGGTAATTGACAAAAAACGTCGGCGATTGTTGGTGGCAGCGGCAACTGTGGTGGGTAGTGTGGGCGCCATTGCTACCCTGGTTCCGTTTATAGAAACATGGAATCCCAGCGAGAGAACCCGTTCAGCGGGTGCCCCTGTGACGGTTGATTTCAACAAACTGGAGCCTGGACAGCAGATCGCGGTCAATTGGCGTGGCAAGCCGGTATGGGTGCTTCGGCGCACGCAAAAAATGCTGGATGATCTGCATTCCTCAGCCTTGAGGGAAAGACTACGTGATCCGGATTCAAAGGTGGAAAGCCAGCAGCCGGCTTATGCGCAAAATGAATTTCGTTCCATTAAAACAGAGTATCTGGTGGTTATCGGCATCTGTACACACCTGGGGTGTGTGCCGATATTCCGGCCGGATGTGGCGCCAGCCGATCTGGGACCGGAATGGCTCGGAGGTTATGCCTGTCCCTGTCATGGCTCACGTTTTGATCTGGCAGGAAGGGTGTACAAGGGAGTGCCGGCTCCAACTAATCTGGTTATACCGCCTTACCGGTTCATTTCCGATACAAAGGTTACAATTGGTGAAGATCCTGTTCGCGCCTGAGCGGCTTCCAGGGGGTTGTGGATATGGCTGATGCCATCGAGATATCCGGCGCCGGTCCTGCCGGCCTTGCGGCGGCGCTCGCTGTGGTGCGTTCCGGACGGCAGGCCTGTGTCCATGAGCGGCGTGACGAAGTTGGAAAGCGTTTTCACGGTGACTTTCAGGGGCTGGAAAACTGGACGACAGATATCGATGTCCTTGAAGAGCTGGATACACTGGGAATAGCGGCCGGCTTCGAACATACCCCCTTTCACGAGGTAACCTGTTTCTCCCCTGGTGGAATACCACATATATTTCGTTCGGCAAAACCCCTGTTCTACCTTATCCGGCGCGGCAGTGAAGCAGGCTGTCTCGATGTGACATTGAAACAACAGGCGCTTGATGCCGGTGTCGAGCTGCGCTTCGGTGAAACCGTTCACCAGCTCCCTTCAGGCGGTATTGTGACCCAGGGGCCGCGGCGTGCAGATGCCATTGCAGCCGGCTACCTGTTCGAGACAGATATGGCGGATGGCGCTTACGCAGCCATCTCTGATCAGTTGGCGCCTAAAGGCTATGCTTATTTGCTCATCTGTAAAGGGCGGGGCACCCTGGCAAGTTGCCTGTTTGATGACTTTCACAATGAACGCCAATACCTGGAACGGTGCGTTGAATTCTTTACTGAAAAGGTCGGTGTCCGCATGACGGATCCCCGCCGGTTTGGAGGCAGTGGAAACTTCTCCCTACCCCGTACAGCCCGTAAGGGGAATATTCTCTATGCAGGGGAATCAGCGGGCTTCCAGGATCCGTTATTCGGTTTCGGCATTCGATGGGCGTTGATATCCGGTGCAGAAGCCGGCCGGGCACTTGCTGATGGCGATCCCGCGCGGTATGAGCGTGTCTGGAAACAGCGGCTGCGGGACTTTCACCGGACTGCGGCAAGCAATCGCTGGTTTTATGCCCGCCTGGGTGATCGCGGCTATGCTGCCGCACTCCGGAATTACCCACAGGGAGAGGATGTGCGTGTCTGGATGAAAAAAGCCTATGCGCCCAGCTTGTGGAAACGACTCTGGTATCAGGCTGTTGTGTCACGACATAACAGGCCATTACAACACACGCATGAAAACTGTGATTGCACCTGGTGTCGTTGTGAAAGGCACATGGCACAGCAGACATAAATGCCTGTTTGCCTAGCGATTCTGGTAGCGGTTAAGATCCAGTAACCCCGCCTTGACGGGTTGCTTGAGTGCAAGCTCGTCCTGGAACCAGTCTGCCAGTTTCCAGAATGCAGGATTGGTGCGCCGCACGCCATATTGATCGACAAAGGCTTCAAAATCTTTTCGATCATGAATGGCGGCGCAGTGCTCAGCGAACTTCTCGATCTTTGACAGCGGAACGGAAAAGAAAAAGTTGGGATAAGAGCCTTCCAGCCACTTCACAACGGTCATCGTGTCCTGGTCAATATCCGACCTGTCCCGCTCATGTTCGTCGGCAAGGAAAGATGAAACATTCTTGTAGGCCTTGTTACGGATCAGGGTGTAGGCCAGGTCCTGTTTCGGTTTATCCATTCTGACTTTTACAAAGGCGGTATCGGGGAAGGCGTGCAGATTGGCGCCGTGTATCTGCGCAATGGTTTCCATCGCCTTGTCGACCCGCGCAACGTCTGCATCATCGGGCCGGTCAAGGCAGTCACCGGTTCCACACTGGTTGAATGCATCGGCCTGGTGCGCGATACCGGCAGTGCGTTCCTTGATGTATCGGTAGAGTTCCTGTTGCGGCTTATCGGTCTGGTAGCCCCGCACCGAGTCCACCTGCAACCAGCCCTGTGGTGCACTGAACAGTTCTTCCACACCGGTACGCAGGCCGGTATACCAGCTGTCGCGAATGGCCTTGCGCCGATCAGCGGGGAGAAAGGCCAGAAAATAATCCTCACCTTCCATGCGCAGGAAGTCCATATAGATGCGGGTATTCACCTGGTGGACAATATTGCCATAGACGTTATATCCGGCCACCAGCAGGTAATGAATCCGCTCAAGCAGGGGATAATCGATAATCCAGGCCGTCTCCGGGTTGCTGCCTACCAGTCCATAGCTTACCGAGCCACTATCAAAGTGCCGAAACACCGTCAGGGTGGCATTGGGGTTTTTGCCATCACCATCCCAGATATACGTCAGCGCATGTTTGATATCATGCGTATTGATCTTTTCGAACATGGCCTGCTTGGTTTCCAGGTAACGGCGCTGGCGTTTCCAGTAATCCGTCCAGATGCTGGTAATATCCAGTGAGTTGCGGCGGTCAGTTGGCAGTTGCAGGTCATCGGCCACCTTACCAATGAACTGGGCATCGTTGGTGAACATGTCCTGTTCCGGATCAAAAAACATCACCCAGAACTGGTCTTCGATGACATCCAGTGCAATCTGCCCGCGACACACCGGTCCCTTGATAAACCCCTCAACAAAGAAGCGAGCATCGTCGAGGAGAAACCGGTAGCGTGACTTGATGGGTAGATCAATGAATGTCTTGAACGGATTGGAGGCGATATCAGTCCGGTAGGGGGGGAGTTTGCGTACCTCGTATTCGGGGTCCAGGAAGAGTTCACGATAGCGTTGCATGCGTTTCCGGGAGAATTCGTAGACGATATGATTTTTTACGACGATACTCGGATTATATTTCAGTAGTCGATAGTAAAAGGGTGCGGCTCCCGGGTCATCGTAGGGCAGAATTGTCGGGATCTCGTCAATAGTTTTTCTCGGTGGCGTGGTGGAGCGTACCAGCCGGTAAAACTCCCGCGCCGGTGAGCCGGCAAAATGAATGTGTGCATGAAACAGGTGTTCATAGAGATAACGACTGACCAGGCGTTGCTTGTTGGATGACTGGTTCAGGAAATCTTCCCATTGTTTGATCTGTGGCAGCACAGTAGCGGAAGGGCCGGGTGGTGCAGGCACTGGTGCGCTCTGGGCAAGCCATGAAACGAGGGTCCGGTATTCCTGCTTTGACAGGTCTGGCATGGCGTAAGGCATACCCCAGAGTGGGTGTTCCCGGGTAAACTCATCCATGGAGTCCAGTGTCGGACAGGTCTGCTTACGGTTAAGCCCCAGGGTAAAGTTGTCTGGCAGCTGGTTGGAATCAGGCTGTGGGTGCTGTCGCTTCAGTTTCAGCAGACGGTATAGCAGCGACTTGTTCAAGTTATTTTCAGGTGTATGTTGTGCCTCATTGAGTACCGGGTGGAAACCGCGGACACGCCATTCTGCTGTGTTCCTGGTATCGATAAACAGCCGTGTCGGCTGCATGGCCTCGATACGTGTAGGGTTATAAACCCGCTCTTCACTGGCGCCGCGCTGGATGCCTTCTTGTGAAGAGAGCTTCAATTGGCAGGGCGCGTCGTAACAGCCGTGACATACGACACAGCGCCGTTCCAGAACAGGCTTGACCCGGCGCTCGTATTCAACAGGGGCATTCAGAAGATCCGGCGGTAGCGCAGCCCCGATCCTTGCCGGTTCATGCGTAGTAGCAGGCGCGGGTTCCGGTGAGGTGTGCAAGATAGCGCCTGCTAACAGGGCAACAGACAAAATCACCAGGACCCGTTTACTGATTGAAATTTTGTATCGCCCCGTCACAGGCTGTATGTTAACAGAAACATTTCCCGGACGAAGCAGGAATACTCAAACACATGTACTACCCCGGACTTGTACTTCTTGTTGTCATTGCAATTATTGCGGTGGCGTTGTTGGCTGTGCATATTGGATTCCGCGCGCCACGACGTATTGAGCAGGGTAGTCCGGCGGATTATGGTCTCTCATATGAAGAGGCATATATCCGGACAGTTGGTGGCAAGCAGTTGTTCGCCTGGTGGCTGCCGGTAGCGGAGTCGGCTCCGGCTGTCATTTTGCTACATGGATGGGGTGGGAATGCCGGGATGATGCTACCGCTGGCTTTATCGCTGCACCGGGCCGGATTGAATGTCCTTCTACTGGATGCGCGTAATCATGGTCGAAGCGATTCGGCCAGCTTTTCCTCGCTTCCCCGTTTTGCCGAAGATGCAGGTGTTGCAGTGGACTGGGTCAGGAGACATGGCCGTGACCGTGTGAAGCGCGTGGTTTTGCTTGGCCATTCCGTCGGGGCTGGTGCGGTGTTACTAGAGGCTTCACGACGTAATGACATTTCGGCCGTAATCAGCATTTCGGCCTTTGCCCATCCGGAGTGGATGATGCGTCGCTACCTCGACCGGCTCAGGGTACCGGATTTTTGCAAGCCCTGGATACTTCATTATGTAGAGTGGGTGATCGGGTATCGCTTTGATGAAATCGCCCCGATGAACACAGTGTGCCATGTCCACTGCCCGGTTCTCCTGGTGCATGGGAATGCCGATAAAACGGTGCCGGTTAGCGATGCATGGGCAATCCATGACAACTGTCACGAGAACAGGCCCGAGCTGGTTTTAATTGAGAACGGGGAGCACGATTCAGTGGAAGACATTGAACGTCATGGAGACCTGCTGGTTGATTTCCTGAGGAAGGCCGGGATTGTGAATCACAGCGCCAGAAAGCCCAGTATCCGAAAACGCCGGTATTAGCCGGTTTTCCCGTTACTTAATACCGAGCGCTTTGTAAATCTGGTTAATCTGTTCTTCTTTGCGTTCCAGTTCGTGAAGTAGCGTCGCCATCAGCGTCGGGCCCGCCGCATAAGCGCGCGCAAACCCTATTTTAAATCCAAGTTTTGTGATTTCGCGAGCGAGATATTCCAGTTCTTCATCTTCCAGGCGGCCGGCCTTACCGGCCAGTACCTTTTTGGCTTCTCTTATCAGGCTGGCAGACATTTTCTCACCTCTTTTAATTGCGTGAACTCTATTTCAGAAAATACGCTTTCAGGGAGGGTATATCAATACGGTGTTTTTAAATTCCGGACGACGTACAATGAACGGCTAATATCCCTTGCCACAGGACGCTCTGTGCCAGACCTAAAGTAGTCTCCTCCTCCTGCCGATAGCCCGTCTACAAGGCAGATTGCGCTTTATGGAGGTGCATCTCATGTGTAGCACACCCAAAAGAACCGGTATCCTGTTTCACGCGGCGCGTCTTGAAGAAGGTACGGCCGGTTCAGACTATACGGCCATGTTGCGGCGTGCATCCCGGTGCATGGACAAGGTCAAGGACAAGCGAGAGATGCAGTCTCCGCGTGAGCAGGCTAAAAAACCCAGCACTGCGCCCAGGCCGGAAACCCGCCGGGTGCAAAGTAAACCCGAACCGTCTTTCCTGTCGCGTTGCTGGGATTATCTGAATTCACCACACTACCTTTTCCGTTAAGGGAACTCCGAGTATTCGTCATTGCCGCGCTGTGCGGTCACAAATCGGGGATGAACGCGTAATACCTGTAGGAGCGGGCTTGCCCGCGAACAGCAGCGAATTCGCGGGCAAGCCCGCTCCTACAGGTGGTTAAGATTCAGCCAACTCAGTTGCGTTCTGCCAGCTTTGAGCGTGAGAACACCTGGTACAACACCGGTAACACAAACAGTGTCAGCGCCGTTGACGATAACAGGCCGCCTACCACCACGGTAGCCAGCGGGCGCTGTACTTCCGATCCAACGCCGTTTGACAGCAGCATGGGGATCAGCCCGAGCGCGGCAATCGATGCTGTCATCAACACCGGTCGGAGTCGCGACATGGCGCCTTCGTATACGGCGCGATCTGCCTCAGCGCCATCGGTCACCCGCTGGTTGATGGCGTTCACCATCACCACGCCATTCAGCACGGCAACGCCAAACAGGGCAATAAAGCCGATCGAACCCGGCACCGACAGGTACTGCCCGGAGATAAACAGGGCGGCAATACCGCCGATCAGTGCCAGCGGTACGTTGAGCATGATCAGTGAGGCCTGTCCGAACGAGCCAAAGGCGAAGTACAGCAGCAGGAAGATCAGTGCCAGTGACAGTGGAACCACGATCATCAGCCGCGCCTGTGCGCGTTGCTGGTTTTCGAACTGCCCGCCGAATACGATGGTATAACCGGCTGGCAGGTCGATCTCCTGGTTAATGCGTTGCTGTAATTCTGCGACCAGACCCCCCATATCGCGACCCTCGACATTCGCCTGGATGACGACGCGGCGCTGGACATCGTCTCGGCGGATCTGTGGCGGACCGGATTCAATGGCTACCTTTGCCACATCGCTCAGGCGTACCCAGGCGCCGCCGGGTGACTGCAGCATCAGGCCACGAATACTCTCCACACTGTCGCGGTATTTTTTCGCCAGTCGCACATTGATGTCATAGCGCTCGTTGCCATGGATGACCTGGCCGGCGTTTCGCCCGCCAATGGCGTCTGAGACCAGTTCCATCACCTGTGCAACCGGAATTCCGTAACGTGCGAGCACATCGCGATCCGGGCGTACCACCAGTTGTGCTTCACCACCGATCTGCTCCATGGCGACGCCACGCGTGCCTTTCACCCGCTTGACCAGCGCTTCGATTTCACTTCCCTTCTGCGCCAGCGTGCCCAGATCCTGGCCGAACAGCTTGATGGCAAGTTGTGCGCGTACACCCGATAACAGCTCATCGACCCGGGTCGCAATGGGTTGTGAGAAGGAGAACAGCAGTCCCGGATGGATTGACATGCGTTTTTCCATCAGCTTTTGTAAGTCCTGGCGGTTTTTGGCGCTGGTCCATTGCTCCACCGGTTTCAGGCCCACGAAGATCTCCACGTTGGAAACCGGTTCCGGATCTCCCCCGATTTCCGGGCGACCGACGCGGCTGGTGGCATACTCCACCTCCGGGAATGTCAGCAGTTGCGCCTCAAGTTTAGAGGCTACGCCCATCGCGGTATCAAGACTGGAGGAGGGCGCCAGGGTGACGCGAATATTGAGCGTTCCCTCTTCCAGTTCCGGTACAAACTCGGTGCCGAGAAACGGCACCATCGCCAGCGAACCGGCAAACAGCAGCAGCGCCACGGTCACAACGGTTTTCCGCTTGTGTTGTGCCCTGGGTAATGCACGTTGATAGAACTTCTCCAGCGGTCGCATGACAGGGCTGTCCTTGTGTTTTACACCGCGCCTGAACAGATAGGTCGCCAGTGCTGGCACCACCACCAGCGCCACCATCAGCGAGGCCAGCATGGCCAGTACGATAGAAATGGCCATGGGCTGGAACAGCTTGCCTTCCACACCCTGCAGGCTGAACAAGGGGGCAAATACAATGATAATAATCAATACGGCAAAGAACACCGGGCGTCCGACCTCACGTGCCGACTCCTGGATACGCAGGGCGAAACCGTGACTGTCATGTGCGGCATCGTAGGGGTATTCTTCACCCGACGCGAGGGTGTTTCTCGCATACGCATGGTGTTCGGCATCCGGTCGAGTGAGGTGGCTGAAGATGTGTTCCATCATCACCACCGAGCCGTCAACCATCATGCCGATAGCAATAGCCAATCCCCCGAGCGACATCAGGTTCGCCGATATTCCCCAGTACGCCATAGCGATCAGCGCCAGCCCGATGGAAATCGGTACCGAAATGAGTACCAGCAGCGTAGCGCGCAGGTTGACCAGGAACAGCATCAGTACGATAACGATCAATACAAAGGCCTCCAGCAGGGCTTTTGTCACGGTATTCACCGCCTGGTCGACAAGGCTTGCCTGGTTATAGAAAGGTTCCAGCGTGACACCTTCCGGCAAGGCTGTTGCGATAGCCGCCATGCGTGATTCTATGCCGTCGATAGTGGCCTTGGTGTTGGCGCCCAGGCGTTTAAGAATAACGCCGGCGACCACTTCTCCCAGGGCTTCAACCTGCCCGTTTTCATTACGCCGGGTAATACTGACGGCACCCTGGCGAATCTCGGGGCCGAAGGCGACATGCGCGACATCAGAGACCCGTACGGCGACACCATCTTCATCCTTGAGAGGAATATTACGGATGTCGTGTAACCCGTCCTCGCCGCTGCGAACCCAGCCGACACCACGGATAACCAGTTGTTCTTCACCTCGGTTCATATACCAGCCACCGGCATTGCGGTTGTTGGCTTCAACAGCTTCGGCAATGTCATCGCTGCTCAGGCCGTAGGCCAGCAGGCGCTGTGGATCGAGCTGGATCTGGTACTGGCGGACTTCACCCCCAAAAGAGAGGACTTCTGTTACCCCGGGTACCGGCATCAACAGCAGCTTCACGATCCAGTCATTCAGGCTGCGTAGCGCCATGGTGTCGTATTTTCCCGGGACATCGGAACGCAGGATGTACTGGTATACCTGGCCGAGTCCCGAGGTATTGGGACCGATTCCCGGGGTGCCGATACCCTCCGGAATTTGCTCCCGCGCTGTCTGCAGGCGTTCGAATACCAGTTGGCGGGCAAAGTAGATGTCGGTGCCTTCCTTGAACACCACAGTGATCACAGACAGGCCGGTTTTTGAGATCGAGCGCACTTCCTCCACGTCGGGCAGGGCGTACATCACCGCCTCGATAGGGAAGGTGATGAGCTGTTCGACTTCTTCTGCCGCCAGCCCGCGTGCTTCGGTATTAATCTGCACCTGCACATTGGTGACGTCGGGAAATGCATCCATATTAAGGTTTGGCAGTATCAACGTCCCGCCAACGACCGCTGCAATCAACGCCAGTATCACCAGCAGGCGGTTCTCGACGCCGAGGTCAATCAGTTTGTTCAGCATGATCCGGCCTCCTAGTGGTTATGGACTTCGAAACCGCTCTTGGCGATTTCAGACTGGATAAAGAACGCACCCTTGCTGACGATGCGTTGACCTTCCTTTAATCCCTCCACGACCAGCCGCTTGCCGACCGTGCGCAGTACTTCAACTTCATGGGGTGCATAGCGTCCGGGCGCTTCTTCGATGAATACCTGCCAGTCGCCGTCCGGACTGCGCAGTACGGCGGCGACCGGTACCGCAATAGCGTTTTCACTGTCTGTACTCTGGATTTCAACGGTCACGAACTGGCCGGGGTGCAATTGATCGTCCGGGTTGGCGACTTCAAGTCGTACCGACAGGGTGCGGGTGGCTTCATCCAGTGCGTGCCGTGTCTGGATTACCTTGCCATCCATCCATTTCCTGCCGATAAGAATGCGCGCGGGTGAGCCTTGATGCACCCGACCGGCATCGACAGCATTCAGGCGTGCATCGACCCACAGACGGGATTCATCGGTAATCGTAAACAGTACCCGGCCGGGTTCAGCCAGTTCACCGACCACGAAATCGTCGTTGATGACGGTGCCGGCCTGTGTACTCAGCAGTACCAGTTCGCCGTTTGCACGCGAGGCGTTACCTTTCCCAAGCAGTGTCCTGACCTGCTTCTCTGTCATGCCATAGGCAAGGGCTTTGGCAAAAGCCTGTTGACGCGCAACCTGTGCTTCAAGGTAACGACGCTCGGAAACAACCTTGCGTCCCAGTTTTCGCACGCGCTTCCATTCACGATCACTGACCAGGAGTTGTCCCTGGGCTTCGGCAAGCTCGACGCTGGATAACGTGACCAGCGGATCACCGGTTTTGACATGATCGCCAAGATGGGTATGACGTTTGATAATCTGTGCTTTGACGCGGGGCGTGACCCGGGTGGTGCGATAAGTGTTGAGCATGACCTCTCCCGGCGCCACCAGGATATCTGCAACCGGGTTGCGTTGCAGGGTGACAGTCTCGATGCCGGCCATACGAATTTGTTCCGGCCCCAGTTCAGCAACGGCTTCCCCTTTGTGCTCAGTTTCATTTTCGGCATGACCGTGATCGTCCGCCGCGAGAACACCGCCGGCGGTAAGCGCCAGCAAAACAATAAACAGGTTTGAAAGTCGCATAACAGGTGTGCTCCGTAATCAGTGTGAGACGGGCTGATGGTTCAGCCCCAGCCATTGTTCAGTGGTGCCGGACGCCTGTAGCCAGGCCAGCCAGGCGTCCCAGGTGGCGCGCCGGAGTTCAACCGCGGAGATTCGCGTATCGAGCGTCTGCTGCAATTGCACCAGGTAATCCGTCGTATCGATTTCACCGCTTTTCCACAGACGCTGTAGCGTTTCGAGACGTCCCTGCAGGCTGGTCAGGCCGGTTTTCTCCCAGTAACCCAGCGCCGAGCGTGTGACCTTGTAGCGCTGGGCGGCGGCCTGCATGGCGCTGCGGTCGCGGCGTAGCGTATTCCGGTAGCGTTGTTCAGCACTGATAGCCTCGGCATTTGCGGCATCGACTTCGGCGCGGAAGTTGTTACGCAGGAATAGCGGAATAGACACGGTAACGCCGACCAGCGCATCGCTGGCTTCCTTGCCGCCACGCAGGGCAATCGTCGGGTCCGGTCGGCGATCGCGGTTGGCGCTGATGACGGATGCACGTGCTGCGGCGGCCTCCGCACGGAGTTGTTGCAGGGCAGGGTGTTGTTTTAACAGGGTGTCCACATCGCGGATTGCCAGCGTTTCCGGCAATGTAGGTAATGTCGGCCAGCCGGCGGTGGGGGTTTCGACCAGTGCATTCAGGCGCGCTTCCGTTGCCCCGGCGTTGGCGCTGGCAGAGGCGGCCTGCATCCGTGCTTCTGATAGCGCCAGTCGAGCGAGATCGACATCGGTCTGGCTGACATCTCCTGCAGAAAAACGTTGTTCGGCAAGTCTTGTGAACGCTTCAAGCAGTGTGACGCGCCGGGCGGCGAGACGTGCGCCCTCGGCAGTTGTCAATCTCCGGCTCAGGTCACCCAACAACTCACCCAGCAGGGTTTGCCTGGATTTTGCCAGCGTGGCGCGCGCCGCATGTATCCTGTTCTGGGCGGCGCTGTTGCGGGCGCGGCGTTTTCCGCTCCAGTCGAAGGTCTGGGCGATGCCGATAGTTTTGGTGATATCGGTAGCGTCCTCGTAGTCCAGTTCAAGCTCCGGGTTATACAGCGGCTGGCCTGCCGCACGCGCTTCAGCCTCACTGCGTTGCAGGTTGGCGCGCGCCGTTTGCGCCGCAGGGTGGCGGTTGAGAAAATTCTGCATCAATTCTTGCAGTGCCGGGGAGATGTCACTCGCGCTGGCACTGGCCGTGATGACGCATAGCAGGCAGCCAAACAGAAGGCGGCCCCATACAGTCAGTTTTTGCATGGATCTGATTCCTTGGAAACACAACAGCATTGCCGCATAACACGAGGTTATGCAGTGCGTTATCCGACAGAATCAGGCGATTGGAGGTTGGAAAAGCGGGGAGAGTGGATGTGAGCGTGGTGGCTGATCAGATGCCAGGTAAACATCCGGTCCAGGTGAAAAAGGCCAGGCCGTGGGTGAATCGGGAAGTCCAAGTAAATGGGCGCTTGCATGGCAGCAATGGTCATTGCAGCCGTCATTATCACTGTCCGGGAAATTGTGTTGGTGCCCTGAATCCAGGCCTGTCTCAGCAACGCTATCTGCTGCAGGGTGATACCCCGCCGTAGCCCACGCCGCATTGCCCACCAGTGTGAGCATGAGAAAGCAGAGAGTCAGGAAGCGTTTTGGGGACATGGGGTGATTACGGGTTGCACAGAAGTTTGAGTATAAAGGCAGGCGACCGGTTTGCCAAGCAAAGAGAAAGCGGTCGGTAATCTGCATTAGTTTCCTTATTAACGGAATAAAACAGGGTGTACAGGACTCTACTGAAAAAACCGTTATTTCAGGTTTTTTGCCCTGTTGCCGATATCAGCATAGGGTAAATGCGGGGGTGTATCCATGCTATATCAGTCAGAAGGTTTCTGTTTCAGGACACTGCTTGTAGTGACCTTTCTTATGGTCAGCCACATGGTATATGCCGGTGCGCAAGTGTGGGATCAGCTTTTTGAAGAACAACTGGCGAATGCCGAAGCCAGCGACCCCGATGCCCAATATGAAGTTGCGATGATGTACTTAAGCGGGCGTGGTGTTAAAAGGGACTTTGATGCCGCACTGGGCTGGCTGGGGAAAGCGGCAGCGAATGGCAGTCAACGGGCCGTCAGCAAGCTGAAAAGGTTGCAGGCACAGAAAAAGAAGTTCACGACAGGCCTGAAGAAAGCCGAGACAGGCAAGGCTGCATCGCAGTATGACGTGGGTATGATGTATTTAAAAGGTCGGGGCGTGAGCCAGGATGCCACGCAGGGACGGCAGTGGCTGGAAAAGGCCGCCGCCCAGTCACATGAAAAAGCTGTCACACGACTGGCTATCCTGTTGTTCAAGGGTGAAGGTGGGGCGCCGGACTATACCCGCGCACGACAACTGTTGAGCGGAGTGAGCGAGTCCAGCGCACTGGCTGAATACTACCTGGGTGAAATCTATGCAACCGGGAAGGGGGTGCCGCGTGATCCCCGGGTGGCTATGCAATGGTACCGCAAGGCAGCGGCCAATGGCTTTAATATGGCGGGCGGAAAAGTGATTAACATGGAAGAAGAAATCCGCATGCAGTCTCGACGTAAGGCGAATGCAGCCAGGCTGGCTGCGGCCAAACGGCAACGCGTGGCGGAAGAAAAACAGGCGAAGGTGGAAAATGCACGAAAAGCCAATGCAGCGAAGGCGAAAGTGGCGGTAAAAAAGAAAGTGGTCGTGGCAAGTTCCAGAAAAAAAGCCAGGACAAAAATCAAAATCAAAGCCCTCTCACCGCTTGAGAAGCTCGCCCTGAAGCACTGGTCTATACGTAACAAGCCGATAGAGTATTTGCCGTCAGCTGTTACACAGTGCGAACTGGATTCCGGTGCCTTGATCTGTTTCAGTGACGAATTGAAACGTGAGAGTGGCAACCATACGGTGCTTTACAAAGTTAAATCCGAAGTGCGCAAAACCAGGAGCGGTTTCAGTATCGCCTACAGGAACCTGGTGCTGGGCGTGGAGAACATGGAAGTCCCGGATGATGAGGAAGATGTTCAGGGTTACGATGACGAGGTCGAACAAGGTTTTTCCATACAGACCGGCTGGACCAAGGCGCACAAGGTGGAGTGCAAGCCAGCTGGCAGCAAGGCGCTGGACTGCGTCAAGGATAAAATACACACTGCGCACCTGGTCGAGGACGTACGGATTGCTGGTGGCGGAAAAGAGTGAAAGTACCTGAAGCCTTTGCCCCCGGATAGCGACTTTTACTTG
>CAYYAP010000025.1:0-25661 GCA_964469575.1 uncultured Thiohalobacter sp.
TGATAGGCCCGACTCAGGTCATGAACGGCGTCGATCATGGCGGCGGCATGTTCCGTGTCAATGCCGGGGTGGATACCGTGTCCGAGGTTGAATACATGCCCTTCGCCCTTGCCGTAACTCGCCAGCACCTTGCCGACCTGTTCACGAATGATTTTCGGCGATGCATAAAGCACCGAAGGGTCCAGGTTCCCCTGTAGCGCAACCTGGTCGCCCACGCGACGGCGTGCATCGGCAAGGTCGGTGGTCCAGTCCAGTCCCAGCGCATCGGCGCCGGTATCGGTCATGGCTTCCAGCCACTGCCCGCCGTTCTTGGTGAACAGGATGACGGGGACTTTCTGATCGCCCATTTTTTCCTGCAGGCTGTGGATGATGCGTTCCATCGGCTTTAACGAGAAGCGACAGTAGTCAGAGGGCGTGAGTGCACCGCCCCAGGTGTCAAAGATCATGACGGTTTGTGCACCCGCCTTGATCTGCGCATCGAGATACAGGGCGACCGATTGCGCGATGGTTTCCAGCAGTTGATCGAGCAGTTCCGGGCGTTCGAACATCATCGCCTTGATGGTGCGGAAATCCTTGCTGGAACCGCCTTCGACCATGTAGGTGGCAAGCGTCCAGGGGCTGCCGGAAAATCCGATCAGCGGTACACGGCCGTTCAGTTCGCGGCGAATCAAACGCACCGCATCCATCACGTAACGCAGTTCCTGTTCCGGGTCTGGCACGCCGAGCGCAGCAATCTGTTTCTCGTCACGGATGGGGGTTTTGAAGCGCGGGCCTTCACCTTCTTCAAAATACAGGCCCAGTCCCATGGCATCGGGAATTGTCAGGATGTCCGAGAACAGGATGGCGGCGTCTATGGGGAAGCGTTCCAGCGGTTGCAGGGTAACTTCGCAGGCCAATTCAGGGTTGGTGCAAAGGTCCATGAAACTGCCAGCCTTTTTTCGTGTTTCACGGTACTCTGGCAGGTAGCGACCGGCCTGGCGCATCATCCAGACGGGAGTGACATCAACGGGCTGTCGTAACAGGGCGCGGAGGAAACGGTCATTTTTCAGTTCAGTCATGGGTATATTTTAAACCGGTTAGGTTGAAGCCATTAAAAAATCTTTAGCGAGGTAATTCCGAAGACCCCATCAGGAATTCATCCACTGCCCGGGCGCATTGCCGGCCTTCACGGATCGCCCACACCACCAGCGATTGCCCGCGGCGCATATCACCTGCGGCAAACACCTTGTCGATGGAGGTTTTGTAGGCCTGTTCGCCTTCGGTGTCGCCCTTCACATTACCGCGGGGATCGTACTCCACGCCAAGGTCGTTCAACAGTCCTTCCTGAACCGGATGAACAAAACCCATGGCCAGCAGGGCCAGGTCAGCTTCGATTTCGAAGTCACTGCCTTCGATTTCGCTCATCTGCCAGCGTCCCTGATCGCCCCTGTTCCACTCGACGCGTACGCAGTGCAGTTTTTTCAGCGTGCCGTTTTCACCGATGAATTCCTTCGTCGCCACACTCCACTCACGGGTGACGCCTTCTTCCTGTGACGTGGATGTACGCAACTTGTTGGGCCACTCCGGCCAGGTCAGCAGCTTGTCTTCCTTTTCCGGCGGCTTTGGCAGTATCTCGATTTGCGTAACGGTCTCGCAGCCCTGGCGGATGGAGGTGCCGATGCAATCGGAACCGGTATCGCCGCCACCGATGACCACGGCTTTCTTACCTGTGGCCAGAATGGAAATGTCATCCGGGATGGTGTCGCCTGCCACACGGTGGTTTTGTTGTGGCAGAAACTCCATGGCGAAGTGTACGCCGTCAAGTTCACGCCCGGGAATCGGCAGGTCGCGTGGCTGCTCGGAACCGCCCGTCAGCGCAACGGCATCGAAATCCTTGAGCAGGTCCTGTGCGCTTATATCGATACCGATATGAGAATTGGGTTTGAAGCTGACGCCCTCGGCTTCCATCTGTTGCACACGACGGTCAATGTGGCGTTTTTCCATTTTGAAGTCGGGGATGCCATAGCGCAGCAGACCACCAAAGCGGTCATTCTTTTCGAACAGGGTCACGTCGTGACCGGCGCGCGCCAGTTGTTGGGCGCAGGCCATGCCGGCCGGGCCGCCACCGACAACGGCAACTTTTTTGCCGGTCTTGTGTTCAGCAATCCTCGGCTTGATCCATTCGTTTTCCCAGGCCTTGTCAACAATGGCGCACTCGATGGCCTTGATCGAGACCGGGTCATCGATCAGGTTCAGTGTGCAGGATTCCTGGCAGGGCGCCGGGCAGATGCGGCCGGTGAAATCGGGGAAGTTATTGGTGGAGTGCAGCACCTTGATGGCTCTCTCCCAATTGCCCCGGTACACCAGGTCATTCCAGTCAGGAATAATATTGTTGACCGGGCAGCCGTCGTGGCAGAAGGGAATGCCGCAGTCCATGCAGCGCGCGCCCTGCAGGCTGAGTTCCTGCTCATCGAGTTCAATGAAGAATTCACCGAAGTACTTGATGCGTTCTTCAACAGGTTTGTAGCCGCGGTCTTTGCGCGGATACTCCAGGAATCCGGTTGGTTTACCCATAGTGTCAGTTCAATCCTGAGGCTTTAACTTGCGGCAGCCAGGTCGCTGGCCTGCGCCTGTTTCATTTCTTCCAGCGCGCGGCGGTAGTCGACCGGCATCACCTTGACAAATTTCGGCAGCATGCTGTTCCAGTTGTCGAGGATATTTTTTGCGACGCGGCTATTGGTGTAGTGCAGGTGTTTTTCGATCAGTCGGCGCAGCCGCAGCGCGTCGTAACGTGTCATGTCAGCACTGATATTGACCTTGCCGTGGGTTTCCAGATCGCCCCCCTGGTGTTCCAGGGTTTCCAGTGCTTCGTCTTCTTCCGGGACGGGTTCGAGTTCCACCATGGCCAGGTTGCAGCGTGATTCGAAGCCGCCCTTTTCATCCAGCACATAGGCAATACCGCCACTCATGCCGGCGGCAAAATTACGTCCGGTTTCACCCAGTACCACGACCACACCGCCGGTCATGTATTCACAGCCGTGATCGCCGACGCCTTCGATGACGGCCGAGGCGCCCGAGTTACGCACGGCGAAGCGTTCGCCACCCACGCCGCGGAAATAACATTCGCCGGATGTGGCGCCATACAGCGTGGTATTGCCAACGATGATATTTTCTTCCGGCACAATCGGGCAGTTTGCCGGCGGGTAAATCACCAGCCGTCCCCCGGACAGTCCCTTGCCAACGTAGTCGTTGCCTTCGCCTTCCAGTTCCAGTGTGACGCCCTGCATTGTCCAGGCACCGAAACTCTGACCCGCCACGCCATTCAGTTTGATATGGATGGTGTCATCGGGCAGGCCTTCGTTGCCGTAGCGTTCCGCGACGCGGCCGGACAGCATGGTGCCGACCGTGCGGTTGACGTTACAGACCGGTGTTTCGATCTTCACCGCTTCGCCGCGTTCCAGCGCCGGTTTGGCCTGCTCGATCAGTGTATTGTCCAGGGCCTTGTCGAGGCCGTGATCCTGTGATTCGCAATGGTGTACCGCAGCGTCCGGTACGTTGGGCTTGTACAGGATGCGCGAGTAGTCGAGACCCTGCGCCTTCCAGTGATCGATGCACTGGCGCATATTCAGTTTGTCGGAACGGCCGATCATGTCATCCATGCTGCGGAAGCCGAGTTTTGCCATCAGTTGGCGGATCTCTTCGGCAACAAAGAAGAAGTAGTTCACCACGTGTTCCGGCTGGCCGGTAAAGCGCTTGCGCAGTGTCTCGTCCTGGGTAGCGACGCCGACCGGGCAGGTGTTGAGGTGACACTTGCGCATCATGATGCAGCCTTCCACGATCAGTGGCGCGGTGGCGAAACCGAATTCATCTGCGCCCAGCAGTGCGCCGATCACTACGTCGCGACCGGTACGCATGCCGCCATCGACCTGTACGGCGATACGGCCGCGCAGCTTGTTCAACACCAGGGTCTGGTGTGTTTCGGCCAGGCCCAGTTCCCAGGGGCTGCCGGCGTGACGGATGGAGGTCAGCGGTGAAGCGCCGGTACCGCCGTCGTAGCCGGCGATGGTGACATGGTCGGCGTGCGCCTTGGAAACGCCGGCCGCCACGGTGCCGACACCAACTTCCGAGACCAGCTTGACGCTGATGCGGGCCTTCGGGTTGACGTTTTTCAGATCGTGGATCAACTGCGCCAGATCCTCGATGGAATAGATATCATGATGCGGCGGTGGCGAAATCAGTCCCACGCCCGGTGTGGAATGGCGCACTTTGGCAATCCAGTCGCTGACCTTGTGGCCCGGTAACTGACCGCCTTCACCGGGCTTGGCGCCCTGCGCCATCTTGATCTGGATGTCGTCCGAGTTGACCAGGTATTCGGCGGTAACGCCGAAGCGACCGGAGGCCACCTGCTTGATGGCCGAGCGCATGGAGTCGCCATTGTCCATTGGTTTGAAGCGCGAGCGCTCCTCGCCACCTTCACCAGTATTGGATTTTGCACCGATGCGGTTCATGGCGATGGCCAGCGTGGTGTGTGCTTCCCACGAGATCGAACCAAAGGACATGGCGCCGGTGGCAAAGCGTTTGACGATGTCTTTCGCCGGCTCGACGTCATCAAGCGGGATGGCCCGGTCGGCGAAATTGAACTCAAACAGCCCACGCAGTGTTTTCAGGTGTTCGTTCTGTTCATCCACCAGCTGCGAGAATTCCGCAAAGGTTTTTGCATCATTGGCGCGCGTGGCGTGCTGGAGCTTGGCAATGGTCGCCGGCGTCCACACGTGATCCTCGCCGCGAACCCGGTAGGCATAGTCACCGCCGACATCCAGCGCGTCGGCGTAGACCGGGTTGTTGCCGTAGGCATCGCGGTGCCAGCGCATGGCTTCCTCGGCGATTTCGCGGATACCAATGCCTTCGATCATACTGGCAGTGCCGGTAAAGTACTTGTCGATAAATGACTGCTTCAGACCGATGGCATCGAAGATCTGTGCGCCGCAATAGGACTGGTAAGTGGAAATACCCATCTTGGAAAAGACTTTCAACAGCCCCTTGCCGACCGCCTTGATGTATCGCTTGTTGATCTCGGCTTCGTCGAGGTCTTCCGGCAGTTCATGCTTCATGGCGGCCAGTGTCTCGAAAGCCAGGTAGGGGTTAATGGCTTCCGCACCATAGCCAGCTAGTGTGGCGAACTGGTGAACTTCGCGCGCGGCGCCGGTTTCCACCACCAGCCCGGATTCGGTGCGCAAACCTTCGCGCACCAGGTGGTGATGTACCGCCGAGGTGGCCAGCAGGGCCGGCACAGGCACCTGCTGCGCACTGACCGAACGGTCGGACAGGATCAGTATGTTGTAACCCTCGCGCACGGCCAGTTCGGCCTGCTGGCAGATCGCGTTCACTGCGCCTTGCATACCGGCTGCGCCGAGATCGGCGGCATAGCAGATGTCGAGGGTCCTGGTTCGGAACGCGCCATCGGTGGTTTTCTCGATATCACGAATGCGTTGCAGATCCTTGTTGCTGAGGATCGGCTGGGTGACTTCCAGGCGCATGTGTTCACCGCCCGAGTGCAGTCCCAGCAGGTTGGGCCGCGGGCCAATCAATGACACCAGCGACATCACCAGTTCTTCGCGGATCGGGTCGATCGGCGGGTTGGTGACCTGGGCAAAGTTCTGCTGGAAATAATTCGACAGCGGCTTGGCCTTGTTCGACAGCACGGCCACCGGGTTGTCGGCGCCCATTGAGCCGATGCCTTCCTGGCCGGTGGTGGCCATCGGCTTCATGAGGATTTTCAGGTCTTCCTGGGTGACGCCAAAGGCTTGCTGTCGATCCAGCAGGGTGTCGGGGTCGGCTTCAACACCACCGGTCTGCGCCGGCAGGTTCTTCAGGTGAACCTGGGTCTTCGCCAGCCATTCCGCATAGGGATGGCTGGTGGACAGCGAGTGTTTCAGCTCGGCATCGTCGATGATGCGGCCCTGCTCCATATCGATCAGGAACATCTTGCCCGGCTGCAGACGCCATTTTTTGACAATTTTTTCATCGGCGATGTGCAACACGCCCATTTCCGAGGCCATCACCACCAGGTCATCATCGGTAATCAGGTAGCGCGCCGGGCGCAGACCGTTACGGTCGAGGGTGGCGCCGATCTGCCGGCCATCGGTGAAGGCGACTGCCGCGGGGCCATCCCAGGGTTCCATCAATGCCGCATGGTATTCGTAGAAGGCCTTGCGCTGTTCGTCCATCAGCGGGTTGCCAGCCCAGGCTTCGGGAATCAGCATCATCATGGCGTGGGCCATGGAGTAACCGCCGGCGACCAGCAGTTCCAGCGCGTTGTCGAAGCAGGCGGAGTCGCTCTGGCCTTCGGGAATCAGCGGCCAGACTTTTTCCAGGTCGGCGCCAAACAGTTCGGACGACATGGAATGGCGGCGCGCGCGCATCCAGTTGACGTTACCGCGCATGGTATTGATTTCGCCGTTATGGGCGATCATGCGGAACGGGTGGGCCAGGTCCCACGATGGGAAGGTGTTGGTGGAGAAACGCTGGTGCACCAGCGCCAGTGCGGAGACCAGGCGTTCGTCACAAAGGTCCTTGAAATAGGTGCCAACCTGGTTGGCCAGCAGCATACCTTTGTAAAGCAGGGTGCGACTGGAGAGCGAGGGAATGTAAAAATTCTCCCGGCCTTGCCAGTCGGAGTCGCGCACGGTGTTTTCGATAACCTTGCGGATAATGAATAGGTTGCGCTCAAAATCTTCCTGGGTCGGGCAGCTGTCGCCACAGCCGATGAAGGCCTGGCGAACCACCGGTTCAACATCCTTGACGCTCTGCCCAAGGCCGCTGTTATCGACCGGCACGTCGCGCCAGCCGAGGAATTCCTGGCCTTCTTCCTTGACGCTGCGCTCGATCAGGGCTTCGCACTCGGTACGGGTTCTGGTCGGTTGGGGCAGGAATATCATGCCCACGGCATAGGCGCCGGGCGCCGGCAGCTCGAAACCGAGCGTGGCGCATTCCTCGCGCAGAAAGGTGTCGGGGGTCTGGATCAATATGCCCGCGCCGTCACCGGCCAGCGGGTCAGCGCCGACGGCGCCGCGGTGCGTCAGGTTTTCAAGAATTTGCAGGCCCTGCCTGACAATGGCATGGCTCTGTACGCCTTTGATGTGGGCAACAAAGCCAACGCCGCAGGCGTCGTGCTCGTTTTCGCGGTCATACAGACCCTGCTTTTCCGGAAAAGCCCCGTGACTCATGTCCGACCTCTGTTAACTGCCTAAATTACCGGGAAATTGTATGCATGCGCACGCAAAACCACCCACACATGTCGCGGCGGGGTGGTGAAACCCGAACGTAAAAATTTGGGCCGAAAAGAATAATGGAGATAGCCGTCTGACGCCAGCGTTTTTCGGGGTTATACCTTGTTTTTTCTGCGGAATACAGCAGGCAGCGGGTACGAAGGTGTCATGGCGTGTTGCGGATACTGTCCTGCACAGACTTGAAGCTGCGCGGCCAGGGTTTGTCTTTCTGTACCCGGTCCGGTAGCGCCTTGCGTGCGGCAAGCGCACTGGCCATGTCGGGGTAGACGCCGTACAGCAGCACGTACCACTCGGCGTCACGGTAGCGGCCGCGGTAGAAGGCGGTTTTGGCCGGGTCCAGTTTATTGCGCCTGATGTATTCGTTCATGGAGGCGGGATCGCGGGAACCCAGCAGTTGCAGGGTGAAGGCGCCAGGTTGTTGTTGCAACAGCCAGTCTTCACGGTGGGGTTGAGGGGGTGTTGAGGCGGTTTCCGGGCTTGCCGTGGGTTCGGTTACTTTTGCTGCCGTGTCCGGTGCCTCAGCGACTTTATGCGGGTTTTCTGCCACCTGTCCGCTGGCGGGTAATTTTGTTTCATCCGCTGTATCCGGTTTTGCGACAGGCGCTGTTACTGGCGTGGTTGCCGGTACAGCACTGTTACCTTCCGGCCGGATTTCCGCAGGAGGCTTTATTTCCGTGGAAGGCTGTTCAGTTTGTATCTCGGCGGACCGGCTCGTGTCCTCGGCTTCGAGCGGCGTTGCGGGGGGTAACGCAAGCGAGCGTTCCGCCAGCAGCGGGGCGGGAGGGGCGCTGCTGCGGTCGGGTTCGAGGGTCGGGGCCAGCTGTTGCCAGCCAAAGTAACCGGCAACGGCGGCAATGGTGATCGATGCGCCGATCCAGAGTGGGGTGGCCACTTTTTTGCGGCCGTGCCTGAGCGGGGCATTTTTTTTGTTTTTGGCACGCGCGTGATGTTCGAGCAGTGACTCGTGCGCCAGGCGGTTGATGCCACCCGGGCGACCGCCTGCCGCCTTGCACATGGCGCGGACTTCGGTCAGCGTGAAAGGACTCTCCCCGCTGTAACCGGCAACGGCCAGGCGATACATGAGATAGGCGGCGGTTTCTTCTTCCGTCAGGCGGGGAACTTCCAGCAGCTGGCAGGAACGTTTGCTGTCGGTCTGTTCCAGCGCGGCGCGCGCGCAGCGCTCGGTATCAGCGGTACCGAACAGCACCACGCGCAGGCGTTCGCTGTCCGGCTGGGCGGTGAGTGCACACAGCCGTTGGCAGGCGGCTGCATCGAGTTGTTCGGCATTGTCGATGACAATCACCAGTTGCTGTGAAGTTTCACTTTGTGTGGCCCAGTGGTTGAGTAGCGCCTGCTCGTCGTCACGGCTTACGCCAAGGGTTTCCGCCAGGCGCGCGGCCAGCGGGTCGCCCTGTTCGCCATCGACCAGGCAAACGGTCCACTGTGGGTTGATGTGGCCCAGAAACTGTTCCAGCAGGCTGCTTTTCCCGCTACCGGGAGGACCACTGACGACAACAACCGATTCGCCGAACTGCACCAGGTGGGTCAGCAGGTCGAGCCGTTGCATCAGTGCGCTGCCGGCGTAGAAGAATTGTGAATCCACGCGCTGTTCAAACGGGTGGCAACGCAATGACCACGCGTGCAGGTACTCGGGCTGCTCCGGGGTTGCGCTATCGTTCATGTCTGTGCCTGCATAAAGACGACCTGGTAACCTTTTTTCAGCTGGGTGTCCCGTATTGACATCATGGCCTGCTCGGCCTGTTCCCGATCAGTATAGTGGTCCTTGACCACACGTCCGCCCGCGCCCTGGTAACCCCATTCACGCACCAGCGTCCAGCCATCGATCAGGTCTTCCTGCAGGTGCAGGTGGTAGAATCTTGGTGGCCCGGCGTCGCTGGGCGGTATTTGCATGTAAATGCGCATGGCTTGTCTCTGACCCGCGAGCGATGCTCAAGTCAACTCTCCCGGGTTGTAAACCCGGTGGTGTTCGCTGATGGCGTAGCGATCCGTCATACCGGCAATATAGTCCGCCACCGCACGCGCCTGCCCGGTTTCGCCATGGCGCGCGCCAAGTTCGGAGACCTTGATCTGTGCTTCATCCGGCATCAGGCGCGGGTCATCATTGAAAGCGATGAACAGGTCGTGGATAACGCGGTTTGCCTTGGCGCTCATGCGGTGAACGCGGTAGTGCCGGTACAGGTGGTTACGCAGGAAACGTTTCAGTTCAAGATTGCGTTCACGCATGCTTTGACTGAAGGACATCAGCGCCTGCGGCTGTGCGCGCACGGCTTCGAGGCTGGCGGGTTTTGCCTTTTCCAGGCTGGCCTTACTGGTTTCGATCAGGTCGACGACCTGGCAGTTGATCAGTCGTCTGACAACTTCGTGTATCACACGCCGTTGCGAAAGCGCGGGGTAGCGTTGCGTGACTTCGGTGTATTGCGCATTGAACAGCGGAACCTCGTTCAGCTGTTCGACTTCGATCAGTCCGGCGCGCAAGCCATCGTCGACATCGTGACTGTTGTAGGCGATTTCATCGGCGAGGTTGGTGAGCTGGGCTTCCAGGCTGGGTTGGCGTTTTTGCAGGAAACGTTCGCCGACATCGCCGAGTTCGGCCGCGTGTCTGGCCGAGCAGTGCTTGAGAATGCCTTCGCGGGTTTCAAACGTGAGGTTCAGTCCGGGAAAGTCCGCATATTTTTCTTCCAGCTCATCGACCACCCGTAAGGATTGCAGGTTGTGTTCGAAGCCACCGTAGTCCTTCATGCAGGCGTTAAGCGCATCCTGGCCGGCGTGGCCGAAGGGTGTATGGCCAAGGTCGTGCGCCAGCGCGATGGCTTCAGTCAGGTCTTCGTTCAGTTGCATGGCGCGTGCAATGGAACGTGCGATCTGGGCGACCTCGATGGAGTGTGTCAGGCGTGTGCGGAACAGGTCGCCCTCGTGATTGACGAACACCTGGGTTTTGTATTCGAGTCGGCGAAAAGCGGCGGCGTGAATAATGCGGTCACGGTCACGCTGGTATTCGCTGCGATAATTCGGTGGCGGTTCTACGTGGTGGCGTCCGCCGGATACGGCGTCACTGACAGCATAGGGTGCAAGCCCGTTAGCGTGGTCGGAGACGTTCGGCAGGCTGTTCATGAACCCGTCTGCAGCAGGCTGCGATCGAGTGTTTCGGCCAACCGTTCAGTGTCATATGCTGAGGTGATCTTCGCGTTGCCGATCGCGTCGAGGAGTATCAGGCGCAGACCGTCATCGAGGGCTTTTTTATCGACCGCCATCAGTTGCAGAAATCGCTCACGGCTGATTTCAGCGGGTGGGTCAACCGGTAAGCGGGCCTTTCCCAGCAGGCTGCGGATACGTGTGACATCCGCTACGCTGATCCAGCCATGGCGTGCGGACAGGTCGGCCGCCATGGCCATACCGGCGGCAATCGCTTCGCCATGTAGCCAGTTGCCATAGCCCATGCCGGTTTCGATGGCGTGGCCGAAGGTGTGGCCGAGGTTCAGCAGGGCGCGTTTGCCGCTTTCGCGTTCATCGGCCGCGACAATGTCCGCCTTGCACCGGCAGGAACGTTCAATGGCGTAGACCAGGGCTTCGGTATCGCGTTCCAGCAGGCGTGGCATGTTGATTTCCAGCCAGTCAAAAAATGCCCTGTCCTCGATCAGGCCATACTTGATGACTTCCGCCAGACCCGCCGATAACTGGCGGTCATCCAGTGTATTTAGAGTATCGGTATCCGCCAGGACTAGCTGCGGCTGGTGAAAAGCGCCGATCATGTTCTTGCCGAGCGGGTGATTGACGCCGGTCTTGCCGCCGACAGACGAATCCACCTGGGCAAGCAGGGTGGTGGGAATCTGGATGAAATCCACGCCGCGCTGGTAGCTGGCGGCGGCAAAGCCGACCATATCACCGACGACGCCACCGCCCAGCGCGACCAGGCAACAGGATCGGTTGAAGCGTTTCTCCAGCAGTGCGTCGAAAATACGCTTGAGAATGTCGAGCGTTTTGTACTGTTCTCCATCCGGCAGGATCAGCTGTTCGAGCGGGTAATCGCCCAGCGCCGCGCAGACGGTGTCCATATACAGGGGGGCGACGGTGTCGTTACTGACCACCATGACCTGGCGCCCGCGAATCGCCGGCGTATACAACGCTGTCTGCGACAGCAGCCCCGGTCCGATGAGGATGGGATAGCTGCGTTCGCCCAGATCGAGTTGCAGGGTTTTTTTTATCATCATATCTCTCTGGCCAGGGCCCAAGTACCTTTCCCCGCTGCGCGGTCGCAAATCGAGGATGAACGGCTAATGCCTGTAGGAGCGGGCTTGCCCGCGAATCCGCCACTGTTCGCGGGCAAGCCCGCTCCTACAGGTTGGTCAGACAACGCCATTTTATGTTCTTCAAGAGAAAATTATAGCGTTTATGGGCGGGTACTCACTAGCTTTCTTCTATGTAGCGGGTAATTTTCTGTACCACGTCACGTACCTTGCAGCCGTCGGTTTCAATCACGAGGTCGGCGATGTCACGGTACAGGGGGTCGCGCTGGTCCAGCAGTTGCTGCAGTTTCTTGCGTGGATCGTCTGTTTGCAGCAGCGGGCGGTTGCGGTCATGGGCGGTGCGTTGAAGTTGCTGGTCGACCGATGTTTGCAGGTAAATGACGGTACCACGGGCGGCCAGGTTGCGCCGATTGTGGGCGTCCAGCACGGCGCCGCCACCCGTGGCGAGAATGATGCCGGGCGTGGCCGAGAGCTCGTCGATGACTTCCTGCTCGCGTTTTCGGAATCCGGATTCGCCTTCCAGTTCAAAGATTAACGGGATATCAACGCCGGTTCTGGCTTCAATTTCCCGGTCACTGTCAATGAATGGTATGTCCAGCGTACGCGCCAGCTGGCGACCAATAGTGGATTTGCCGGCCCCCATGGGCCCGACCAGAAAAAAACTGCCCGACATTCTCATGCCGGGCAGATATGCCAGAAATTCAGGCTGTGTACAAGTCGGGCTACTGTACGTTCACGCCCTGCTTGATGATTTTCGGTGTCACGAAGATGAGCATTTCACTCTTGTTGTTCTTGTGACTCTCGGTTCTGAACAACCAGCCCAGACCCGGCAGTTCGCCCAGGAAAGGCACGCGTTCAGCCTGCTTGCTGCGTGTTTGCTCGTAAATACCGCCCAGTACCAGGGTTTCCCCATTATCGACCAGTACGCGTGTCTGGACGTTGCGGGTATCGATGCTGGGTACCCCGGCAAAGATCGTGCCCACGCTGTCCTTGTTGACTTCCAGGTCCATGATGATGCGATCATCCGGGGTGATCTGCGGGGTGACTTTCAGCTGCAGCACGGCTTCCTTGAAACTGACCGAGGTCGCGCCGCTGGAAGTGGCCTGCTGGTAGGGAATTTCGACACCCTGCTGGATGGTCGCTTCCTGCTGGTTTGAGGTGATGACGCGCGGGCTGGAGATGATTTCACCGCGGTTTTCGAGCTGCATGGCGCTCAGTTCAAGTTGGAGTAAGTTACTGCCCAGCTTGCCCAGCGCGATACCCAGCGCACCTGAAGGATTGGCGACCGGCAGATTGACCAGCAGGCCTTCGTTGCCCGTTTGGCTGCCGGTGCCGTTTACCTCGAAGCCGGTGATCGTGCCGTTGTTAAAGTTGACGTCGCCGGGCTGTTTGCCACCGACTATGAGGCCGGTTTGTCCGGCACGTCCGTCACTGTGACTCAGGCCGAACTTGACCCCCAGTTCGCGGGCAAAGTCGTTGTTGGCCAGCACAATGCGTGATTCGATCAGAACCTGGCGTACCGGGATATCCAGGCGTGCTACCAGGCGCCGGATCTGCTCCAGCTTCTCGGAGGTGTCCTGAACGAGCAGTGTATTGGTACGCTCATCGACACTGACCTTGCCGCGTTCTGATAGCTGAGAGCTGTCTTCGCTGCTCAACAGCTCGGCGAGGTCGGTGGCCTTGGCGTAGTTGACCTGGATGAGGTCGGAATACAGTGGCGCCAGTTCCTCGATCTGCTTCTGGGATTCGAGTTCGAGTTTCTCGCGGGCGGCAATCTCTTCGCTCGGGGCGACCAGGATAACGTTACCGTTTTCCCGCTTGGCGAGGCCCTTGGTTTTCAGCACGATGTCCAGCGCCTGGTCCCAGGGCACATTCTTCATGCGCAGGCTCAGGTTGCCGGTCACCGAATCGCTGACCACGATGTTCTGGCCGGTGAAGTCGGATAACAGCTGGAGCACAGAGCGGACTTCGATATCCTGGAAGTTCAGGGACAGGCGTTCACCTGTGTAGCCGAACTTCTTCTTCTTCCGCTGTTCCTTTTCTTCCTTGGTGGTTTTGCGAATCTCGACCGTAAACTGGTTGTCACTCTGGTAGGCGAGGTGCTCGTATTCACCAATCGGGGTGATTTCCATACGCACCTTGTTGCCCTTTTGTTCGGTATCGACCAGTTTCACCGGTGTGGCGAAATCTGTCACGTCGAGGCGACGCTCCAGCTTGTCCGGCAGTGTTGCGCCGTTGAATTCCAGTACGATCTTGCCGGCTTCCTGTCGCATATCCACCGGAATCGACGGGTCAGACAGTGTAACGATAACGCGCCCTTCACCCTGTTCGCCACGGCGGAAGTCGATGCCTGTGATAGAAGGCTCAATACTTGCCGTTGTAGTTGCCGTTCCGGTGGCTGTGGTGGGTGGTGTACTCGCAACCCGCTGGCCCTGCGCTCCGAGCACAACAATCACATTGTCCCCGTCAACGCGAGTTTCGTAGGGCACCATCTCGAACAGGTTGAGTACGATACGGGTGCGACCTTTTACCTCAACGGCGGTAACGCTTTTTGCCGGGCCTATTCCAATCGGCTGGGAGCGTTTGGCCAGAGCACTTTTCGTTGCCGGCAGGTCAAAAGCGATACGCGCCGGGTTGTCGATGGTAAAGCTTGCGGGATTGGAGATGGGCTGGCTGAGCTTGAAGACAATCTGCACCTGGTTTCCGGGCAACCCGGCAAAATTGATTTCCTTCAGCGTATTCAGCTGGGATGCGGCGGCATAGCCTGTTTGCAGGCCGCTGGCGATCAGTAACACGCCCAGTGCCAGAAGTCTGTTCAGGGTACGGGCAGCTGACCACCAGTTGCTCTGCGCGGCATCCTTCCACATTGTGTGAGTTGTGTTCATCGTTTTTATCTCCAATTACTCGCTGAGTGCCAGTGAAGCCTGGCGTTCAATCCATCCCCCGAGGCCATCTGGCACGATCTCGGTCAAGTCCACTTCGGATTCCGTGATGTTTACAATCTTGCCATAGTTCTGACCCATATAGTTGCCGGGTTTAACACGGTGTATGGTGCTGTCGCTCATGCGCACCAGTGCCCATGAGTGTCCGTTGCGCTCAAGCGTTCCCACCATGCGCAGTCCATCCAGCGGTTCCGACTCAAGCGGTTCGCGCGGTCGGTTCATGTCAGGCGAAATACCGCCATTTGAAGCTTGCGCAACCTGTGATCTGGGTACGGAGTAGGACGGCGGTGTGAAAGGATCACGCTTGTCCATGGCGGCATAGAGATGCGTTTCAAAGGGCTTGAATTCGGGCAAAGGATCCACGCGGGCATGTTGACGTGACTTTACGGCTTCAACATAACTGCGCAGGTCTTCCGTATTGTTACCGGCACAGGCGGCAAGACCGCCGAGCAACAGGCCGGCTGCGGCGAAACGCGCCAGTGTATTCAGTTTTCCTGCCGGATGGTGACTCATTGGGCACCTCCTTCCTCATTTTCATCCATGTAGCGGTAGGTTTTTGCGAGCATTTCCATGGTCAGTTTGCCGTCCTTGTTTTCCTGAATATTGATGTCATGGACAGTAACAATACGTGGCAGGGCCGCGACACCGCTGATAAATTCACCAAATTCGTGGTAGTTGCCCTTTACACGGATGCTGATCGGGAGTTCCGCATAGAACTCCTTTGGCACCTCGGCCTGGGGTTTGAATAATTCGAACTCCAGGCCGGCAGCGAGGCCGGTCTGGGAGATGTCCACCAGCAGGTCGGCGACTTCCGTCTTGTTCGGCAGCTGCCTCAGCATGGCGCCGAATGATTCACGCATTTCTGCAAGTTGCTGTTCGTAGGCTTTCAGGTTGGCCGCTTTCTGGGCGCGCTGCTCAAACGTGGTGCGCAGGGTGACTTCCTTGTGCTCGGACTTTTCAAGCTGCGCGCGCTGGTCCTTGATGTCCAGCCAGTAGCCGGCGCCGAGCACGCCGACAAAGACCAGTGCGATCACGAAAATTCGTGCAGGCAGGGGCCAGTTGGCAATATTGCTCAGGTCGAGTTCATTCAGGTCTGAAAGATCCATCAGCTTTTATCCTCCGCGGATTCCTCGGTGGGCGCGATCTGCTTGGCGCGCAATACAAAGGTTGCGGTACGACGTTTGTCCTCTTCCTTGGTTTCGATAACGTCGAGACGGGGCTTGCCCATCCACTGTGAGTTATCGATATTACGCATGTAGGCGGAAACCCGGGCATTTGACTGGGCGATGCCGCTCATGGTCAGGGAATCGCCTTTCTGCGTAATCGCGTTCAGGAAAACGCCGTCAGGCAGGGTATAAACCAGTTCGTCCATCAGGTGAACGCTTTGCGGACGGCTATGCTGCAACTGCTGGATGATATCCATACGCGCGAGCAGGTCGGCCCTGGTTTTTTCAAGATCCTTGATTTTGGCGATTTTCTTGTCGAGCGAGGCGATTTCGGTTTCCAGGAACTTGTTGCGGTTATTCTGCTGTTCGATGAGACCGTTCATCTGCAAATGTGTCAGTAAAATCAGTAAGCCGGCAACGATAGCGGTGCCAACACCGATAACAGCAAACTGCTGCTGTTGTTCCTTGCGAAGTTCTTCGCGCCAGGGGAGTAAGTTGATATGAGCCATTAGTCGAAACTCCTCAGTGCCAGTCCACAGGCAATCAGCAGTGCCGGTGCATCATTGCTCAATGACTGTGGCTTCACGCGTGAAGACAGCGACATGGAGGCAAACGGGTTGGCGACCAGTGTTTCTACGCCGAGGCGCTCCTGCAGCAGATCGGTGATGCCAGGAACCGAGGCGCTGCCACCAGCTAGAATAATCTGCTCAACACTGTTGTACTGACTGGAGCCAAAGAAAAACTGTAACGAACGGCTGACCTGTTGGCACATGGCTTCCTTGAAGGGCTCAAGGACTTCGGGTTCGTAGTTCTCCGGCAACCCGCCCTGGCGTTTCGCCATACCGGCTTCTTCATAGGACAGGCCGTAGCGACGCATGATTTCCTCGGTAAGCTGTTTACCGCCGAAGATCTGGTCGCGAGTATAAATAAGCTTGCTGTCGTGGAGGACGTTGAGCGTTGTCATCGTGGAACCCACATCGATAACAGCAACCGTCTTGTCGGCACCGTGATCCGGGACCTGGTCCAGTAGCAGCTGGAAGGCATTTTCCGTCGCGTAGGCCTCGACATCGACGACCTTGATGTCCAGTCCACCGTTCTCGACGGCGGCGGCACGCATATCGACCGTCTCCGTTCGGCAGGCGGCCAGCAGGACATCCACGGTATCCGGGTTGTTGCCCGAGGCGCCGAGCACCTCAAAGTCCAGGCTGACTTCCTCGAGCGGATAGGGGACGTATTGATCAGCCTCCATCTCGATCTGGCTGTGCAGCTCGTCATCCGACAGGTTATTGGGCATCGGGATCACCTTGGTGATGACCGATGAGCCAGCCACGGCGACCGCCGCATTGCGGGTATGTGCACCGGCGCGTTTCATGGCGCGTCGCACGGCCTCGCCCACCGCTTCCACGTCGGTGATGTTCTTTTCCACCACAGAATTGGGCGGTAACGGCTCTACCGCGTAGCTTTCAACGCGGTAGCGGTTCCCGTTTCGGCTGAGTTCGAGTAGTTTTACCGCGGATGAGCTAATATCCAGCCCAACCACCGGGGGTCTTTTCCGTGTAAACAGTTGCGCGATCTGCACCGTTATTTCCCTTTAATTCACTGCAATTGCAGTGTATTGATACGGTTATGGATTAGAGAGCAACAACAAATCGTTGTCAATCAAGTGCTCTTTATCCTCTTTGGTTCGATTCAGAGTATCGGACGCTTTATACTGAAGTTTAGGAATCCTTTTGATTTTAATTTTGAACCCGGTCACATCCTGCCAAATTTATGACACTTAATACCCGATTTCTGCGTTTTTTGCTGGCGTCATTGTTTGCACTATCGACAGCCGGGCTTATCGTCGTTGCGGCTGCCTACCTCTATATAGCACCTCAGCTGCCCCCCATTGAACGGCTGAAAGACGTCCAGCTTCAGGTGCCGTTGCGGGTGTATGCGCACAGCGGTGAGCTGATGGCGGAGTTTGGCGAGCAGCACCGCGAGCCGGTGCGTTATGACCAGTTACCGCAGGCCGTGATCGACGCCATTCTGGCGACAGAGGATGACCGTTTCTTCCATCACCCCGGGGTCGACTACCAGGGCCTGGTGCGCGCGATGGTAGAACTGATACGAACCGGGAAAAAACGCCAGGGTGGCAGTACCATCACCATGCAGGTGGCGCGCAATTTTTTCCTGAGTCGTGAAAAGACCTATTTGCGCAAGCTCACGGAAATTTTTCTGGCGCTGAAAATCGAGCACTACCTGAGCAAGCAGGAAATACTCGAGCTGTACCTGAACAAAATCTATTTCGGTCACCGCGCTTACGGCATCGGTGCGGCGGCGCGGGTGTATTACGGCGTCGATATCGACCAGTTGACGATTCCGCAGATTGCCATGATCGCCGGCCTGCCGAAGGCGCCCTCGGCCAATAACCCCATCAGTAACCCGAAGCGCGCACTGCAGCGGCGTAACTACGTACTGGGGCGCATGTATGCACTGGATTTTCTTGATGCCGATACCTACAGGAAAGCCCTGGATACACCGGACAACGCCAGTCTGCACAAGGCGGCGGTCGAGCTGAAAGCCCCCTGGGTCGCGGAAATGGTGCGCCAGTATATGCGCGAGCACTATGGTGACGATGCCTACACGGCTGGTTACAAGGTGTACACCACGCTTGACGCCACACGCCAGCACGCGGCGAATGCCGGCGCACGCAAAGCTTTGCTGGATTACGATCAGCGCCACGGTTACCGTGGCGTGGTGCGTCACATCGAACTTGCCGATGTACTCGATGAAGAGCGGGTAGCCGGTGAGTTGAAAACTGTCCGGCCTTACGGCGGGCTGGAGCCGGCGCTGGTCACCGCGGTTGAAGACCAGTCTGTGCAATTGCGTCTGCGCGACGGCCAGCCGGCCAGCCTGGACCGGGATGGATTTTCATGGGCGCGCAAATACATTACGGTGAACCAGCGCGGCCCCAAACTGAAACAGGCCAGCGACGTCCTGGCGCGTGGCGATATCGTTTATCTCCAGCCGCTGGAGCAAGGACACTGGCGACTGGCGCAGATACCCCGGGTGACGGGCGCACTGGTGTCGGTCAGGCCGAAGGATGGCGCCCTGCAGGCATTGGTCGGCGGCTTCGATTTTTATCTCAGCAAATTCAACCGGGCGCTGCAGGCGCAACGGCAGCCCGGGTCCAGCTTCAAGCCCTTCATCTATTCAGCCGCACTGAACAAGGGTTACACCGTCGCCAGCCTGTTTAACGATGCGCCGGTGGTGTTCGATGATCCGTCACTGGAAACAACCTGGCGGCCGGAAAATTACAGCGGCAAATTCTATGGCCCGACGCGCATGCGGGTGGCGCTGACGCACTCGCGCAATCTGGTGTCGATTCGACTGTTACGCGCGATTGGTCCGCACTATGCCGCACGCTACGTACAGCGCTTCGGTTTCCGCCCGGACCAGGTGCCCAAAGACCTGTCGCTGGCACTGGGTAGCGGTACCACTACCCCCATGGAAATGGCACGTGCCTACAGTGTGTGGGCCAATGGCGGTTTCTACATCGAGCCCTGGTTCATCGAGGAAATCCGTGATGCCCACGATGAAGTGCTGTTCCACGCCAACCCGGCCATTGCCTGTAATGATTGTGAGACAGTCGAAGACACGGATGGGACTGCGGGTGCGACGGACTCGGCAGTAACAGCCGATAGCGTGACGGCTAGCGGTGAGGGCGAGACAGCCACACAAGCGTCACCGCCGGCGCCTGTCTATGCAAAAAGAGTTGTCGATGCCAGTAACGTCTACCTGATGACGTCAATGATGCAGGATGTGGTAAAGCACGGCACCGGTCGCCGTGCCCTGGTGCTGGGCCGCAAGGATCTCTCCGGGAAAACGGGTACCACCAATGATCAACGCGACGCCTGGTTCTGTGGATTTGATACGCAAGTCGTGACGACCGTGTGGGTGGGTTACGACCAGGTACAACCGTTGGGTAATGGCGAGACCGGCAGTCGCGCGGCCCTGCCGATGTGGATAGATTATATGCGTGTGGCCCTGAAAGGGGTGCCGGAATCCGTGCTGCCTCAGCCGCCCGGCCTGGTCACCGTGCGCATCGACCCTAAAACAGGCCTGCGTATGCCGCGCGGTCAGAGCGGCGGGCTGTTCGAAATTTTCCGACCCGAATATGCTCCTCGTCAGTACAGTCAGCCGGCGGCAGATAGCGAGCATGGTGAATCTGCCAATACTCCAGTAGAGCCGCTGTTCTGACCATGGCAAAAGTTTCCGGCAAGGGCATGCAGATGCGCGTGCGCATTGCGCAGGAGGCGGCGCGCCTGATGGCGGAACAGGGTATCACGGATTTTTACGTCGCCAAACGCAAGGCGGCGCGCCACCTTGGCGCACCGGATACCCGCAATATGCCGCGTAATGCCGAGATCGAAGAAGCGCTGGCCTCTTACCAGCGCCTGTTTCATGCCGGCGAACAGGCCGGGCATCTGAACGATCTGCGGCTCAGCGCAACACAGGCGATGCGTTTCCTGGAAGCGTTCAGTCCCCGGCTGGTGGGTTCCGTGCTCAGCGGCACGGCCGGGCCGCATTCGGATATTAACCTGCACCTGTTCGCAGATACCGCAGAACAGGTCGCCCTGTTCCTGATGGAACAGAGCATCCCGTATGAAGACAAATTGAAACGCTTCAGGCTGGGGCGTGATGAAACGCGGGAGTTTCCGGTGTTCAGTTTTCGCGCCGGTGAACACGCCGTGGAACTGACAGTATTTCCGGATGAAGGACGTCGCGAAGCGCCGCGCAGCCCGGTCGATGGCAAGCCAATGCAGCGCGCCTCACTCCAGGATGTCGAGTTGTTACTGAATGAAACAGAATCAGGCTTTACTAGAGACAGGTAAGCGACGATGAAAATTGGTACCCCCCTATCAAAAACCGCCACGCGGGTTATGCTGCTTGGCAGTGGTGAACTGGGCAAGGAAGTGATTATCGCCCTGCAGCGTCTTGGGGTGGAAGTGATCGCGGTAGACCGCTACGCTGACGCGCCGGGACACCAGCTGGCTCACCGCGCGCATGTGATCGATATGGCGGATGGTGCCGCCCTGCGCGCACTGGTTGAGAAAGAGCGGCCCCGGCTTATCGTGCCGGAAATTGAAGCTATCGCCACGGACACCCTGGCGGAAATCGAACGTGATGGTCTGGCAACCGTCATTCCGACAGCGCGCGCCGTTCAGCTGACCATGAACCGTGAAGGCATACGCCGGTTAGCGGCCGAAACGCTGGGACTACCGACATCCGCCTATGCCTTTGCAGAAAGCCTTGATGAACTGACGGCGGCGATTGAAGCTGGCATCGGTTATCCCTGCATCATCAAGCCGGTGATGTCGTCCTCGGGCAAGGGACAGTCGCTGGTGCAGGATGCCGAAGGACTGGCGGATGCCTGGGCGTACGCAAAATCCGGGGGTCGTGTGGATCGTGGCCGCGTCATCGTGGAATCGCTGGTACGCTTTGATTACGAGATTACCCTGCTGACCGTTCGGTCTGTGAGTGCCTCAGGTGAGGTGGTGACAAGTTACTGTGCGCCGGTTGGTCACATCCAGAAGCAGGGGGACTATGTCGAGAGCTGGCAACCGCAGCCGATGAGCGAAGCGGCGCTGGCGCGTGCGCAGGAAATTGCCTGCGCCGTCACGGACAATCTGGGGGGTTGCGGCCTGTTCGGCGTGGAACTGTTTGTCGCCGGTGACAATGTCTGGTTCAGCGAAGTCAGTCCGCGGCCTCACGATACCGGTATGGTAACGATGGTGACCCAGTGGCAGAACGAGTTTGAGTTGCACGCGCGCGCTATTCTCGGTTTGCCGGTCGATACCACCCTGCGTAACGCCGGTGCGAGTGCCGTGATCTACGGCGGTATGGACGACAAGGGTATTGCCTTCTCCAATCTTGAACACGCGCTTGCCGTTCCGGGCAGTGAACTGCGGTTGTTCGGCAAGCCGGAGGCGTTTCAACGGCGCCGCATGGGTGTGGCGCTGGCGCGTGGCGAGACCGTCGAGCAGGCGCGTGAACGCGCCGGCAAGACAGCGGCGATGGTGAAGCCGCTGGCTTCGTAGGAGCGGGCTTGCCCGCGAACCCTGGTGACATGGGCTGTTCGCGGGCAAGCCCGCTCCTACAATATAAAGTTACAGGTGCGGCGCCGGCTTGTAGTGTTTCGGAAAACCACAGCGCGCCACACCTGAATCGATCGCCGCCTGCGCCACCGCCGGCGGGACGAAATCCATCAGGCGCGGGTCGAATGGTGTGGGGATAATATAGTCCGGGCCAAACGCCATGTGGTCCTTGCGATAGGCGGTGGTAATCTCTGCGGGTACCGGTTCGTGGGTCAGGGCGCGCAGGCCCTCGACCGCCGCCATCAGCATGGCTTCGTTGATGGCGCGGGCGCGCACATCCAGCGCGCCGCGAAAAATAAACGGGAAGCCCAGTACATTATTGACCTGGTTGGGGTAGTCGCTGCGCCCGGTCGCCATAATGATATCTTCACGTACCTGGTGCGCCAGCGCCGGGTTGATCTCCGGGTCAGGGTTGGACAGTGCGAACACAACGGGCTGATCCGCCATGCTGCGGATCATCGCTTCACTCACCAGGTTCGGGCCTGAGACACCGATAAACACATCGGCATCGCGCATGGCGTCAGCGAGCGTTTCAAGTTCCGTATCGACAGCAAATTCCTGCTTATGGGTGTTCAGGTCGTCGCGCGAGGTGCGGATGATGCCCTTGCGGTCAATCATAAAGATATTCTCTGCACTGGCGCCCAGCACCTTGAGCAGGCGCATCGACGCAAGACCGGCGGCGCCCGCGCCCAGGCAAACGATGCGCGCCTCGCTTAGCGCCTTGCCCTTGATCTCCAGCGCATTGAGCAGGCCGGTACAGATAATCACGGCGGTGCCGTGCTGGTCGTCGTGGAACACCGGTACATCCAGTCGCTCCATCAGCGCCTGCTCGATTTCAAAGCAGCGTGGCGCGGCAATGTCTTCAAGGTTGATACCGCCAAAGCCGCCGGCGATGCGCGCCACCGTATCGATAAAGTCCTCAGTGTTGTCCGCCTCGACCTCGATATCGTAGACATCGATATCGGCAAAGCGCTTGAACAGCACAGCCTTGCCTTCCATGACCGGTTTGCCGGCCAGCGGCCCGACATTACCCAGCCCCAGTACGGCCGTACCATCGGTGATGACGGCGACCAGGTTGCCCTTGCTGGTGTAGCGGTAGGCATCGTCCGCATTGGCTTCGATAGCGCGCACCGGTTCCGCCACGCCGGGCGTGTAGGCCAACGCAAGTTCCCGCTGGGTGGTACAGGGTTTGGTGACATGGGTGGCGATTTTCCCGGGGGTGGGGAATTCGTGGTAGTTGAGTGATTCCTGTTTCAGATCTTCAAACATGGGTGACGACTGGCCTGTGCAAGATTCCGGTGTGGCATGATAACAAGCTTGCGCCCCGCCGGGTGACTAACGGACAATTTTCAGTCGTTGCCCGGGCCTGGGTTCACCCTCGGGGTAGAGGTCATTCAACAATCGCAGTTGCGCTTCTGCATGCTTTGGAATCGGTGAGTGCCGCGCCAGCGTGGCGAATCGTGTACCTGTTTTTGCCGTGATCAGTTTGATGTGCAGGCCGCCGGCCAGTTTTTTCTCTTTTGCCGACAAGGTGTGGTAGCTGCGCGCGATTTGCAGGAATGTCTCGTCATAGCGGGCCTGGTCGCTGTTCGCACGGCTCAGTCCCACAAACAGATAGGCCCGTTCGCCGACAGTGATCACCACCAGCCGCGCCGTGCGTTGGCCCATTCGGGTGTTAAGTTGTGTCGTTGCGCTGTAGGCCCGTCGCCCGGCAATGGTCAGGTAGCGGCCATCGCGGATCGGCTTGAAGCCCTGCTGTTGCAGGTAATCGTAGGGTGAAAGCGTTTCTTTCAGTGTTTCCACGCGGAGTTCGAGATAGGCTTTTTGCTGCGGTGCCAGGGCTACCAGGCGATCCGACTGGTTTTCAATCGTCCAGTCATCGGGGAAGGTCAGGCCGAAATCCAGCGGCTTGTGCAGGAAGCGACCTTTCAACACGATGCCGCCGGCCTCGCTGTCACCGAACGCCAGTCCATCCAGTTCACCCAGAAAATCCGCGCGCTCCGGCCTGGTGACGCCCCGGACCTTCAGGTTACGGGCCTCGCCAACGACTTCCTGCAGACGTCGGTCGTTTCTCGGGTGACTGGCGAATACGCCGTGGTACGCCTGCGGTTTGCGACCCTCTTCACGGGCGCGTTGTTTTTCAAACAGCGCCTGGTTTTTCAGCAGGCTGATGACATCGATCATGGCCTGCGGGTTATAGCCGGCGCGCGCCAGGTAACGTGCGCCAAGACGGTCGGCCTCCAGCTCCTGTTTGCGCCCGTAGCCACTGAGCAGCGCCTTGCCCAGTACATTGAACAGGTCGTTAGTACCCCGTACACCCGTGGTGGCCTGCAGGATGGCGCCGGCCAGCCCGGTCACGGTGGCGGCGCTTTGCTGGCGTACCGAATGTCGCGCCGTGACATGGCCGATCTCATGCCCCAGCACAGCGGCCAGTTCCGCTTCCGAATTGAGGTAAGCCAGCAGCCCGCGGTAGAGGTAAATGTAGCCACCGGGCAGTGCAAACGCATTGACCTCCGGGCTGTCCAGCAGGGTGAAATGATAGGCGATCTGCGGCCGGTCGCTGGAACGCGCCACGCGCTGACCAACCTGGTCGATATAAGCATCCAGCTCGCGATTCGCGTAAGGCGGGATCTCCTTGATGATCTGCTGGTTGTACTTGCGCCCGAGGTTGATCTCCTCGGCTTCCGACATCAGCACAAAGTCCTGCTTGCCGGTGACCGGGTTGGTCGCGCAGCCCGCCACCAGGCCGGCCAGCAGGAGTATCAGCAGTAGCCAGGGCGAGCGTGAAGCACGAAGCGGGAAAAGGTGTTTCATGGTCACGGGCATTACCGGGATAAGGTTAACACCGCCGGGTGATGAATGTTGACACGCAGCTTGCCGCGCGTGCGGTACAGCCAGCCACGTACCTCCAGTTGCCGCCCGGCCCAGCTCGGCCCGGGTGGATTTTTGAACCATTGGCGGTCAGCATCGGCAAGTTTGAGCGTAAGCCGGTTGTCCAGTTCAATCCAGGTGGCGCCGCCGCCGCGATTGACGCGCGTGACACGGCCGCGTACCCGCTGAAAACCGGTGTCGCGAAGCGTCAGCTTACGCGCCAGCCGCGCTTTCCAGGCCGGGTGCCCCCAGACGCCGCGCGCGGCCTTGCGAGCGCGGTTTTCCGCTGCGCGATAGCAGTCGAGAAAACGCATATTGGGCGGAATAACAACCTGCCAGCCCAGCCCCTCCGCGAGCAGCTTTTCTGTGAGATTCACGCCGTGGGTATCCCAGAGATCCGCCAGGTAACGGCCATAGCGGTCCTTGCGCTGCTCGCCGTAGCGCAGCCTGACACGGTTGCCGCTGGCGAACAGCAGCTGGCGAAGCCGGTCGCGCGCACGGATAGCCAGCGGTTCGGCCGGCTTGCCATCTCGCCCCAGTTCGGGGGTGTTGATGCCGATGACGCGGATCTTGCGGTCGTTGTCGAGCGCCAGCGTGTCGCCGTCGTGGACATAACGGACATGGACGGTTTCAGTATTGGCGGGCGGGCCGCAGTCCAGCGCGGCGGCCGATACGCCAGCGCAGAACAGGACAAGCACAAAAAAGGCGCCCGCAGGCGCCTTTTTCAGCCAGTTCCGCATGCAGGACCTCAGGATTTCTTCATGCCGTACTTGCGGCGGAAGCGATCGACGCGGCCACCGGTGTCCAGCATCTTCTGCTTGCCGGTGTAGAAGGGGTGGCACTTGGCGCAGACTTCAATGCTCAGATCCTTGCCGACCGTTGAGCGGGTTTCAAAACTGTTGCCGCAGCTACAGCTTACCTTGATGTTGTCGTATGCCGGATGGATGTCTGCTTTCATGGTGTCCTGACCTCAAAACCTGGCGGCGTATCCCGAGCCACTGCGGGGCGC
>CAYYAP010000026.1:0-24708 GCA_964469575.1 uncultured Thiohalobacter sp.
TGCTGGCTGAACGGGGTGTCGATATCGTCGCCAACATCGAGGCCAAAAATAACAATGTCGGGTGACGGTTTGCCATCGTGCACGCTTTTCAGTGCACGATGTAATGCCAGGGCTTCCCTGATCCCGATGGCATGACTGGACAGATTGAAATTACTCCCCGCCAGGTCTTCCTTCTTCAGTTCGATAACCTGTTCACATCGGGATACGGTTTTATTCTCAACCGCCAGCGCATCGATCAGAATAACCCGGCCACAATTTTTCAAAAGCTCCAGCAGTCCGGTGCCGGGGCGGTCCAGTGTGCAGAGCGCCAGTTTTTCGGGAATGTATTTCTGCAGGTCGATATCCTGCTCAAGTTGTTGCACCACCTCCCAGCCGAGCCGGTCGGCGCCGAAAGGGGAGCCGATGCCGATGACCCGTGTGTGTAAATCCTGTTTCACATGCGTTGACTCCGTCGCAGCAGCCAGACGTTCAACATCGAGTTGCAGAAAATGCGTGGCGCAGGAAATACAGGGGTCATAATTACGAATAACTTTTTCGGCATGTAGGCGCAGATCGGGTTCGTCGCGCTGCAGGCCGAACTGTTCAAGCGAACGGCGAAGATCCTCTTCAATCCGCGCCTGGTTTTGACTGGTGGGGGGCACAATACGCGCCTGTTTGACCAGGCCGTCGGCATCCAGCTCGTAGCGGTGCCAGAGCAGGCCGCGTGGCGCTTCGGTGCAGCCAAAACCGGTACCTGCAGTGGGGGTGATTTCCACATCAGTGCTTTGCGGTTCGGCGTAGTTTTCCAGCAGCCGGATCGCCTCGGTAATGGCAAAGTGAATTTCAACGGCGCGGGCGACGATGCTGTGAAACATGTTGCGGGAGGGAAAGCGGATGCCGGTGGCATCCATCACCGAGCTGACAGCATCGGGTAATCTGTCCCGGTTCAGGTTGATTCGTGCCAGCGGGCCGAGCAGGTAGGGCCTGTCATGTAAGAGGCTGTGCAGCGCTGTGGAGTGGGGAACCTGGAGTTCCTTAAAATGTGCTTCGTATTCATCGATGCCGATGTCCAGTCCATGGTTGGAGACAATGCGGCCTTCGTTAAGCGGATATTCATTCTCGTGGCGCAGGGCAACGCAGACAAAATCCTGTTCATCATCGGGCAGGTCGAGTGACGCCGTCCAGCCAACCAGTGCCTCGGCATCCGGTACTGCCACCTGCAGTCGCGCAAGCATTTGCTGGATGCGCTCCGCTGACGGTGCTTTGTAGAAGCCCCCGGTGCGCACACCAACCGGATGAACCGAGCGGCCGCCGAACAGGGCGATCAGATCATTGCCCAGGGTTTGCAGCATCAGGCCACGCCGCACTTCTGCAGCGTGTTGTTCGGCCATTTCGATGATGCTGTTAAAGCCGAGAAAATCCGGCGCGGCAAGCATATGGATATGCAGACTATGGCTTTGCAACCATTCGCCACAATACATGACCCGGCGCATGGTGCGGGTCCAGGGCGAGGTCTCGATGCGGAAGATAGATTCAATGGCATGCACTGCACTCATCTGGTAAGCCACCGGGCAGATGCCACAAATGCGCGCCACGGCATCGGGAATGTCGTAATAGTTTCGTCCTTCAAGAAATTTCTCGAAATAACGTGGCGGTTCGTAGATGCGCAGGCGCAGTTCGTCGATATGTTGATCGCGTATCTTTAGTTCCAGCGCGCCTTCACCTTCCACCCGGGCCAGCACCGGCACATTGATGTTAATGGTTCTTTTGCTCATGCTATTGATCCGCTTCCGGGTTGTCGCTGTTAGCTGATGCCACTGTGAATAAAATGAAAGCGCCGTGCCGCTTCGTCCCTGTCCAGGCCCAGTTCCTCAAACCGTTGCGACAGGGAAGGCCCATTGATATTTTGTGCCGGGCCATAACAGCCATAACAGGCACGACCCACCGATGGGCACAGTGCGCCACAGCCGAGGCGGGTGACCGGGCCAAGACAGGGTTCCCCTTTTGTGACCATGACGCAGGTTGTCTGTTGCCGCTTGCATTCCTGGCACAGGCTGTCGTGTTGCTCCGGTGGCAGTACGCCCGATAACAGGGCGCGTACCGTGGTGAGGATCTGTTGCTGATTGACGGGGCAACCCCACAATTCGAAATCCACCTTGACGTGCCGGGCGATGGCGGTGGACTCGTCGAGGCTGTGAATAGTTTCCGGGCTGGCGTAAATGGCGGCGATCCATTGCCCGGTGTCCGCCATGTTGCGCAAGGCCTGTATGCCACCGCTGGTGGCACAGGCGCCGATGCTGATCAGGTAACGGCTATTGCGGCGAATGCGTTCGAGTCGCGGCAGATCGTCGGGCGTGGAAATGCTGCCTTCCACAAAGGCAATATCCACCGGCATGTCTTCATCCACCGGGCCGGCTTCGGCGAAATGCACAATCTCCACCTGTTGGGTCAATGTCAGCAGATCTTCACCCAGGTTGAGGAAGGCCAGCTGGCAACCATCACAGGAGCTGAACTTGTGTACCGCCACGTTGGGTTTTGTCGCCATGTCAGAAGCCCGCCTTGCCGAACAGGGGTTTCAGCTCGGTATAACTGAACACCGGCCCATCCTTGCAGATAAACTTGCCGCCGTACTGGCAATGACCACAATGGCCCACGGCGCATTGCATGTTGCGTTCCATGCTCAGCCAGATGTCACGTTCCGCCACCTTTCTTTCCAGCATTTGCCGGACAACGACACGCATCATGCCTTCCGGTCCGCACAGCATGACACTGACACGACCGGGATCAAAGTCCAGCTGATCGAACAGATCCGTGACCAGGCCGATATGCCAGGGCCAGATGGGGTCACCCCTGTCCGCTGCCAGTAACACCGTCGTATCCGGCATTTCGCGCCAGCGGTCATAGCGTTCCCGCCAGATGAAATCGCTGGAATGCTTGACGCCCTGCACGATGTTCAGTTTGCCAAAACGTTCGCGTCGGTTCGCGATGTAATTGATGACCGATACCACCGGGGCACAGCCCAGTCCACCGGTCACCACCAGCACATCGCGTTGTTCGGCGGCCAGCAAGGGCCAGCCGCGGCCGTAAGGGCCGCGCACACCGATAAACTCGCCTGCCCTGAGGCAGGACATGGCCTTGCTGACCCGCCCCACGGTGCGAATGGTGTGATCGATGATGTGTTCATCCTTCGGATCGGAAACGATGGAGATGGGGATTTCACCCACCCCGTACAGGTACAGCATGTTGAACTGCCCGGGTTCGAACTGATAGGCGGCCTGCACCTGTGGATCGGTAAAGTGCAGGCGCAGTGTAAACAGGCCGGGTGATTCCTCGATGCGTTCGATGATCTGTGCCTGCTGTGGCAGGTAAGGGTTAGTCATGAACCGCTTCTCCACAGATGATGGCCGTTTCTTCGGTGAGGTCGATACCCACCGGACACCAGCTGATGCAGCGTCCACAGCCGACACAACCGGAACGACCATATTGCTCATGCCAGCTGCCCAGCTTATGAGTCAACCACTGGCGGTAGCGCAGGTGGGTATCGCTGCGAATGGTAATGCCGTGGATATAACTGTGTCCCTGGTTAAAGCAGGAATCCCACTGGCGATAGTGGGTGCTGCGGGAGCCATCCAGTGCCGCTTCGTCGAACTCGCTGTGACAGAAACAGGTCGGGCACACGCTGGTGCAGTTGCCACAGGAAAGACAGCGTTGGGCGATGTCATCCCAGCGCGGGTGTTCGAGATTGTCGAACAACGGTTGTTGCAGGTTACGTGACGGCAGGCGGCGGGTCTGTTGTTGCGCCGCGTGGCAGTTGGCGGCATGGGCCGTTTCACTCTGCGTCACGGTGACGCTGTCAAGCTCAAGACGGGACTGGATCGACAGACCTTTTTCTGTATGGGCTTCGACGATAAAGCCGTCATCCAGTTCGGATAGCGCAAGATCATAGCCGTAACTGGCCTGCGGGCCGTCGCCGGTGGAGGCGCAAAAACAGGTTTCGGCAGGATGGGTGCAATTGACTGCCACCAGCAACAGCTTCTGCCGGCGCGCCAGATAGCAGGGGTCGCGATATGTCTGTTGCAGGAAGTGCTTGTCGTGAATGTACAGGGCGGCAATATCACAGGCGCGAACGCCGATGACGGCAAGGGGTTCTGTTGCCGGAATGACTTCGCTGAAGTGGAGGTCCTCCTCTTCACCAGCCTGCGATTGCCACAAGGCTTCGCGGGGCGCAAACAGCAGTGGTTTGAGCGCCTGTGGCCCGTTGGCCCAGGCGAAGTAACGCGGGTGCCCGGCTGGGCCGAGCTGGTAATGGCCTGGCGTCTGCTGGTCGCTGAGGCCCTGCGGCAGCCTGTCCACCGAGTCGATGACATCATAGTGAATGGTATTGTCGCGAAACTGCGGGCCAATACAGGTATAGCCATCCTGCTTCAGGATATCAATAAGGCGCTGCAAGCGGGAGCGCGGCAGGAAACCGGATTTCGATGATGCGGCAGTCATGGCAATTATCCGTTTATCTCCCGCTTTGGTCTGTGTTGTTACCCGGTTGCTATTTTATAAAACAGGCCATAGATTAACTCAATTGAACTTGCCGGCAGAAACTTCGATGCCACTAATACTTTTCTACCTGCTACTCCTGTTTGCAGCAGGTATTCTTCTGTTGGTGCGGATTCAAATCGGCACCATCACTATCTCCTTCGATAAGCTGGGCTTATCACCGCAAGCCGGGATGCTGTTGATTTTGGGGTCGCTGACAGGCAGTGGCATCAACATTCCTGTTTACTGGCATAGATTGTCAGAATAAGCATTATTGGAGCCTGCTCCGGCTTTGGTCCAGCTCAAAGCAGTCGTCTCTGAATGGACTATGCTTTGCAAGAAGCAAGGTTTGAGGTACATGATGTGCCGGCAATGAAGTTACAGTCCTCTTCCCAGTCGAGACATGCCGGGGATCCGGAAATTCCCCCTGCAACTCCACCCGAAGCGCCTCCTGAACAACCCCCTGAGGTGCCGAGTGAGCCAGCGCCGGAACCTGAACCGGCGCCACCGTCCGAAGTGCCACCGGGTGCGCCGCCCGAGGTGCCAACAGGTATACCGCCTGAAACCTCGGCCAGAACTGTATCCCAGGGAGCAATCGATGACCTTGGCAGCATCCAGCCACGACAGCTGAGATTGTATATTGATTCGGATCAATAGCAATTTTGGAAATATGGTCTAGAGTTTGACTGGAAGAAAATTCTGGTGGAGTGGGCTATTACAGGAGGTGATTAACGTGGCAAAGAAAGAGATGAAAGCAAGTGAAGGTACTGAAACCAGAAAGGCGACACACTTGCATGCCTTGACGCCTTTTGAAGAGATGGAGCACATGTTCGGCAGTGTTTTCCCACCTGCGCGAATTCGCCCCTCGCAGTGGGAATGGCCATCCTGGAACTGACTATACCGAAGCTCGAGGTGTCAAAACGCCACACAATCAAGGTCGAGTAAACTTGTTCGGCGCCGGTGCCCGGGTACCGGCACCGGGGGATACACTGAAAACAGGTGAGTTCCTCAACTCGGGATCCGGGGCGCCTACATGAGGGACTTCATGAGTATCGGACATGAGTTTGCTCCTGTGAACGTGTTATACCCTCGACAAGGTTTAGTAAATACTACATATCAGTCCAGGGGAAAATGATCAGGATCAATTTCTGCGTCCACGGGTAGAGATCTTGCCACACAGGCAACAGCTGCCAGTGTTTCTGTACGAGGCGAACAGGCAGAGAGTCATCATGAAACGGAGGATATTGAAATGGCTGAAAAACTGACCGTAAAAGCATTATCCGGTGAAGTGGATGCGTTGCGTAAGCATCTGCGTGAGCTTGAAACGGGTTTCGAACGCAAGCTTGAAAAGGCTATGGAAAAGGTTACCGGGAAGTTAAAAGCACGGATTGAGGCCTCACAAGGGCCAGCTATCAGGATTCAGGGGCATGGTAGTGCTGTCGACGTCGATGCCAGGCGCAGACTAATCGCCGAATGTGCCTACTTGCACGCCGAGCGCCGTGGATTTGCGGGTGGCAGTCCCGAGCAGGACTGGCTGGATGCAGAAATGGAAATTGACCAACTGTTGCTGCAGGGATGGGTAAAGGACGAAATCCCGAAAATGACAATTCAGGAAACCCGGTCTCAACAGGAAAGCCGGGCATAATTCCGAATATTGGCAATCTGTTTAAGGGATCGATTGTCTCACTGATGCTTGCGGTAAGTTCCCACCAGCTGACCCTGCGCCAGTATGTGTCCTTTCATGGCGGATTCAAGCTGTGCCCTGGTCGGCTTGTTCAGACCTTCCAGAACGGTATCCAGTGCATACAGCTTGTGAAAATAACGGTGCCGTCCGATTGGCGGGCAGGGCCCGCCATAACCGGTGCGCTTCCAGTCATTCAGGCCTCCGCGTACCCCGGTTGGCAGGTCAGCCTCGGCGACGCCTTCCGGCAGCCCCGAGGTATCCGCAGGCAGGTTGTACAGCAGCCAGTGCACCCAGGTCATGCGTGGTGCGGCCGGATCGGGTGCGTCCGGATCGTCCACAATCAGGACCAGGCTTCGGGCATTCCCGGGCACACCTTTCCACTCCAGCGGTGGAGCGATGTCATCCCCTTCGCAGGTATATTTCGATGGAATCTCGCCGCCGTCGGCAAAGGCTGGTGAATGAATTTTCAATGCCATAGTTGCCTCCTCAGCACAGACAATGGCGGGCATCAGAAAAGCTGCCATGCTTATAGATAAACATAGACCAATCCTGCAACTCAGGAATAACGCCCGGTTAGCCATGAACAAATTCTACCTCAATACGCCAATTGCACAGCATATCTGGGAAACCAAATACTGCTTCAGTATAGACGGCGTGGCGCTGGAGTGGAACATCGAGGATAGCTGGCGGCGGGTGGCCAATACGCTGGCTTCTGTTAGGGGTGGCTTCCCGAGCTTCAATCCGTATTGTGCCCCGGTTTTTCCCTGAAGCCTACGCCATGATGTTCCCGGGCCTCGAGCGACATGTCTGTGGTGAGTTCTTTTGCTGCTGCGGTATATTGCATTCTCAGTCCCGCCAGGGTGCGCAAACGCAGCTGTACGCGGCCATTGGCGCTGTCTTCCGGAAAAATCCCGTCGCTATCGGCTTCACCGGCCGTGATGCCGGTGAGCAATTCAAGGGCCTGATCGGCATGATCGATTGCGTAGACGCTGAATTTGTTTTCACGCACGGCGTCGACTACGTTACGGCGCAGCATCAAGTGCTTCATATTGCCCGCCGGCACCAGCACACCCTGGTCACCGCTCAGACCACGTTCATTGCAGATATTGAAAAACCCCTCGATTTTTTCATTAACGGCACCAATCGCCTGCACCTGTCCGTGCTGGTTTACCGACCCGGTGACGGCCAGCGACTGACGAATCGGCAACCCGGCCAGTGAAGACAGCAGGGCGCACAATTCGGCGAGCGAGGCGCTGTCGCCTTCGATTTCACTGTAAGACTGTTCAAATGTCAGGCTGGCACTGAGTGACAAGGGGAAATCCGGTGCGTAACGTGCGCCCAGGTAACTGGACAGGATAAAGACACCTTTCGAGTGAATCGGTCCGGCCAGATCCACTTCGCGTTCGATATCCACCAGTTCGCCTTCACCGAGGCGTGTGGTGGCAGTGATGCGCGTCGGTATGCCGAATGCCGCCTCGGCGAGCCGGATTACCGACAGACCATTGATCTGGCCGACCATCTCGCCATCGGTGTCGATCATGACGGTGTCGCGCAGAATTTCCTCGTGCATACGATCGCGCACCCGGTCGATACGCTCGACGTTGTAATCGATGGAACGCTGTACATCATCCTGCTGCACCACATCATGGCCCGCTTCGCCGGCCCAGAAGCTGGCTTCACTCAGCAGGTCTGCAATACTGCGCATATGGGTGGTGAGTTTCTCGCGGTCACCGACCATGCACATGCTCTGTTCGATCACCGCAGCGACCGCGCTGCGATCAAACGGACGCAGGCCGTGCTTGCGTACCAGCGTGGCGACCAGTTGTGCATACAACTGATCATTGTCCGGGTTACGGTCGACGCTGTCCTCGAAGTCGACGGCCACCTTGAAAAGCGCCATAAAATCCGGGTCGTACTCGCACAGCAGGTAGTACAGCAGTCGGTCACCCAGCAGTACGACCTTTACCTGCAGGGTGATAGGCTGCGGTTCCAGTGATACCGTGCTGACCAGACTGAGCATCTGCCCAAGCGATTCGATACGGACTTGCCTGGCATACAGTGCGCGTTTCAACCCTTCCCAGGCGTACGGTTGCGACAACAGCTTTCGCGCGTCGAGAATCAGATATCCTTCGTTAGCGGCGTGCAGCGCACCCGGCCGAATCAGGGTGAAATCGGTAATCAGCGCGCCCAGCTGCGACATATGCTCGATGCGCCCGACCAGGGTGCCATAGGCGGGATTGTCTTCGTAGAGCACGGGCGCACCTTCGCTGTTGCCGTTATCCACGAACAGGTTGACCTGGTAGCGGCGCAGCGACGTTTCCGGATCACCTCCCGGCGCTGTCGGGTCAGTATCGATTTTGTGTAGGAAAAACCCTACGTTGGCTATCACATCGTCCTGTACCTCGGCCAGGTAGCCCAATACCTCCGGCAGCTCCGCGTACACGCTCCGCAGGTTGTCAATCAAGTGTCCAACGGCGTTGAGCGTTACTTCGTCGTTGACTTTTTTGATGCGCTCCCGGCGCTCCCTGCTCCACTGCGGGATCTGTTTCTGCAGGATATCCTGTAAAAGCGCCTGCAGTGTTTCCATATCGGAATCGATGCGTTGTTGTTCCTGTTTCGGGAGTTTACGGAATGCCTCGGCATCGAGCACTTCATCATCCTTGATCGGCGCAAAGGTAAATCCACCAGGCGTCTTGAACACCTTTACCTGGCGACGCTGCGCCTCTTCGTGCAGTTCCCGAAAGGCTTTTTCCTTGCGCGATTCAAAACTCTCGTCGATCTGCTGTATTCCCGCCTTGTAATCATCGCTTTCGAAGGCGGCCGGCATCGCCGTGCGTAATTCCTCGACCAGCTGCTGCATGTCACGCTGCAACTCCCTGCCACGTCCGGCCGGCAAGCGTATTGCCAGCGGTTTACTGCTGTCGTTGAAATTGTTCACATACACCCAGTCGGCCGGAGCCGCCGAACCGGCGGCTTTCTCCTTGAGGAAGTACGACACAGCGGTGTGCTTGCCGGAACCTGCAGGACCCAGCACGTAAAGGTTGTAGCCGGAGCCTGGCATGCTGACACCGAAGCGCAACGCCGCGAGCGCACGTTCCTGACCGACCATTTCACCGAGATCCGGTAAATCGTGAGTGGTCCGGAACTGAAAAGACTCCGGATTACAACAGGAACGCAGTTGTTCCGGCTGAAGTGCTTTGATCTCGGTCATGATTTTTCCAGTTTGCTTTATTTGACATGGCACCACCACCTTCTTTCTTGTTCCAGATCAATGTTCCTGACTGGCAAAGTATAGGCCTTTGGCATATATAGAATGGTATGGAGTGTGCGGTTTAGCCACAAAGGGAGTGCAAACGGTATCCGCTTACCTGACACGCCTGAGCGCTGGGAACATTTCCCCCACGAGGCTGATGTCGGTGTGCGTGGTATCGGCATGGATGCAGCGACCGCCTTCGAGCAGGCGGCGCTCGCCATGACCGCAGTGATTACCGAACCGCAACGTGTAATGCCGCAAACGCTGCTGGAACTGACATGCCAGGCGCCCGATACGGAGTTGCTTCTGTACGACTGGCTCAATGCGCTGGTGTATGAAATGGCAACCCGGCACATGCTGTTTAGCCGGTTTAGTGTCGACATCGACGGTACACACCTTCGGGCACGCGTCCGGGGCGAACGGATCGACAGAGCCCGTCATCAACCACGCGTCGAGGTAAAGGGTGCGACCTTGACCGAACTCAGGGTGGAACAGGGCAGCGACGGTTTGTGGCGTGCCCAGTGCGTACTCGACGTATGACCCCGGAGGCAGCCGATCGTGGACATCAATCTGTTCAAGCGCCGATCCGGGAGCGAATGGCTCATTGAACCGCAAAACGGTATGCGCGTCCCCGGCATCATCTATGCCAGCGAAGACCTGATTCGCAACATGGACCACAAGGTCTACGAACAGGTGGTCAACGTCGCCACCCTGCCAGGCATCGTCAAGGCGTCTTATGCCATGCCTGATGCTCACTGGGGGTACGGCTTTCCGATCGGTGGTGTCGCCGCCTTCGATGCCGACGCCGGCGGTGTGGTGTCGGCCGGTGGGGTGGGCTTCGATATTTCCTGCGGGGTACGTACCCTGACTACCGGCCTGACCCGCGAGCAGGTGCAAGCGCGCAATCAGGTGCTGGCGGACGCGTTGTTCGTGTCGATCCCGGCGGGCATCGGCAGCACCGGGCATTTGCGCCTCGATGCCCGGCAGATGGATGCCATGCTGACAGGCGGTGCACGCTGGGCGGTTAAACAAGGTTACGGCCGGGCAGAAGACCTTGAACGTATCGAAGAGCACGGCTGCATGGCCGGTGCACAGGCTGATGTCGTGTCTGAACGCGCGAAAAAACGCCAACGTGACGAAATGGGCACACTGGGGTCCGGCAACCATTACCTGGAAGTCCAGGAGGTGGCGGAAATCTACGATGCCCGAATTGCGGCAGCGTTCGGGCTGCGTGCCGGTGAAGTGGTTGTCAGCATTCACTGCGGCTCACGCGGACTGGGACACCAGATCGGAACCGAATACCTGAAGCGTATGGCAATGGCTGCGCATCAATACGCGATACGCCTGCCTGACCGCGAACTGGCCTGCGCTCCCCTGCAGTCTCCCCTGGGACAGGAGTATCTGGGCGCAATGCGCGCCGGCATTAATTGCGCGCTGGCCAACCGGCAGATCCTTACCCACTTGACTCGCAGCGCATTTGAACGTGTATTCGGTGGTGCAGATCTCAACCTGATCTATGACGTGTCGCACAATACCTGCAAACAGGAAACCCACCGCACTGAAGGCAGGGACCAGTCACTGTTCGTGCATCGCAAGGGCGCTACGTGCGCATTCGGACCGGGGCATCCCGAATTGCCCGCCGTATTCAGCAGCACCGGACAACCGGTACTGATCGGCGGCTCGATGGGCACCGAGTCCTATGTTCTGGCAGGCCTCGCCGAAAGCGAATCGCGATCCTTTTCCTCAGCCTGTCACGGCGCCGGTCGCGCCATGAGCCGCCACCAGGCGGCAAAGCAGTGGCGCGGTCGCCAGCTGGTCGATGAACTGGCCGAACGCGGCATCCTGATACGCAGCCAGTCGTCGCGCGGCGTTGCCGAGGAAGCACCCGGTGCCTACAAGGACGTCACCACCGTGGTGGACAGCGCTGAACACGTCGGCCTGGCGCGTAAGGTGGCACGCCTCACACCGATGATTTGCATCAAGGGCTGAGACGCATTTGCCCACAGGCGCGTTGACAAATTGAATTCACGTTTGTTTGTAATCGCGCTATGTTTATTAAATGAAATTGATCTGTTAGATCACAATAGTGAGGAGAAAGGCCATGTCAATCGCAGAGACTGTACACCGTTATCTTGTCCAGCATTCAATTGATTACGACCTGGAGGCGCACCCGCATACCGGCTCCAGTCACGAGACTGCAGATGCAGCCCATGTCAGAGAAGACCATATCGCCAAGGCGGTGGTCGTGAAGGATACCTCCGGTTATATCATGGTGGTGGTTCCGGCCAGCAACTGGGTGGAAATGAACCATCTGAGAAAGGAACTCAATCGCGACTTGCACCTGGTGTCAGAGGGCGAGCTCAAAACATTGTTCAGCGATTGTGAAGCAGGCGCTGTGCCGCCGCTGGGTCCCGCCTATGGTATTGAGACCTTCCTCGATGAGTCGATTATGAGCCTGGCCAATGTCTATTTCGAAGCGGGAGACCATGAGGAGCTGGTGCATATCGATGGAGAGGATTTCAAGGCTTTGCTTGGAGGCGCTCGGCACGGTTATTACAGTCAGGAGCACTGAGCTGTGGACTCGCGGACCATGCGCTGTGAACTGGTTTCATGGGAACAATTTACCGTATTGAGCAGGGAGCTTGCGGTTGCCATCCTGTCTTCCGGATTCCAGGCCGATATCATCGTAGCGATCGGTCGTGGCGGTTACATGCCGGCACGCCTGCTGTCGGATCACCTTGATATCTTCAACCTGACCAGCTTCAAGGTTGAACACTACCAGCGAGCAGAGAAATCACCGGGCACCATTGTCCGTTATCCACTGTCGGCAGATCTCGGTGGACTGAAAGTGTTGTTGGTTGACGATGTCAGCGATGGCGGCGATACATTTACAGTCGCGATCTCGCATTTGCATGAAAAGGGTCCACCGGCGGAAATCAGGACAGCGGCGCTTCATCATAAGGTGCAGTCCCGTGTTGTACCGGATTTCTATGCGGCTGAAATCATCGAGTGGCGCTGGTTGATCTACCCCTGGGCGGTGCTGGAAGATGTAATCGGTTTTATTCAAACCTTGAAACTGCACGAAGCCACTCCTGAAGAACTGGGGTCAGGCATCGAGCAACACTACGGTGTGACTATCCCCGATCAAACATTGCTGGATGCACAGGCCGTGGCGAGACGTTTAAAGATGATCTGACACTGATTTGTAGACTGGACTAGTGTGATAGCTTGAGGTTATGGTGCAATTATGTTGGTAAAATCAGGGTAAAACAGGTGTCTTATGAGTGAATTAACCAGGACCCGGAACATGGCATTGTTCTGCGATTACGAGAATGTGGCCCTCGGTGTACGTGATGCGAAGTATGCGGCGTTCGATATACAGAAGGTGCTGGAGCGCCTGCTTCTCAAAGGTAATATCGTCGTCAAGAAGGCCTATTGCGACTGGGAGCGGTACAAAGAGTTCAAGGCGGCCATGCATGAGGCAGCGTTTGAACTGATCGAAATACCGCACGTGCGTCAGTCCGGAAAAAACTCCGCAGATATCCGTATGGTCGTTGATGCGCTGGATCTTTGCTATACCAAGTCACACGTCGACACGTTTGTAGTCATTAGCGGTGATTCGGACTTCTCGCCACTGGTTAGTAAACTGCGTGAAAATAATAAAGTGGTGATCGGTGTCGGTGTAAAAAATTCCAGCTCCGACCTGTTGGTTGCCAATTGTGACGAGTTTATTTATTACGATGACCTGGTGCGTGAGATCGAGAGACCACGCAGAACGAAGCGCAAGGTTGCAGCAAAGAAAACGGTGCGCAAGGCTAAAATCCGCTCCGATGAAGAAAAAAAACAGGAGGCGCTGGATCTGGTGATGGAAACTATAGAAGACCTGTTTGAAGAGCGCGGCGATGAAGAGAAGGTGTGGGGCTCCATGGTCAAGCAGGCGTTAAAACGGCGTAAACCCGGGTTTAACGAAACCTATCATGGTTTTCGAACCTTTGGTCAACTGCTGGAAGAAGCGCAGCTGCGTGAATTATTGCAGCTCGAGCACGATGAAAAATCCGGGGGTTATATCATCAAGAGTTTTACGCATTAGCGACCGGTTTCCGGTTTGGAGACAATCCGTAAACTGGCTGCTATATTCAGTATTGGAGGCGGCATTCCCGGGGAGAACACTATGCAGATACCCTTACAGATCACCTTTCAGAATATGGAACCCTCACCGGCTGTTGAGGCCAGGATTCGTGAAAAAGCACAAAAACTTGATCGCTTTCATGATCATATTATGGCGTGTCGGGTCGTAGTGGAGCTGGTAGCTCAACATCAACATCACGGAAAGCTCTTTCAGATCCGGATCGACATCACCGTACCGGGCAACGAGCTGGTGGTCAGCCGCGACAGCGGACTGAATCATGCGCACGAAGATATTTATGTCGCCATTCGCGATGCCTTCAATGCCGCCCGCCGTCAACTGGAAGACCGGTTGCGCCGGACCCAGCGCAAGGTCAAAAACCACGAAACACCGCCTCACGGGCGGGTTATCGAACATTTTCCAGAGGACGGGTATGGCAAGATCCAGACGCCGGACGGTCGGGAAGTCTACTTCCATGAAAACAGTGTTCTGAACGGTGGCTTCCGACAACTCGACATCGGCAGTGAAGTACGCTTTGTGGAAGGGCAGGGTGAGATGGGTCCCCAGGCCAGCACCGTGCAGCCGGTTGGCAAGCACCACATTGCCGGACCGTGAATGGCACAGGCCTGTTGATATTTGTCAATGCAAAGTCTATTTTTTGGACTATGATTTGCGTGGGAGAGTTCATACAGTCAGCAAGGAGGAACACACCATGAGAGTTTCTGAAGTAATGACCGCTAATGTCAGATCCTGCACCCCGCAAACCGATCTGGAAACCGTGGCGATGGAAATGTGGAATGGAGACTGCGGTTCCATTCCAGTCATGAATGACGACGGAATGCCCATCGGTATGATCACCGACCGTGATATTGCCATGGCCGGTGCACTGCAGCACAGGGCCTTGCGCGATATCACCACCGGCGAGGTGACCAACGGCCGCGATGCGCAATGCTGCAACAGTGAAGATGCCATTGATTCCGCGCTGCAAGCGATGACAAGCGGGCATGTGCGCCGCTTGCCGGTGATCGACGGCGACGGTTGTCTGCAAGGCATCCTGTCGCTGGACGATGTGATCGCCTGTGCCGAGCGAGGCAAGCGCGGTGAGGGCAAGCCGGATCTGTCCTTTGATGACGCCATGACGACCCTGAAGGCGGTTTGCAAACACCATTAGGGCCGGGTATGAGGTAAATCCCTTCTCTGCACTTGCAGAGAAGGGGCACTTTAATCAGAGTTTTCTGAAGCGGAAAAGGGACATAGGAGTGATCGCCAGGAAACCCGAGGTTCCTGGGCACTGTTCGCTGAGGAGGGACCTCGGCAATGAGAATTGCGCAGGTATCATCACTGATTGAGAGCGTACCGCCGCGCCATTACGGTGGCACGGAACGCGTTGCGTCGTATTTGACGGAGGAACTGGTTCGGCTTGGGCACGAAGTCACCTTGTTTGCCAGCGGTGACTCGGTGACGCAGGCCGAGCTGGTCGCGCCCTGGCCGCGGGCGCTGCGGCGCGACGGTATCACTGAGCACCTGGCCCCGCACCTGTTGATGCTGGAGAAAGTCCTGCGGCGGGCGGCAGACTTCGATATTGTCCACTTCCACACCGGCTACATCCATTTCCCCTTGTGCCGACGACTCGCCACACCGCACATCACAACGCACCATGGGCGCCTCGATATCCCCGAGTTACACCCCTTTTACCGGGAGTTTAAAGAGGTGCCGGTGATCTCGATATCCAACGATCAGCGTGCCGCCCTCCCCTGGGCCAACTGGCAGGGCACGGTATACAACGGGGTGCCGGAGGATTTGTATCGGCTGCAAGCGCAGCCGGGCAGCTACCTCGCCTTCCTCGGCAGGGTATCTCCGGAAAAGGGTGTGGAGCACGCCATCGAGATCGCCAGACGGGCCGGCATGGAGCTCAGGATCGCCGCCAAGGTCGACGCCGTAGACCGCGAATACTTTGACACCCGTATTCGCCCCTTGCTGAACGACCCGCAGGTCCAGTTTATCGGCGAGATCGATGACGGCGAAAAACAGGCACTGCTTGGCGACGCCTATGCCGTGCTGTTTCCCATCGACTGGCCGGAGCCCTTTGGTCTGGTGATGGTGGAAGCCATGGCCTGTGGCACGCCTGTCATTGCCTACCGGCGCGGCGCTGTTCCCGAAGTCATGCAATCCGGTGTCACCGGCTTTATCGTCGGCGGCGTGGACGAAGCCGTTGCGGCCCTGGAACGGGTCGGCGCACTGGAACGCTGGCAGTGCCGGCGCGTATTCGAGGAACGGTTTTCTGCGCAACGCATGGCGCAGGATTATCTTTCCGTTTATAAACGGCTGGGTAGCAGTGAACAACCACGCCTGGCAGGGTAACGAGTATCGATGGACGATGTCATACAAATAGGTAGTAGGCTGTATGTGCCCGCGACCTCGTCGCGGTTGGACGACCGCACGCGCATACTCAAACATGGCGACAGTTTCGCTGTGTTTGACCGCTACGGTGACATCCACTCCATCGGGGACAGTGAACAGGGCATCTACTACAAGGATACCCGCTTCCTGTCGCGCCTGGATCTGCGCCTCGCAGATGGACGCCGTCCGGTTTTCCTGAACTCAACCGTTAAAGACGATAACAACCTGCTCACCGTCGACTTAACCGTCCCTGAAATCCGTAAGGATGGCCGGTTACTGGTGCCCCTGGATACGATTCACATCTTCCGCGCCAAAGTGCTCTATGAAAGTGTCTGTTACGAGCACCTGCGCCTGACCAGTTATGGTACAACCGCGGTGGACATTCCCTTTGTGTTCAGGTTTGAAACGGATTTCGCGGATATTTTTGAAGTGCGCGGGGCAACACGCGCTGCCAGGGGACAGCACCTGGAACCCGGTATCTCCGGGCAGACCGTCGTCATCGCTTACCGGGGCCTGGACGACGTGTTGCGCCAGACCTCTATCGAACTGGACAACACCGATGCCGAAATCAAGGATGGCGAGATACGCTTCGCTGTGGCGCTGACTCCCGGGGCCAGCAAGGACATCTACCTCACTATCGGTTGCCAGCTCAATGAAGAGATGGAACTGGAATCCAACTACTGGGAGACGTTCAAGACCGTGTCGCATGAATTGGAAGTGGCACGTCAACAGGATGCTGCGGTGCATACCTCCAACGAGCAATTCAATGACTGGCTGAATCGCTCCGCCGCCGACCTGCATTTACTGATTAGCGAGACCGGTATGGGCCTCTACCCCTACGCCGGCATCCCCTGGTTCAACACCGTGTTCGGGCGGGATGGCATTATCACGGCACTGCAATATTTGTGGGTCAGTCCTGATCTTGCGCGCGGCGTGCTGGCCTACCTCGCCGCCAACCAGGCGACCGAGGTCGATCCGCCACGGGAAGCCGAGCCGGGCAAGATCCTGCACGAAACACGCCGTGGCGAGATGGCGGCACTCGGTGAAGTACCCTTTGCCCGCTATTACGGCAGCGTCGACGCCACACCGCTGTTTATCGTGCTTGCCGGTGCCTACTACGAACGCACCGGCGACCGCGCGTTCATCGAATCCATCTGGCCCAACATCGAAAAGGCACTTGGCTGGATCGAAGACTATGGTGATGTGGACGGCGATGGCTTCATCGAATATCTCAGTCACAATGAACGAGGCCTCTCGCAGCAGGGCTGGAAAGACTCCGACGATTCCGTGTTTCATGCTGACGGTACAGCGGCGCAGGGGGCAATCGCACTGTGCGAGGTGCAGGGTTATGTCTACGACGCCTGGACCCGCGCTGCGGCCTTATCCGGGATGCTAGGCAATGCGCAGGCTGCCGAACGGCTGCTAAAAAAGGCGAGTGCGTTAAAACAAAACTTCAACGAGGCATTCTGGTGCGAAGACATAGCTACCTACGCACTCGCGCTTGACGGTGAAAAACGGCCGTGTCGCGTACGTTCCTCGAACGCGGGCCACACCTTGTTCAGCGGCATCGCCACGCCGGAATATGCCAGGCGTGTTGCCGCCACTTTACTCAGCGACAGCGCCTGCTCTGGCTGGGGCATCCGCACTATTTCTGAAGGCGAGGCGCGCTACAACCCGATGTCTTACCACAACGGTGCCGTATGGCCCCACGACAACGCCCTGATTGCACTGGGCCTCGCGCGCTATGGTTTTCACCAGGAAACCACTCGTATCGTCACCGGCCTGTTTGATGCCAGCCTGTTTCTTGATCTCAGTCGCATGCCCGAACTGTTTTGCGGGTTTGTACGTCGTCCCGGCGAGGGCCCTACGCTGTACCCCGTCGCGTGCGCACCCCAGGCCTGGGCCAGTACCGTGGTGTTTTCGTTTGTGCAGGCTTGCCTGGGCATTTCGTTGACCAACACTTCCAAACCTCGACTCGATTTCAATAAACCCCAACTGCCGCCGTTCCTGAATTCGGTAGAACTCAGGAACCTTCGTGCAGGGGACGCTTCGGTCGACATTCAGGTGCACCGTTACGAAGATGACGTCGGCATTATGGTGGTGCGCAGGCAGGGCGACATGGAGGTCAGGGTCGTAAAATAATGAGATCCCCTTCAGCAGAATCTGTTTTTTGTACTATCATCTTTAGGGCAGAGTTCATGTAGTTAGCAAGGAGGAATACACCATGAGAGTTTCTGAAGTGATGACACCCAATGTCAGATCCTGCACCCCGCAAACCGATCTGGAGACCGTGGCGATGGAAATGTGGAATGGAGACTGCGGATCCATCCCGGTCATGGATGATGATGGTATGCCCATCGGTATGATCACAGACCGCGACATTGCCATGGCCGGTGCACTGCAACACCGGTCCTTGCGCGATATCACCACCGGTGAGGTGACCAACAGCCGCGATGTGTATTGCTGCAACAGTGAAGACACCATTGCCTCCGCGCTGCAGGCTATGTCAGAAGGGCATGTGCACCGCTTGCCGGTGATCGACGGCAACGGTCGTCTGCAAGGCATCCTGTCGGCGGACGATGTGGTCGCCTGTGCCGAGCGAGGCAAGCGCGGTGAGGGGAAGCCGGATGTGTCCTATGACGATGCCATGACGGCACTGAAGGCGGTTTGCAAACACCATTAGTCTGCGCTAATAATGGAAAACCCTTCTCTCCATGTGGGGAGAAGGGACATCGTATTGTCTTGCCGCAATCTTCACCGCTTTTGCGGAATAAATGCCACATCGCCGGAAGGGGAAGCTTTTAAGGAAGCGCTTATATGGACACCGCCCGGGCTGCAGAATTTCGGGATTTGGCTAGCGACTTCCCGTCAGCAGTTTGCGCAATTCTGATAGCGGGCGGGTATTGAGTACGTTCTGTTTTTCCAGCCAGCCACGCCGGGCCTGGCCGATGCCGAAACGCAAATTATCGAAGTCCGCGATACTGTGTGCGTCAGAATTTATGCTGATCAGCACACCTTCCTCGCGCGCCAGTTGGCAATGGGTGTCCAGCAGGTCCAGTCGTTCCGGGTGTGCATTCAGTTCCAGGAAGCAGCCGCGTTTCCGCGCGTGGTGAATGATTTTTGTCATGTCGACGTCGTAGGGCGCGCGCCGGTCGATCAGGCGCCCGGTAGGGTGTGCCAGCAGGGTGAAGTTGGAGTTGTCCATGGCGCGTAGAATCCTTCGTGTCTGCTTCGCACGTGTCAGGTCGAAGCGGCTGTGCACGGCGCCGATGACGACATCAAGTCGGGCGAGGATGTGGTCCGGTAGATCCAGGCTGCCGTCCTCAAGAATGTCGACCTCTATACCCTTGAGCAGGGTGATGCCATGATTCCCTGCGTTGAAGCTATCGATCGACTCAAGTTGTGCCAGCAGCCGATTGCTGTCCAGCCCGTGGGCGACTGTCAAACGCCTGGAGTGATCAGTGATGGCCAGGTATTCCAGGCCGTGTTTTTTTGCTGCACTGGCCATAACCTGAATTGATTCATGGCCATCGCTGGCGTTTGTGTGTGAGTGCAGGTCACCGCGAAGGTCACCGGTTTCAACCAGGGTCGGCAGCAGGCCGGCGCGGGCAGCCTCGATCTCGCCGCGGTTTTCCCGCAGCTCCGGCGGTATGAAGGGCAAACCAACCGCCTCGAACACCGATCCCTCGGTTTTCCCGGCGATGCGTTTGTTACCCTGAAATACACCATACTCGTTGATTTTCAGACCTTGCCGCTGGGCGATGCGGCGCACGGCAATATTATGCGAGCGGCTGCCGGTGAAGTAGTACAGTGCTGCACCGTAGCTTGCCGTTGCTACCACACGCAAATCAACCTGCAGGCCACTGCGCAGGATGACGGAGGCGCGCGTGGTGCCGCTGGACAGCACGTTTTCAACTTCATCGTAGGCCACAAAGTGCGCTATGACGCTGCGGCCATGCTGTGCAATGACCAGGATATCCAGGTCCCCTACTGTTTCACGGCAACGTCGGTAACTGCCGGCAACTTCCACCCAGGTGACACCGCTTGTGATTTTGAGATACGCCACCAGCGACTCGGCATAGCGCCCGGCGACTGCCAGCTTGAAACGTTTGCTGGTATCGGCGTGCACCTGCAGGGCTTCGAGGATGCGCGCTTCGGTCTTTGCGCCGAAACCGGGCAACTGCTGAATCAGGCCGTCACGGGCCGCACGCTCCAGCTGCTCGGGGTTGTGGATATCCAGCTCATGGAACAGGGCGTGCACTCGCCTGGGACCCAGGCCCGGAAGTTTCAGCAACTCGGTCAGGTCGGCGGGGAGTTTTTTGCGCAGTTTGTCCAGTGTACGGCAATGATCGGAGTCGAGAATTTCATGAATCTTGTCAGCCAGGTTTTTACCGATACCGGAAAGGCGGGTGATGTCTTCACCGCGTTCGACCAGTATACAAACGTCCCGGCCAAGCTCACGCAGCGTGCGTGCACCGTTTCGGTAAGCGCGAATCCGGAACGGGTTGTCGCCTTCGATCTCAAGCAGATCCGCGATTTCGTCGAATACAGCAGCGATGTCTTCGTTATGAACAGGCATGATGCTCCTTCCGCTCCGGTCTTCTGGCCAAGTTGTCTATGGCAACTATACTTTAGACAGACACTACGACTGTTGATACGCGTCAATGACAGGTTTTGCGTAATCGGTTATTTATCACACTATTGCAAGCGGGAATGACTCTCATGACAGAACGCGATCGTTATACCGTTGATACCAGATACTGGCACAAACTGGAGGATGGGCGGGTTCAGTGTGACCTGTGTCCGCGCTTTTGCAAACTGCATCCCGACCAGCGTGGTTTGTGCTTTGTTCGTCAAAATCTCGACGATAAGATTGTACTCACGACCTACGGCCGCTCCAGTGGCTACTGCATTGATCCGATTGAAAAGAAGCCGCTGAACCATTTTCTGCCCGGCACACCGGTGCTGTCGTTTGGCACGGCGGGCTGCAACCTGGCCTGCAAGTTCTGCCAGAACTGGGATATCAGCAAGTCACGGGAAATCCATACCCTGGCCGACGAGGCATCGCCGGAGTTGATTGCCAGTGCAGCACAGAAACTGGATTGCCGCAGCGTGGCCTACACCTATAATGACCCGGTTATTTTCCACGAGTATGCCATTGATGTCGCCAAAGCCTGCCATGAAAAGGGCATCAAGTCTGTTGCGGTCACAGCCGGTTATGTCTGCCCTGAACCGCGCAAGGAGTTTTACCAGTACATGGATGCCGCCAATGTCGACCTGAAGGCGTTTACCGAAGACTTCTATCACAAGATCACCGGTTCACACCTGGCGCCGATCCTGGAAACCCTGGAATACATCAAGCATGAAACCGGCGTATGGCTGGAGACGACAACCCTGCTGATACCGGGCAAGAACGATTCGGACAAGGAAATCAACGAGATGACCCAGTGGGTAGTGGAAAAACTGGGGCCGGATGTACCCATGCATTTTTCTGCTTTTCACCCTGACTGGAAGATGATGGATGTCCCGTCCACGCCCAGGGAAACTCTGATACGCGCCCGCGACATCGCCATGAAAAACGGGGTGCGTTACGCCTACACGGGGAACGTGCATAACAAGGCCGGCGATAGCACCTACTGTCACCAGTGCGGTGAGAAACTGATTGGCCGTGACTGGTATGTGCTGTCTGACTGGAATCTGACTGCCGATGGGAAATGCGCATCCTGCGGGACCCCCTGTGCCGGTGTATTTGAACCGGACCCTGGCAACTGGGGTGCGAAACGGATGCCAATCAGGTTGCGTGACTTTGCAGCATGACAAGCCCCGGCGATTTCGATATTAAGGATCCGGCACTGTCAGAGGCAGGCTGTAAACGTATAGAGTGGGCGTGGCAGGAAATGCCGGTGTTGCGTGAACTTATGGCACGCTACAGTCAGGATCAGCCCCTGCGGGGCATTCATCTGAGCGGCTGCCTGCATATCACCACGGAAACCGCCAACCTGGCTCGCACCCTTAAAGCCGCGGGCGCGGAAGTTGTACTGTGTGCCAGCAACCCCCTGAGCACCCAGGATGACGTGGCCGCCGCACTGGTCGAACACTATGGCGTTCCTGTGTTCGCGGTTCGTGGTGAATCAACCGAAGGTTACTACCAGCATATCGATGCGGCGCTCGATCATGAGCCGGTTATTACCATGGATGACGGGGCTGACCTTGTCAGCCGGATACACCAGTCGCGACCCGACCTGATTGACAAGATGCTGGGAGGCACAGAAGAAACCACCACGGGCGTAATCCGGCTACGCGCCATGGCCGGGGAGGGTGCACTACGGTTCCCTGTCATAGCGGTAAATGACGCCATGACCAAACACCTTTTTGATAATCGCTACGGAACCGGTCAGAGCGCACTGGACGGTGTGATTCGTGCGACCAATATCCTCATCGCCGGCAAGACCTTTACCGTGGTCGGCTATGGCTGGTGCGGTCGGGGCATCGCCATGCGCGCCAAGGGACACGGCGCCAACGTTGTTGTGACTGAAGTCGAGCCCTTGCGGGCGCTGGAGGCCGCGATGGATGGTTTTCGGGTTATGCCACTGCGGGAAGCGGCCGCACTGTCCGACTTTATCGTCACGGCCAGTGGGGATAAACACGTTGTCGACAAGGCCCACCTGGAGGTCATGAAAGACGGCTGTGTGCTGGCGAATTCCGGCCACTTCAATGTCGAGATCAATATCCCCGCGCTGGAGGCGATGGCGATCAGTAAACAGCGACCGCGGGAATCGGTTGATGAATACCGGCTTGCCGACGGGCGGCGGATCTGCCTGCTGGCGGAGGGTCGGCTGGTCAATCTCGCCGCGGCTGAAGGGCACCCCTCCACCGTCATGGACATGAGTTTTGCCAACCAGGTGTTATGTGCCGTGCACCTGGCAACACAGCCGCAGCGGATGGATAACAGCGTCCACGCTGTACCCGTTGAAATCGACCAGGAGGTGGCGCGCCTGAAACTGGCGGCAATGAATGTTCGGATAGATACCCTGACGGATGAGCAGGCGCGCTATCTTTCCTCCTGGCAGGAAGGCACCTGAGATGAGAAACAACCAGCAGGAGATGCTTGAAGATATCAATGCCGAAGTGCGCTATACGCACAGCCTGATCGGCAAGGATGCACTCGACCCGCGTGTTATGGAAGCCGTGCGCAAGGTGCCGCGGGATGCATTTGTGCCGCCGAACATGAAGTCTGCCGCGTTTGAAAACGGTCCTTTGCCCATCGGCTACGGCCAGACCATCTCCCAGCCTTATATTGTAGCCCTGATGACCGACTTGCTGGCACCCGAAGTGGAGCATCGTATTCTTGAGATTGGCACTGGTTCCGGTTACCAGACGGCCATACTGTCGCAGTTGTGCAGCAAAGTGTATTCGCTCGAAGTCGTTGCGGAACTGGGCGCCATTGCAGCAGACGTTTTCAAAAGGCTGGGCTACCACAACATCGAAATGCGTATTGGTGATGGTTACCTGGGCTGGCCCGAGCACGCACCGTATGACGGCATTATTGTTACCGCCGCCGCCACACATATTCCTTCAGCGCTCGCCGAGCAACTCAGGCCGGGCGGCAGGTTGGTCATTCCTGTGGGCTTGCCCTACAGCCACCAGGAACTGATGCTGGCCAGAAAAGACGAGCAGGGCAAAATGCTGACAGATAGTGTGCTCGGTGTTGCCTTTGTTCCCCTGGTGAACGGGGAGCGTGTCAGTCAGCATTAAGTGAAAAAACTTTCACAAGCTATATAGATTCATCAGGAGGCGTTATGTCTAAACACTGGATAGTGGTTGCAGACCAAAGCAAGGCGCGTATTTTTACTGTTGATGACCCACGCGGCGAATTGATCAAGGTAGATGAGCTGGAACATCCGCAAGCACGTGAGCGGGAACAGACGCTGACCTCTGACCGACCGGGGCGCAGCTTTGACAGCAAGGGCCAGGGTCGTCATGCCATGGGATCATCCGTCGAGCCCAAAAAGGAGGAGACTATCCGTTTTTCCAAACAGATCGTCGAGCATGTGCAGGCTGCACATAATGAAGGACGCTGTAACAGGTTGCTGCTGGTAGCCGGCCCGCCTCTGCTGGGTTTCCTGAGAGACAACCTGAAGACTTTATCCGGCGTTAAAATTTCCGAGGTTGAGAAAAATCTCGGGCAGTATGATGCGCTGGAGATTCGCAGGCATTTGCCAGAGCGCCTGTAAAAAGGCTGTACATCAGATTCCTGCTGCCCATGGTCGAAGAGAACAGGAACTGGACGGCCCGTGTAACGCGGGAAAGCGATGCGCTGGATCTCGAAGAGGGGGTCTTTACCTGGAAAGACCCGCGTCGTATTGCCCTGTCCCTGCAACGTTCCGCCGAGTCCAGTCGGCGACGTAAATCTCCACCGTTCCGTTCTGCAATGTCGATGCTGGTGTTTTATATCAACCGTGCCGGAAGGCACCTGGACCCGGAACAGAAAGCCGTTCTGGAGGCGGCCAAAGCAGAGTTACGTAAGCTTTATGGCCGCATCTGAACTATGCTTGACAAGTCAAACCTGGAGTCCGGTAAATGTTGAGACTGACGCGGGTATTTCTGGCTATACCGCTATTCCTTGCGGCTGGTCTGCTGTTGAATGTGGCATCTGTCTACAGTGCTGACAATCCGGTTATTCAGCTGACCATTGAAGGCGCCATTGGTCCCGCTACCGATGACTATATCGGGCGA
>CAYYAP010000027.1:0-6356 GCA_964469575.1 uncultured Thiohalobacter sp.
CGTTCCGTGATCGGCACATAGTCCCGCTGCGTTGGCCCGACATACAGTTGCCGGGGACGCCCGATACGCTGGTTGTCTTCACTGATCATTTCCGTCCACTGCGCCACCCAGCCGACGGTTCGGGCGATGGCGAACATGACGGTAAACATATTGGTCGGTATACCCAGTGCGCTGTAGATCAGCCCGGAATAGAAGTCCACGTTGGGATACAACTTGCGCTCGATAAAGTACTCATCGCTGAGCGCAATCTCCTCCAGTCGCAAGGCAAGTTCAAAACGCGGGTCATTGGCGTCGCCAAGCTGTTCCAGCACTTCGTGACACATGCTGCGAATAATGCGCGCGCGCGGATCGTAATTTTTGTAAACCCGGTGACCGAATCCCATCAGTCTGAACGGATCATTCTTGTCTTTTGCACGCGCCAGGAATTTCGGCACGTTGGCGACGTCACCGATCTCATCGAGCATGTTCAGAACCGCCTCATTAGCGCCGCCGTGCGCCGGCCCCCACAAGGCGGCTATGCCTGATGCGGCACAGGCAAACGGATTGGCGCCGGAGCTGCCGGCCAGCCGCACGGTAGACGTGCTGGCGTTCTGTTCGTGATCAATGTGCAGGATAAAGATCAGGTCGAGGGCTTTCTCCGCCACGGTGTTAAGCACGAAAGGTTCGCAGGGTACCGAGAACATCATGTTCAACAGGTTGCCCGTGTAGCTGAGGCTATTGTCAGGGTACACCTGTGGTTCACCCACCGAATGTTTGTAACTGGCGGCTGCGATACTGGGCATCTTGGCGATCATGCGGTGCGCAGCGATTTCCCGGTGGCGAGGATTATTGATATCCGTGGAGTCGTGGTAGAAGGCTGACAGGGAACCCACCACACCGATCATGATCGCCATGGGGTGCGCATCATGATAAAAACCACGGAAAAAGCTCTTGAGGGATTCGTTGAGCATACTGTGGTGGGTGATAATATCGCGGAAGCCATCCAGTTCCTGTTGCTGCGGCAGTTCGCCATACAACATCAGGTAGGCCACTTCGATAAAATGGCTCTTTTCGGCCAGCTGATCGATCGGGTAACCCCGGTACATCAACATGCCCTTTTGACCATCCAGGTAGGTCAACTGGCTGTGGCAACTCGCCGTGGAGAGAAACCCGGGGTCGTAGGTGAAATAGCCGGTTTCACGGTAGAATCGGCCGATATCGACGGCGTCTGGCCCCTGTGTCGCCTTGCGTATCGGAAGCTCGACACGCTTTCCGGTTCGGTTGTCAATTACGGTTACGGTATCTTCAGCCATCGGTGCGACTCCCTTTGCGGCGCCATGAAGTTATGGCAGCAATTTTATGTCTTCCCGAACCATGTCGGCGGATCGTTCAAAATCTTTTCGTTCATGCGCATTCAGTTTCAACTCAATAATTTTCACCAGGCCGTTTTCATCGAGTACCGCGGGCACACCCATGGCAATACCGGTCTGGCCATATTCGCCCTCCAGGATGCCTACGCAGGGCAGGATGCGCCGGCGATTATGGCGAATGGCGTCGACCATCGAGGCAATTGCGGCTGCCGGAGAGTCGTAGGCACTGCTGTGTTTTTTCAATGCCAGAATTTCACCGCCGCCCTGGCGCGTGCGTTCGGCAATCTGCTCGATGGTCGCCTCATCGATAAAGTGCTCGATCGGAATACCGGAGATGTCGGTGAAGCGGGGCAGGGGGACCATGGCATCACCGTGGCCACCCAGTACCAGTGCGGAGATATCCTTGATGGAATAGCCGGTTTCCGTGGCAATAAAACTGATCATGCGCGCTGTATCCAGTGCGCCGGACTGACCGAATACCCGGTGGCGTGGCCAGCCGGTCCGTTGCCAGGCGCGCCAGGTCAATACATCGACGGGGTTGGTTACCATCATCAGCATGGCGTCAGGGGCATAGTGCATGACGTGATCGACAAGCCCGTCGATGATAGTCAGGTTGGACTCCAGCACATCGGAACGCGACATACCGGGCTTGCGCGGGAAACCGGCGGTAATAATGACCAGGTCAGAATCACGCATGATCTCCGGGTCGGTATCACCGCTGACACGCGTGTCAAAACGTAGCAGGGAAGCGGATTGCTGGATATCCAGCGCAATGCCCTGTGGAACGCCGTCGTGAATATCAAGCAGTGCCACTTCACGACACAACTCTTCCTTGGCAAGGATCTGGGCAGTCGATTCTCCCACCCGTCCTGCGCCAACAATACAGATTTTGTGCATAGTCACCTCCCCTATAGACCTGTATTAACTATAGCCAACATTGCGTCAGCCTGCAGGTCAGCGTTTGAAGTGAAGAATCTCGGCGTTATGCTGCCGGCTTTCTGCAAACTCATCCATCGGGACCGGTCGTCCAATGTGGAAACCCTGTACAAAATCGACACCACTTTCACGCAGAATCTGCAGCGCATCTTCCGACTCGACATACTCTGCTGTTGTTTTCATATTCATCATACGGGCGATTTCGCAGATCGATTTGACCATCATACGGTCAACATCGCTGCTGGCAATATTGCGGATAAATGCACCATCGATCTTGACGATATCGACAGGCAGATTCTTGAGATACGCCAGGGACGACAAACCACTGCCAAAATCATCCAGCGCAAAATGACAGCCCTTGTCGCGTAGTGCGTTCATAAACTGCGTCGCCAGGGCCAGGTTGGATATGGCAGCTGTTTCCGTTACCTCGAAACACAGTTTTGTGGCGGGAAAGTCCGAGCTACAGACACGCTCAAGCGCATAGTCCCGGAAGGCCTCGTCACACAATGACAGAGCAGACAGGTTCACCGAGCACAGATCCAGCTCGGCAAGCGCCTCCGGGCGTTGTTCAAACCATTTCATGGTGTTGTCGAGCACCCAGTGGTCAATTTTTCCGGACAGGTTGTAACGCTCGGCTACCGGCATGAACGCGCCTGGCGCGATGGTGACATCTTCATCACGCAACCGAAGCAGGATTTCCATGCGCTGCCCTGATCTGTGACCTGAACAGGGTGCAATTTCCTGCGCGAACAGGCTGAACGCATGGTTATCCAGCGCCTCACTGATACGGCTCGCCCAGCGGCTGTCGCCAATTTTCCCCACAAAGGCCCGGTCGCCGGGACGGAATACATGGACGCGGTTGCGCCCCCGTTGTTTGGCCTCATAGCAGGCCGAGTCGGCAAGACTGAGAACATCCTCCACCGAACCTGAACGCTGCACCGGCACCACACCGACACTCACCCCAATGCTGAAACGCCTGGATTTCCACTGGAAACGGAAGTCCTCGATTTTTTCGCGGATGCGATTGGCCAGGATCTCTGCCTGCTCCAGCGGACAGTGTTCCATGAGGATGGCGAACTCATCCCCGCCAAGCCTTGCCAGCGTGTCACGTGAACGAATTTGCTGGCTCAATATAGCCGCCACCTGACGTAGCAGCTCATCACCGGCAACGTGTCCACAGGTGTCATTAATGACCTTGAACTGGTCCAGGTCTAGGTAGCAGAGCACATGATGATCATCCGAACTTGCAGATGTCATGAGCAGGCGTCGCATGCGACTATCAAATTCACGACGGTTGAGCAGCTTGGTCAGGTCGTCGTGGGTCGCCTGGTAGGACAGTTGTTTCTGCAATTCGCGTTGCTCGGTAATATCACGACACAGGATCAGTAAGCGGGGCTGACTGGTATCCGGGTCCAGGCTGACCCGCTGATTGATCCACAATACGGAACCGTCTTTTCTCACCTTGCGGTATTCAATACCCGTCTTTTCTTCCGGACTCGTGAATCGCTCGGTAAGGTAGGCGATAACCCTTTCACGATCTTCAGGGTGGATAACCAGGGTTGCCGGCTGCCCGATCAGCTCATCGACTTCATAACCCAGCATTCGGGCGCCGGTACGGTTAATGGATTCAAACAGGCCCTGCGCGTTGATAATCGAATAGAGATCGGGGGCATTTTCGTACAGGGTCTGGTAGCGCGCATCACTCATCCTGCGAGCTTTCTCGGCATTAACCGTTGCAGTAATATTTCTGAAAATGCCACGGGTCGATATCGCCTCGCCATCCTTGAATATGGAGCCGCAGTCGCCTTCAAGATGCAGCGTTTCCCCATTTCGGGTGACGTATTTAAAATCGATGTGCTGTAATGTATCGCCGGCTTTAAGGCGTGAAAACCGTTCCTGGCAGCACTGCATGCTGTCCGGGTGCAGGACATCAGGCAGCCGCAGATGACTGACTTCGTCCTTGCTGTAACCCATAGCTTCACGCCAGGCCCGGTTGGTGTACAGAAAACGGCCATCTTCCGCGAGGCACTGGATCAGGTCGCTGGTGTTATCAAAGATGTCGAGGTAGCGATCCTTGCCCTCCTGGAGTTCTTTTGCCAGTCGCGCCTGCTGTACCCGTTCCCTTGCCTGCCCGATCACAAACGGGATCAGGGCGCATAGCCTGTCGAGCGAAGCCGGAGTATTGATGATGAGTTGATCAATACCTTGTTCAAGGCAACGCAGCGCAATGCTTTCACCGCCGGTCTCGGCGAGAAGAATAACGGGGAGGTCAGCACGGTGGTATTTTTGTAACAACGGCTTCAGGTCCAGCGCCGAACCATCGGCCAGTTCCAGCTCGCTGACGATAATATCCAGGCGGGATTCGTCAGCCAGCCGGCCTTCAAGCGCCTGGCATCGATTAACGCTGGAAACCTGCGTGAAACCCGCGCTTTCGAGTATGTGTCTTACCGCCTGACAGGTCGCCTCACACCCGACAACCAGTATTTTGAAATCGTGCTGATTCATGCTGCCAACCACAACTTGTTATTAAAACCGAGTCTAATGGATTATAGTGGCGCGTGTCGCCTACTACTTCGCATCTTTCCAACCGGGAATACGACTCATATGCTTTTCCCAGTATATCATAATGATATAACACATTTACAGATTCTGGTTTAATTTTGTATGTCGAATAATTAGCGCTATGAAACTCAGTATTGTCATTCCCGCAGTGAACGAAACCGGGAATATCGAACCACTGCTCACCACCCTCCAGGGGCTACGCCAACGGGGGCATGAAATTATTGTCGTTGACGGGGGAAGTACCGACGGTACAACAACGACGGCTCATCCCTGGTGTGATCAATGCCTGGTATCGGAGCGTGGGCGCGCCGTCCAGATGCGCGCTGGCGCGCGTGTCGCGAGTGGCGACATCCTGTGGTTTCTCCATGCAGACTCGATTGTTCCGCCCCGGGCTGACGAACTGATCGCACAGGCGCTGTCAAATACGGCGGGGTGGGGCGGATTCCCGGTGCGCCTGTCGGGTCGGCGACGCTTACTGCGGATCGTTGCGCGACTGATGAATATTCGTTCACGCATGACCGGTATCCTGACCGGTGACCAGGGAATTTTCGTTACCCGGGACCTGTTTGATCGTGTCGGTGGATTTCAGGCTATTCCGCTGATGGAAGATATCGATCTGTCCGCCCGCCTGAAGAGGGTGATGCGTCCGGTGTTTACGGCAGAGACACTCGGAACGTCAAGCCGGCGATGGGAAAGCGGCGGTATCGTGAGGGTAATTGTTCGTATGTGGCTACTCCGGGCCGCGTATTATTTCGGTGTGCCGGCGCATTATCTGGCGGCTTACTATGGAATCACCGATGTTTCGTCATCCCGGCACATGCCAGGATCCAGCGTTTTCCAGGCGATGGATTCCGGCGTACGCCGGAATGAGGGGGCAAGTCGTGATGCCCTGGCTGAATTCCGCTATCCAACGGCCCGCATCATTGTCTTTGCCAGAGCGCCGGAACACGGGAAGGTGAAAACGCGTCTTGCTGCGGGCATTGGCGCTGATGCAGCGCTTGCGGTGTATCGGCAACTGCTGGAACAGACCATCACGACTGTCGCCGCCAGCCGGCTCGCGCCCATCGAACTGCATATCACAGGAGACCCGCAACACCCATTCGTGCAAAGTCTCGCCCGGCGCGCAGGCGCGGCTGTTGTTGCGCAGCAGGGAGATGACCTTGGTGAGCGTATGTACTACGCCCTCGATACGGTATTACAACACTGTGAAAGCGCACTGCTTATCGGTACAGACTGCCCGGTCATGGATGAGACATATCTTGAACGCGCGCTACAACACCTTGCTGGTGAAACCGAGGTGGTGATTGGGCCCAGTGAAGATGGCGGGTATGTGCTGATTGGCGCAACCCGCGCCGAGGCACAGGTATTTGACAACATTCACTGGAGTAGTGACAGGGTGATGCAGCAGACACGGGATGCCTTGCATCATACCGGCATGCGTTACAGTGAACTTGAAGTCCTGTGGGATGTCGATCATCCTGACGACTACCGGCGCTGGCAAAAGTCAGC